>NZ_JBEPCY010000055.1:0-29593 GCF_040299965.1 Streptomyces sp. NPDC000594 | reverse complement strand
CCCCGCGCCGCGCGGCCCCCGCGCGGCCGCCCCCCCCACCGCGGCGGCGCGGCCGGGGGCCGGAAGCGGGTGCTCCGGGCCCGGTCCGGCCGCGCCCGAAGACCGGTCGGAACCGCCGGTCAGGACCGCCGGTCAGGACCGCCCGTCGAGGCAGCGGGTCAGGGCGGTCCGTCGGCTGCGGATCGGATCCGGGGCCGGGGCCGGTCGGGTCAGAGCCGGTCGAGGATCTTCTTCAGCCGGTCGATCTCCGCCGACTGGGCCGTGATCACTTCCTCGGCGAGCTTCTTGGCGGTGGCGTTGCGGCCGTCCTTGCGCTGCTCCCGCGCCATCTCGACCGCGCCCTCGTGGTGGCCGATCATCAGCTCGGCGAAGGCACGGTCGAACTTCGCGCCCTTCGCCGCCTTGAGCCGGTCCATGTCCTCGGTGGACATCATCCCGGCCATCTCACCGCCACCGGAGCCATGACCCCCATGGCCGCCCCCGGCGCTCTCGGGACGGCCCCAGGACTTCAGCCAGGACCGCATCGTGCGGATCTCGGGGTCCTGCGCCCCGGAGATCTCGGTGGCGAGCGCCTTGACCTCGGCGTCCTCGACCCGTCCTGCGGCCAGGGCGGACATCTCCAGCGCCTGCTCATGGTGGGGGATCATCATCTGCGCGAACATCACATCGGCGTCGTTGAAGGCGCCCGGCGCCGGGCCGGTGTCCGCGCTCGCGGCCGACGACTTCTTGTCGCCGCCGTGATCCATGCCGGCCATGTCGTCGTCACCGCCGCCGCCACAGGCAGCCAGGGTGAGTCCCGCCGCCACGACCACGGCGATCAGGGCGGTACGGCGGCGGGCCCGGGGCCCGCGGGACAGGGGAAGGGAACCGTTCACGGGAAAACCTCGCACTGCTGGAAACCACGGATGGGGAACCGGTGCGCGGGCAGCACAAAGCGCCCGCGGGGCGGTAGGCCTATATCCGTAGGATCGACAGTCGGGCGAGATCGGGTGGGAGCGGTGGTGGCCGGGGGCCCAGCGCGCTGATCGGCCCGGCGCGCGGCGCCGTCAGCCACTCCGGCGCCCGCCGTCCGAGCGCGGCCCGGACCAGGGCGAGCAGCAGCCAGCCGCCGAGCACCGCCACACAGAGGGTGGACATGTCCATCGCCATGCCGGAGTCGTGCGAGGCGCTGTCGTGGTCCGGGACGGCGCCGGGAGGACGCGGCCCCTCGGCGGACGGCGGCGGTGCCCCGGCGCCCTCCGCATGCGCGGCGGCGGCCCGCTCGGGCGCGCCGGGCACATCCCGTACCCCGGGCACATCCCGTACCCCGGCGGCGCCGGACAGGGCGACCGTGTCGGAGCCCATGGCCAGCGCGGCGGAACCACCGGCTCCGCCGGAGCCATGGCCCGTCCCGGACCCGATGTCGGGGTGCCCGGTCGTATGCATGGCAAAGACACCCAGCGCGACCACGGCGACCAGCAGCAGTTGCGCCCAGGCGCCCGCCGCTCGTGTCCACCCGCCCGTCCGCATGTGCCCTGCCTCCGTACCGCCGCCGCCGGGTTCTTCCGGCCGCGTTCCGTCTGCCCCGACCCTACCGAAGACCCCGCCCGCTCCCGGGCGCTCCCCCGCGCGAACGGGGGAAGCCCCCGGGAGACCCGGCCCCGGCCGAGCGGGTTTCAGCGGGCCGCGCCGCCGTGGATCCAGTCGTACGCCCCGCGCGCGGTGAACTCCTCCGGCCCGCCGGGGTAGAGCAGATCCGCCGTGGCGAACGCCGGGTCGTCCGCCGTCGCCGCCACCGAGGGGATGGCCACACAGCGCATGCCCGCCGCCCGCGCCGCGAGGACCCCCGGCGCCGCGTCCTCGAACACCACACAGTCGGCGGGCGCGCTGCCGAGACGGCGGGCCGCCTCCAGGAAGACATCCGGCGCGGGCTTGCCCCGCCCGACCTCCTCGGCGGAGACCACCGTCGGGATCAGCGCGTCCAGCCCGGTGGCCGCGAGCACCGCGTCGATGGCCGCCCGCGACGAACCGGACGCCACCGCCATCGGGACACCGGCCGTGTGCAACAGCTCCACCAGCGTCCGCATCTGCGGAAAGACCTCGGCCGACGCCCGGACCAGCGCCAGATAGTGCTGGTTCTTCACGGTGAGCAGGGTCTCGACCGGTGCGTCGATGCCGTACTCGTCCCGCAGGATCTCCAGCGTCTCCCGCGTCCCGATGCCGATGAACCGGGTGTGCCGCTCCCAGTCGTAGTCGGTCACCCCGTACTCCGCCAGCAGCAGCCGGCCCGCCTCCCAGTAATGCGGCTCGCTGTCCACGAGCGTTCCATCGAGATCGAAAAGGACTGATGCGGTGGGGACAGTGCTCATCGCCTCAGCATGCCCCACCCCTCTCGTTCCCCTCCCGCCTGGGGGATTGCTCTGGAGCGCAAAGCCTGGAAGCGACCGGCCGGACGCGAGACAGTAGAAGCCACAACGAAAACGCCGAGGACGCCGGGCGCGCCGCCGCCCGCCCGTACCGGCGGAGCGCACCGGTGCGGGACCGGTCGGCACGCTCCCGTCGTACGGTGGCCTACGGGGGTGGTCACCGTACGGCGAATCGAGCCCCTTTCGCGCGCGCCGCCGTACCCGCCGGACCTGCTACACCCGCCGTACCCGCCGGACCTGCTACACCCGCCGTACCCGCCGGACCTGCTACACCCGCCGTATCCGCTGAACACTCAGCCGCCCGGCCGCCGTCACTCTGCCTTCACTCCGGCAGATCCCCCTGGAGCAGCGCCAGCCCCAGCAGGGTGATCCGGTGCCGGACCGAGCCGCCCTCCCGCCGTGTCTCCAGCAGCCCCGCGTTCCGCAGTATCGCCGTGTGCCGGCTCACCACCGGGGGCGCGACCCCGACCCGCCGCCCCAGCTCGGTGGTGGTCCCGGTCACCGCCGCCGCCTCCAGCAGCGCCGCCCGGGTCCGGCCGAGCAGGGCCACCACCGGCTCCGCCGGGTCCTGGTCGGCCCGCATCGGATCGCGGATCAGCCGTTCCAGCGGCGGGGTGACCGGATAGACCAGGACCGGCGGCTGCTCCCCGTCCATGAGTGTGATCGGCTGGAGCCGGCAGAAACAGGACGGCACCAGCACGATGCCCCGCCCCTCCAGATGGATGTCCTGATCGGCGTAGACCGGGATCCGTAGCACCGGTGCCTCCCAGACCACCCGGGGGTGCAGCTCCGACAGCAGCCGGTCCACCCCGCCGCTGAGCATCGCCCGCGCCTGCCGGGCGCGATCGGCCTCCGCATGGGCCCGCATCGCCCCCTCGTACGGCAGCACCGCCAGCCGGTGGTACTCGGTGAGCGCCTCGCCCAGCCCCCGCAGCGCCCGGGGGTCCCCGGCGCCCAGGGCCCGGGTCCAGGGCGACGGCGGGCTCTCCTCCGCCAGCTGGGACATCTCCGCCCGCAGCCGGGTGCCGGGGGTGCTGAGGACCCGGTCGAGCTGGGCCGGGAGCCCCTCGTCCCCGCGCCCGGGGGTGAGGAAGTCGGGGGAGTACCCCCAGGGCCGGGCCAGTTCGGTCAGCCGTCGCAGCGGGGGCGAGTCCCGCAGCAGCGGGCGGATCGCCCGCCGCCACTCATGGAAGGCGAGATGCCCGTGGTACGGCTCCTGCGCCAGATGCAGGCTGAGCAGCACCTCCCACAGGGGGTCGAAGCTGTCCGCCATGGTGACCTTGCGCAGATCGTCGCCGGTGAAGTGGATGCGTAACATCGGGAACCTCTCCTCGCGCGGCTGTCCGCTACGAGGATGGGGGATCGGGGCCGCCACCCGCGAACCGGGCCCCGCCCGGAGGCCGCCGGGCTCCCGCCGGAGCCGCGCGGAGCCCACCGGGCCCATGGATCTGCCCTGTGGCCGGGCTCAGTGACGGGTCCGCAGCCAGTCCGCGAAGGCGTCCAGCGCGGCCTTGGCACCCTCCCGGCCCACCCCGATCCTGAACCGGTCCCCGGGCGTCGCCGTCAGTTCGGAGCGGTAGACGCTCGCGGGCAGCAGCAGCACCCCCGCCTCCTCGACCAGCCGGGCGCAGAACCGCTCCACCCCGTCCGCGCCGAGATAGCGGGGATACGCGACACAGCCGCCGTCCGGCGCCCGCCACGCGAACAGCTCCGGGAAGCCCGCGAAGAAGGAGTCGAACAGCGGCAGCTGAGCGGCGATCAGGGCCCGATTGCGCTCCAGGATCGTGGTCCGCGCGGTGAGCGCGATCCGTGCCAGCACCTCGCTGGGGGCGGCGTTGCAGATGCTCGTGTAGTGCTTGGCGCGCTCCAGCCGGGAACGCAGCTCCGGGTCCCGGCAGGCGATCCAGCCGATCCGCAGCCCCGGCAGGCCCAGCGACTTGGAGGTGACATTGAGCGACAGGGCCCGTTCCGACAGATCCGCCGCCTGCGGCAGGGTCCGGGCCGGGTCCCGCTCCAGACCCCGGTAGACCTCGTCGCTGAAGAGACGGATGCCGCGCTCGTCGCACATCCGCGCCAGCGCGGTGAAGTCGGCGGCGGGGATCACCTTCCCGGTCGGGTTGTTGGGGAAGTTCACCGAGACCACCCGGGTGTTCGGCCGCAGCGCGTCCGCCACCCGGTCCAGATCCAGCGCCCAGTCCCGCTTCTCGTCCAGCGCCACCCCGGTGACCTCGCACAGGGCCAGCGGCACGGTCTCGGCGGCCTGGTAGTTCGGGGTGACCACCACCGCATGGTCGTCCGGGCCGAGCAGGACGTTCATCGCGAGATACAGGCCCTCCTCGGCCCCCGCGAAACAGATCACGTCGTCCGCGCCCACCCGCTCGTACATCCCGGCGACGGCCTCGCGCAGCGCGGGGTCGCCGAAGGTCTCCGTGTACCCGAGCGAGAGCGAATCGAAGGCCCGGCGGTCCTCGTCCCCCGCCAGCTCCAGCAGCTCCCCGAGGGACATCGTCCGTACATCGGAGGCGGTCAGATGGTGACGTACGGTGAACTCCCAGCGGGAGAGATAGGTCTCCAGCCGGAAGTCGGGCAGCCGGGTCATGCGGGGGTCCTTTCCGCTCGGCACTCCGCGAGCAGGGCGTACACGGTGGAACGGGAGGAGCCCAGCGCCCCGGCGACGACCGGTACGGCGCGGCGCACCGCGAACACCCCCGCCTCGTCGAGCAGGCGCACGACCGCGAGCCGGTCCGCCCGGCCGAACCGCTCGACCGGGCGGCCGTGGTCGCGGACCCAGCCGCCGACGACGTGCTGGATCCGCTCCGTCCAGTCCTGTTCGAACAGCGGCTCCGGCCGGTGCTCGGTGGGGGCGCCGAAGGAGGAGAGCAGGGCCGCTGCCCGCTCCAGCGGGGTGCGGTCGAGATTGACGCAGAGCACCGCCGACGGGTGCCCGTCCGGGGCGCGCAGCACCGCGCTGACCGAGGAGAGCCGGCGCCCGTCGGCGAGCACCTTCTCGTACGGTCCATGGACATCCCGGCCGGCCGGATCGAGCGCGGCGAGTTCACCGAGGTACGAGGGGTCGCCCGCGCGCCGTGACCCGGTCGGGTTCCAGATGCCCAGCACCCGGTCGGTCTCCGGGTCGTGCAGCACCACCTCGGCATAGGGGCCGAGCAGCAGCGCGATGGCCCGCGCGACCGGCTCCCACTGGCGCAGCCGGGGGTCGGCGGGGGGATCGGCAGCGGGGTCGGTGGTGGGATCGGCGGGCGGCTCCGGTTCTCTGGTCACATCTGGACTTTAAGTCCAGCTCGGACGGAAAGTCCAGGACGGTTCCGGGTCGCCCCGGGTGCTCCGGCACCGGGGGCTACCCCTCGTCGCTCCGGCGTGCGAGATGGACGGTGATATCGGCGACGACCTCCACCGTCTCCGGCAGCACCCGTGCGATCCGGCGGAACACCTCCGCGCGCTCCCGGTCCGGCAGGACGAGATAGGCCGAGACGGTGGAGAGATGGCCGATGAAGTCAGGGGCGGCCATCGCCGGACGCCGTTCGATGGTGTGCTGCCGTACATCGGTGAACCACGCGGACCGCCGCAGCTCCGTACCCGGCCACTGCATCTCCTGCTCCGGAGGGGTGCCGTCCGGGGACGGGATCTCGTCGCTCTCCAGGAACGGCGCCCGTGCCGCGCGCACGGCCTCCGTCACGGCCGGGTCGGCCGGCCGGACCGGACCCCCGGCGGAGGCGAACACACCCCCGGGCTCCAGCAGCGCGGCCACCCGCGACCACCGCCCCTCCGGGTCGGTCCAGTGCAGCGCCGCCGCCGCGAAGACCAGCCCGTACCGCTGGTCCGGCACCACCTCCTCGAAGGTGGTCCGTACCGTCCTGACCCCGTCCGGGACCTGTCCGCGCAGCTCGGCGAGCATGGCCCCGTCGGGGTCGGTCGCGGTGACCGCGACCCCCCGCCGGGCGAAGACACGGGTCGCCTTGCCCGTCCCGGCGCCGATCTCCAGCGCGGTCCGCAGCGGATGCCCCGCGTACCCCCTCACCAGGTCGTACAGCTCCATGGGATACCCGGGGCGGAACCGTTCGTAGGCTTCCGCCATGGTCCCGAAGCTCAGCGCGCGATCAGCCATGCCGAGCAGCCTGACATGCGCCGGGCGGCCGTCGCCCCGCCTTTTCCCGGCCCGCCGGGGCCCGCCCGGCCGCGCCGGCCCCGGTCGTCCACCTTCGGGCCCCGGCGCCGGGCCCGCTCGTACGCCTTCGGGCCCGGCGGCGGGGGCGGTCGTACGTCTTCGGGGCCCGGCGGTGGGGGCGGTGAGCGCCGTGGGGCGGGGGTGGCACCCGTTATCCTTGTGTCATCCATGTATCTGCGGCGCCGAGCATGGCCGGGCGGTGACGACGCCCCCGGTCCCCGGCGCCTTCGTTGTGCCTGCCCGCCTTCCGCCACCCCTGGACGGCCATGGGTGCGACGTGTCCACCGCAAGGGGGGCGGCGCTCCGCCGTGAAGAGTATGTTCGTGGCCCCGGACCCGGGGCGTCTGAGACTCCGTGTCGCGACCCGCGCCGTCATCGGCGTCGCCGCCGCCGTCGCCCTCACCGAGATCTGCGGGTTCTCCCTCAACGCGTCGATCACCGGCGGGCTCGCGGCCCTGCTGGCGCTCTTCACGGTCACCGACGCGACCGTCCGTGACCAGCGGGTCACCACCGCCCTGCTGCCCCTCGCCGGGCTCCCGGTGCTGGCGCTCGCCGCCACCCTGCACGGCCTGCCGCCCGCCCGTGACCTCGCGTTCCTGATCGTCGTCTTCGGCGGCGTCTACGCCCGGCGCTGGGGCCCCCGGGGGCATGCGCTCGGGATCTTCGCCTTCATGAACTTCTTCGTCATCCAGTTCCTGCACGCCGTCCCCGCGCAGCTGCCGGAGATCGGCGCCGCGGTCCTGCTCGCCCTGCTCGCGGCCGGGGCCACCCGCTTCCTCCTCTGGCCCATCGAGCGGCGCACCCCACCGGCCCCCGCCCCGCCGGCCCTGCCGGGCACCGGCCTCGCGCGGTCCTCCACCCGGCAGGCCTTCCAGGCCACCGCCGCCTCCGTGGTGGCGCTGGCCCTCGGACAGCTGCTCTCCGAGGACCGCTGGTACTGGGCCATCGGCACCGCCTGGTGGGTCTTCGTCAACACCACCTCCCGGGGCGAGACCCTCGTCCGGGGCTTCCGCCGGGTCCTCGGCACCGTGGTCGGCATCGCCGTCGGCCTGCTGATCGCCCTGCCGCTCCAGGGCGCGCCCCTGCCCACCGCCGCGCTGGCCGCCGTCTGTGTCTTCGGGATCTTCTACACCGCCGCCGTCTCGTACTCCTGGATGATGCTGGCGGTGACGGTGCTGGCCAGCTCGTTGTACGGGATCCTGGGGGTGCTGGACCCCGACCTCCTGGCGCTCAGGCTCGCCGAGACCGGGGTGGGCGCCCTCTGTGCCGCTCTGGCCGCGCTGCTGGTGCTGCCGGTGACCACCCATGCGACCAACGACGCCTGGATCCACCGCGCGCTCCACTGTGTGCACGCCGCCACCGCCCAGGCGACCGACCGGCTCGCCGGCCGGTCCGGCGCCGATCCGACGCCGCACGTCGCCGAGCTGGAACTGCTTCTCGGCCGGGTACGGCTGGCACTCGCCCCACTGGTGCACCCGCTGGCCCCCTTCCCGGGCCGGAAGGCACGGGCGCGCAAGGTCATCGAGCTGCTGGATGTCTGCGCCCGTGAGGTGCGCGGCCTCGCGTCGGTCGCTGCCGACCCGGCGGCCTCGCACGATGTCCGTCTCACGGCGGCCTGCTGGCGGGTCCGGGCCGCCGTGGAGGCGCTCACCGCGAACGGGGTCGGCCGGGAGCGGGTCGCCCGGACCGCGGAGGAGCCCGCCGCTACGGAGGGGAACGAGCCGGCCCTCGCGCATCTGCACTCCCTGGAACGGGTGCTGTCGGAGCTGGCGGCCCCGCTCACCGTCTCCCCGCGCACACCGCTGGCCGGTTACTGAGCCGTCGGACGGGCGGTACGCCGCTTTCCCCCACGGTCTCCCGTTTGCCCCCGCGGTCTCCCCCTTCCCCCGCTTTTCCCCCGTGGGCCTCCGCTTTCCCTCGCGGCCTTCCGTCTTCCCCGTGGCTCCCGCTGCTCCGCCGTCGCTGCTGCTGCCGCCGCCGTCGCCGGACCGGATCGGGTGGAGACACTTGGTCTAGACCGCTGCTACCGTCGGCCGGGCACCGAACGATCACTGAGGGGAAACGAGGGAAGACTGTGGTCGACACCACCAGTGGGCGGGCCTTCATCGGCTCGTTCACCTCGGCCGGCGGCCGGGGGATCATCGCCGCCACCGTGGACGCCGGGACCGGCGCGCTCTCGCCCACCGGGGCGACCGACGCACTCGCGGACCCCTCGTATCTGGCGCTGGCGCCGACCGCGACGGGACCCGTGCTCTATGCCGTCTCCGAGGCCACCGAGGGGGCCGTGGCCGCCTTCGACATCGGCGGCGCGGCACCCAGCCCGCTCGGGGACCCGGTCCCCGTGGGCGGCGCGGGTCCCACCCATCTCGCCGTCCACGGCCGCCGGCTGCTGACCGCCAACTACGGCTCCGGCAGCGTCAGCGTGCTGCCCCTCGCCGACGACGGATCCGTGGGCGCGGCCGAGGCCGTCCTGCCCCACCAGGGCTCCGGCCCCGACGCCGACCGCCAGCTCGGCCCCCATGCCCATCAGGTGGTCCCCGCCCCCGGCGGTCGCTGGGTGCTCGCGGTGGACCTGGGCACGGACTCGGTCCATGTGTACGCGCGGGACCCCGGGACCGGGGGACTCGTCCGGCACGGCGAGACGGCGCTCAGGCCCGGCACCGGCCCCCGCCATCTGGCGTTCCATCCGGCCGGAAGCCATGTCTATGTGCTGAACGAGCTGGAGCCGACGCTCACCGTCTGCCGCTGGGACGCGGCGACGGGCGGGCTCGATCCGGTCGGGGAGACCCCCGTACTCCCGGACGGCGCCGCCGGGCCCGCGTACCCCTCCGAGGTGGTCGTCGCGCCCGACGGGCGGTATCTGTGGGTCGCGAACCGGGGCCACGACAGCATCGCCGTCCTCGCCCTGGACCCGGACGGCGAGCGGGCCGTGCTCCGCACCACCGTGCCCTGCGGCGGGCACTGGCCGCGCGATCTCGCCCTCGACCCGGCGGGGCGGCGGCTCTACGCCGCCAATGAGCGCTCCGGGAACGTCAGCTGGTTCACGATCGAGCCCGGTACGGGCACACCGCGGTGGGCGGGCTCCCTGGACGCCCCCGCGGCCTCCTGCGTGATCTTCACCTGACGTCCGCCGGAGCCCGTCACCGCGGCTCCGGAGGCCCTTGCCGGGGCCCGCGCGGCGCTGCCGTGCGGGCCCGCCGGGGATCAGTGCGCGGGCATGCCCTGCGGCCGGGGCGTGATGCCCAGCAGCGTCGCGTACTGCGAGAGCACCAGCTTGCCGATGGCCGGGTAGGCACCCAGCGCCTCGGCGGCGGAGCAGCCCGCGTCCTTCACGGCCCCCTCCAGCAGCCCCTCGGGCAGCTCCGGGCCGATGAGATACGGGGCCAGCGCCAGCTGTGCCGAACCCGAGGAGCGCAGCTGGTCGGCGACGGCGCCGACGGAGCCCTCCTGGTCGAGCGCGGCGGCCATCACCGGCACCGCGAGCCGCGCGGCCAACAGCATCCCGGTGATCCCGGCCGCCTGCACCGCCTCCTCGCCGCCGACCGTCGCCAGGATGATCCCGTCGGCGGCGGTGGCCACGGTGAAGAGCCGGGCCCGGTCGGCCCGTGCGAGGCCCGCCTCGGAGAGCCGGACGTGCACCGCCTCGGCCAGCAGCGGATGCGGACCGAGGACATCGGTCAGCTCGGCGGCGGCGCCGCTCTCCGCGACCGCCCGGCGGATACGGTCCATCAGAACGGCGTCCGGGCCCGCGAGGAGCGGTACCACCACGGCGACCGGGCCCTCGGGCGCGGCCACCTCACGCCCCGCCGCGACCGCGATCTCGTACCGCTCGATCCGCCGGGCGGCGGTCCGGGCGAGCACCCCCTCGACCGACGGGTACTCGGACTCGTCGCCTTCGAGATAGCCGACCCCGACCTCCAGGCCGGGAAGCTCGGAACGGGCGATGCTGATGGTCTCCTCGGCGAGTGCGCGGGAGGCGGGGGAAGGGACACCCGGGACGGCGAGCACCAGCGCGGGCGCGCCCTCGGGAGCGGCCACCGGTTCCGGGCGGCGGTGCCGTCCGGACTGTCGGGGACGCGGCATTCGTACTGGCAGGCCGGACGCGGGCCCAGTGGGGGAGCTCATGGCGCCGCATGCTACTGGCTTTGGGGGCGGGACTCCTCGGGGAGGGGGTGGTCACGCGCCTTCTGTCCGTATTTCATCCGATAGAAGGTCAAGGAGATCTGCGACATCCGCGTGATTTTCCCCCTTCAGGGGGAGTGTCATCCGATGGTGCCTATGTCGTGTGCCGCCGTGCGATGCGCGACCTACGGAACACCGGCGTCCGCCGGAAGGTGAAGCAGCGTCGGATGACGGGGCAGCAGCAGGGTGCCGGTCGCCAGGGCGGAAGCGAGGATCACCGCACCGGCGAGGGGGTCGCCCGCCGCCGGTATCGGGCGGACATCCGGCAGCAGCCGGGACAGCTCCGCGCGCAGCGGGGCCAGCAGCGGTTCGCCCAGCCGGAACAGACCGCCCGTCAGCGCCACCTCCACCGGGGGCTCCGCCTCGCGGGGGCCCGTACCGCCGCCGGAGCGCGTGACCCCGGCCCCCGTACCGCTGTCCGGTGGTGGGGCGCCGTCCGGGCACACCGCCGCCAGGGACTGGGCCACCTGACGGGCCGCCAGCGCCAGCACCTCCGTCGCGACCGGATCCCCGGCGGCGGCGCAGCGGCCGACCTCCGGGGCGAAGGAGGCCAGCACCGCCGGACGGTCCGGCCGGGGATACACCCGCCCCGGCAGCCCCTCGGCCGGCCCGAACACCGCCTCGGCCGCCGCCAGCAGCGCCGCCGAACCGCCCTCCCGGCCGTCATGGGCCCGCAGCGCCGCCTCCAGACCGGCCCGGCCGATCCAGGCGCCGCTCCCGCAGTCGCCCAGCAGATGGCCCCAGCCGTCCGCCCGCCGCCACTCCCGCAGATCCGTGCCCAGCGCGACCATCCCGGTGCCCGCCGCCACCACGGCCCCCGGACGCTGGCCGAGCGCGCCCGCGTAGGCCGTCACCGCGTCGGTGGCCAGCGCCGCCCGGCGCACCCCGAGCGCCTGCGCCAGCGCCCCCGGCAGTTCCCTCCGCAGCCGCTCGCCCAGGGTCGCCATCCCGGCGGCCCCCACCGCGATCGCGGCCACCGGACCCCCCTGGGGATCCGCGTCGAGCAGCGCCCGCGCCATCGGCAGCAGCTGTTCCAGCAGATGGGCGGTGTCGATGCCGCCGGGCCCGGTGCGCACCGGCTCCCGTGAGCGGAGTATCGGCGCGGTCCCGGGGGCCGCGCCGACGTCCGCCAGGGCCACCCGGAGCCCCGAGCCCCCGGAGTCCACCCCGAGGACCCGGGCGCCGGTCACGGCAGCCGCCAGTCGACCGGCCGGGCCCCCTGCCGTTCCAGCAGCTCGTTGACGCGGCTGAAGGGCCGGGAGCCGAAGAACCCGCGGTCCGCCGACATCGGCGAGGGGTGCGACGACTCGATCGCCGGGAGTTCACCGAGGAGTGGACGGAGGTTGCGGGCGTCCCGCCCCCAGAGCACCGACACCAGCGGGGTGCCCCGGGCCACCAGTGCGCGGATGGCCTGCTCGGTGACCTCCTCCCAGCCCTTGCCCCGGTGGGCGGCGGGCTTGCGGGGGGCGGTGGTGAGCGCGCGGTTGAGCAGCAGCACACCCTGCTCGGCCCAGGGGGTCAGATCGCCGTTGGACGGCCGGGGATGGCCCAGATCGGCGTGCATCTCCCGGAAGATGTTGTCCAGGCTGGGCGGGACGGGCCGTACCTCCGGCGCCACCGAGAAGCTGAGCCCGACCGCGTGCCCCGGTGTCGGATAAGGGTCCTGACCGACGATCAGAACCCTTACATCGGCGAACGGTTGCTGGAAGGCGCGCAGGACATGGGCCCCGGCCGGGAGATAGGTGCGGCCCGCGGCGATCTCCTCGCGCAGGAAGTCGCCCATCGCGGCGATCCGGTCGGCCACCGGCTCCAGGGCCTCGGCCCAGCCCGGCTCGATGATGTCCTTCAAAGGTCGTCGTGCTGTCACGGGGCGTCACTCTACTGGTGCAACACCCCCGGCGAAGCCCGCCCGCGAGGGCCGGCGGACGATCGTCGTCCGCCCCGCCCCCGCCCTGCCCTCCGCCCCGGTACTCCGCCCTGTCCTCCGCGCCGCCCTCCAGCCTGCCTCTGCCCGCCACTCCGCCCTGTCCGGCCCCGTCCTCCGCTCAGCCTCCGGCGGCGGCCAGCAGCCCCGCCCAGTCGGGGATCTTGACCGGGCCCCGGCCCAGCCGCCGCCCCAGCTCCGCCTCGGCCGCCACGATCGCCTCCCACCCCGACCAGCGCACCGGCGGGCCGCCCGCCGCCGTCAGCTCCGCCAGCGGATCCGCCGCCACCCGCCGCCGTGCCAGCGCCTCGGCGTCGTCGAGCAGGGAGCCCACCGTCTCCTTGGCGCAGGGCCGGTTGCTGCCGATCACCCCGGTCGGACCGCGCTTGATCCACCCGGCCACGTACTCGCCCGGCGAGGGCACCCCCTCGCGCAGCACCCGGCCCGCGCGATGCGGCACGGTGCCCCGCTCGACATCGAACGGCAGCCCCGGCAGCGGCGCCCCCCGGTAGCCGACCGCGCGCAGCACCAGGTGGGCCTCGATCTCCTCGTACGTCCCCGTGCCCCGCAGCCCTCCGGCACCGTCGGGGACGGTCCGCTCGAACCGTACGGCGCCCACCGCGCCCCCCGACTCCAGCAGCGCCACCGGGCGGAGGAAGAACCGCAGCCGTACGCACCGCCGGTCCGCCGCGCCCGCCGTCGGCCCGTCCGCTGCCTGCCGCGCCTGCTGTGCCGCCCACTCCCGTACGACCGCGAGATTGCGCCGGGCGACCGCGGGCAGCTCCGCCGCGCGCTCCGGATCCGTGTACGCCGGGTCCCGTACGAGATCGGCGGGGTCGACCCGGAGGTCCGTACCGGGCAGCGCGCCCAGCTCCCGCAGCTCCTTGGTGGTGAAACGGGCCTGTGAGGGGCCCCGCCGGGCCGCCATCCACACCTGGCGCACCCCGCCGTGCTCCAGCGCGGCGAGCACCCCCTCGGGCAGATCCGTCGGGCGCAGGGTGTCCGGGTCGCGGGCGAGCATCCGGGCCACATCCACCGCCACATTGCCCGCGCCGATCACCACGGCGGAGCGGCCCGAGAGGTCGAAACCGGCCCCGGCGGCGTCCGGGTGCGCGCTGTACCAGGCGACGAAGTCGGTGGCCGAGTGGGAGCCGGGCAGATCCTCGCCGGGGATGCCCAGCCTGCGGTCGCGCGAGGCGCCCACGCAGTAGACCACCGCGTGGTACAGGTCCAGCAGCCGCCGGGGACCGAGACCGCGCCGGCCCACCTCGACATGGCCCAGGAACTCGATCCGCTCGTCCTCCAGCACCGACCGCAAAGTGCCCTGGAGGGACTTGATCCGCTCATGGTCCGGGGCGACGCCGTAGCGCACCAGACCGTACGGGCAGGGGAGCCGGTCCAGTACATGCACCCGGACATCCGGCACGCGGGTCTGGGCGACGAGGTCCTGCGCGGTGTAGACCCCGCTGGGACCGGCGCCGACGACGGCGACACGGAGCACGGCGACCCTCCTCTCGGCGCCCCGGCCGGGGTGCCGCGCCGCTCTCCCGGCCCGGCGCGGGGCTGCGCCGGGAGGGTGCCGTGCACGGAGGGCGCGCGTGCCGTGGCGGCGGGGTACGGAGCGACCGGTTACATATGAATGGTGCAAGAAACTACGTTTCTTAATGCCAATGATCAGTATGATTCCCGCCGTCCGCTGCCTTATCCGGCCATCTGGGAGATTCAGGGCTACGGGACCGTCACCGCGGATCTGGTACGGGAGCGCTCACCGGAGGCCGGGACGGCGGGTGTCCCGGCGGCGTCCCGGGGCGACCGGGTGCCGCTCTCCCGCTGGTTCGACGCGCGGCTGACCTTCGCGGACGGCACCCGTCTGGAGATCCTGGCGGTGGTGGCGGGGGGCCTGCTGACGGTGGAGGAGCTACGGGCGGATCCGCCGCTGCCGCTGACCTCGCTGACGGTGCTCGCCCAGCGGATCCGGGGCCCGCTGGAGGCGGCCTGCCGCGCCGCCGCCCCGCGCCGCCGCCCGGCCGCCACCGACCCGCCGCCCGCCGCCGATCTCCCCGCGCGCGGGACCACCTCCGCTCCGGAGTCCGGCATCCCCGCCCCCGTCGACCGCCCCCGCGACGAGGGCCATGCCCCGCCCCCGGGCCCCGCGGTACCGCCTGCGGCGGGCGGCTGCGGGAGCGGGACGGTCCGGCCCCCCGGCGAGGAATCCCCCGACGGCGGCCCGGAAGCCACGACCGGCCCGGCCGGGACCCGCGCGCCCGGTGCGGACCCGGGCGCGGTGCCGGTGCCCGGCGCGGAGGCGGATGGCTGTACGGGGGTGGCCGCGGATCCCCCCGTACCGGATGCGGAAGGGGCCTGTGGCGGGGACGACGGTGTCGTGGACACGGCGGCGGCGGGGCGGGGGAACGGCCGTCACCGGAAGCGTCAGGAACCCGCCGGGGGCGCGGCCGCGCGGCGGGGCCGGCGCGGGGCGGTGCGGGGACGGACGGGTCACCGGGTCGCCGCCGACGCCTACCGGGCCGCGCGGCGCGGCGGTACCGACCCCGTCCTCGCGGTCATGAGCGCCACCGGCCGCAGCCGCCGTACCTCCCTGCGGCTCATCGCCGGGGCCCGCGCCGCGGGGCTGCTCGCCCGCCACCGCCCCCGGCGCATCCGCCGCCGCTGACCCCGACGCGCCACCGGGCCCGCACGGCAGCGCCGCGCGGGCCCGGACGGCGGTCGGCAGTCAGCGCCCGGCAGTCAGCGCCCGGCAGTCAGCGCCCGGCGGTCGGCGGTCAGAGGTCGCGCATCCTGTTGATCTCCACCGTCTGGCTCGCGACCACATCGCTCGCCATCTCCTCCACCCGGACGTTGTTCCCGTCCGTCAGCACCTCGGTGGCCATGGTGATCGCCCCCTCGTGGTGCGTGATCATCAGCTTCAGGAAGAGCTTGTCGAAGGCCCCGCCCCGGGCGTCCCGCAGCCGGTCGAGCTGCTTCTCGGTGGCCATGCCGGGCATCTCGCCATGATCCCCGCCCTGGCCGCCCCCGCCGTGACCGCTGTGTCCATCGTGCCCGCCGTCCTTCGCGGGCTTCTCGCCATGGCCGTCCAGCCACCCCTCCATCGCGCCGATCTCCGGCTTCTGCGCGGCGGATATGCGCTCCGCGAGGAGTTTGACCCGCTTCGAATCGGCCCGGCGCGGCACCAGTTCGGTCATGGTCAGCGCCTGCTGATGGTGGGCGATCATCCGGTGGGCGTACGCGATGTCGGCGTCGTTGGGGGAGTCGTCCGGAAGGGCCTTCCGCGCCTCCTCGGCGGTGAGCGTCCGCGCCGGTTCCCCCGGCTTCCCGGGCGCCACCACCGACCCGGTGGTCCCGCCCGCCTTCGTACCGGAAGATGCCCCCTCCGACCCGTTCTTGCCGGACGCGTCCGAACCGGATCCCGACTCACAGGCGCCCAGGGCGAGTACGGCGGCGGCGACCGCTGCCGCGACGACCGTCCCGCGCGTCCTTCTGGTCGAGCGGCGTTGCACCACGGTGATCTCCCGCTTCTCTTGAGGTGATTGACGACTGTTTGTGGCCGTTTCTAGCACGGAACAATCAGCAGTTGATCAAAAACTCTTATTACGTCTGTGTTGCCATCTGTTGAGATGTGCATGCAAGGGAAGATACTGCCGTGGTCCGTGAACCCGTTCGAACCGGAGCGGATACACAGGGAGGACGTAGTGAGCTTGCTGCACAACACCCGTGCGCGGGGCAGACGACTGGGCGTGGCGACCGCCGCGGCGGGTCTGCTCGCGACACTGCTGACGGCGGCACCCGCCATGGCCACCCCCGACCCCGGGGAGAGCCTCAAGGGGGACAAGGTGTCCTCCGGTGAGGTGGCCAAGGCGCGGTCCGCCATCGAGGACAACCGGATACCCGGCGTGGACGAGATCGTCCACAGTCCCAACATCGAACACCTCGTCAATGTCCCCAAGGGGGCGCTGAAGAGCACGAATACGGACATCTCCTTCCAGGGGAAGTACGCGTTCGCCGGTACCTATGACGGCTTCACCATCTTCGACATCAGCAACCCCCGGGCACCGAAGACCGTTTCCGAGGTGCTCTGCCCCGGTGGCCAGAACGACGTCTCGGTCTCCGGCGATCTGCTGATCCTCTCCACCGACTCGTCCCGCAGCGACAACTCCTGCTCCAGCAGGTCGCAGTCGGCGACGATCAAGGAGTCGTGGGAGGGCATAAAGATCTTCGACATCAGCGACAAGAGCAACCCGAAGTATGTCGCCGCTGTCGAGACCGCGTGTGGATCCCACACCAACACGATCGTCCCGGAACGCCGGAATGTGTACGTCTATGTCTCGTCGTACTTCCCGAGCGCGTCCTTCCCGGACTGCCAGCCGCCGCATGACGGCATCTCCATCGTGAAGATCCCGCGCAAGGCGCCGGAGCAGTCCCGGGTCATCGGATTCCCGAGCCTCTTCCCGGACGGCGGCAACCCGGGTCACCCGACGAACCCGGGTGTCACCCAGACCACCGGCTGCCACGACATCACCGTGCTGCCCTCGAAGGACCTGGCCGCCGGTGCCTGCATGGGTGACGGCATCCTCTTCGACATCGAGGACCCGGAGCGTCCGAAGCTGATCGACCGTGTCCAGGACAACGAGAACTTCGCGTTCTGGCACTCGGCCACCTTCAACCAGCGCGCCAACAAGGTCGTCTTCACCGACGAGCTGGGTGGTGGCGGCGCCGCCACCTGCAACGCCGAGGTCGGTCCCAAGCGGGGTGCCAACGGCATCTACGACATCGTGGGCAAGGGCGACAAGCGCAAGCTGGTCTTCCGCAGCTACTTCAAGATCGACCGCCACCAGGCGGACGCCGAGGTGTGTGTCGCGCACAACGGCTCGCTGATCCCGGTCAAGGGCAAGGACCTGATGGTCCAGGCCTGGTACCAGGGCGGCATCTCCGTCTGGGACTTCACCGACTCGTCGAAGCCGAAGGAGATCGGCTACTTCGAGCGCGGTCCGGTCACCCTGGACCGGGTCACCACGGCCGGTCCGTGGTCCGCGTACTACTACAACGGCTATGTCTACTCCAATGACATCGCCAAGGGCCTCGACGTCCTGAAGATCAACGACCGTCGTACCGACCCGGCGAAGCGGGTCCGGCTGCACGAGCTGAATGTGCAGACCCAGCCGGACTACTTCGACGACGACGAGGATGACGACGAGGACGACGACTGATCCGTCCGGTGACGGACCGGGGTCCTGCGATCCCTTCCTGACCGGAGACCGGCCGGGGCCCCCTGGGGTCCCGGCCGGTTGGTTTCCCGGCCCGTCTCCCGGCCCGCCTCCGGGGCGGCGTCCCGCTCCACGGGCCCGGGGGCGCCCGGCCCACCGACCGGCGGAACGCCCAGTTCCCAGGCGAGCCCGAACCGCTGGAACAGCTCCGCCCGCAGCCGCGCCGGCGGCATCGGCGCACCCGGCAGCACGATCGCGAAGACGGCGCCCATCAGCAGCGCCCGCAGCACCGGATAGTCCGTGTCCACCTGCCGCGATCCGGACCGCTCCACCGCCAGGCGCAGCAGCGACGCCAGCCGCTGCTGTTCCGGACACTGGATGAACCCCTCGGCCTGGAGCACCCCCGACATATGGGTCCGCATCAGTACGGGCCGCTCGACGGCGAGTTGCAGCACCGCGTCGATCGACCGTGCCAGCAGCTCATGGCCGTCCTCGGTACGGGGCTCCCGGCAGAACGCGGCCTCCAGGGTGCGGTGCATCAGCCGGTGCACGGCGGACTGGAGCAACTGCCTCTTGCCCGGGAAGTAGTACGAGACCAGACCGCGCGCGGAACCGGCCCGGTCGGCGATGGCGGCCAGCGTCGTGGCCTCGTAACCGCGCTCGCCCACCAGCTCCACGGCCGCCTGGAGCAGCCGGTCGCGCGAACGCCTGCGCATCTCTTCATTGACCGCTGGGCTCCGCGGGGACATGCTGGACTCCTGCGTTGACTGGCTCCGAGCCAATATACTCAGCGCGTTCCTCGGCCGCGCCCACCAGGCTCGCCGCGGGTGTGCGGCCCGGACCGGGCGACGCGGGGGATCGCCCGGTCCGGGCCGTCCTCGTACCCGGGTGCCGGGCCGCGCCGGTTCAGCCCTCCGCCCTCCGCCGGCCGTCGGCGAACCGCTCGTACAGCACGATCGTCAGCAGCACCCAGAAGCTCCCCATCAGCCATCCGGCCAGGACATCCGTGGGCCAGTGCACCCCGAGGTAGAGCCGGGTGAGCCCCACCCCCACCACGGAGACGACCGCGACCGCGGTCACCCAGCGCATCAGGCGGCGGCTGGTCCCGAGCACCGCCGCGACCCACACCAGCAGCCCGCAGACGACGGTCGCGGTCATGGCGTGGCCCGAGGGGAACGCCGCGAGACGGGCCGAGTCGACCGGGTCGGGCCAGCTCGGGCGGGGGCGGTCCACCGCGGCCTTGAGCACCTGCTGGAGCAGGGTGCCCGTGGTGGCGCCGACCGCGAACCACACCGCGAGCGTCCGCTCCCGGCGCCACCACAGCACCCCGAAGGCCACGGCGGCGAGCGCGCGCATGGTCCAGGGGTCCCAGAACCAGTCGGTGAGCACCCGGTTCACCTGGACGGCAGCCGGCTGGCGCACCGCCCACTCGTGCAGCCGCCCGGCCACCGACTCGTCGAAGGAGATCAGCGGTGACCAGGCGAGCGCCACCAGTGTCATCAGGACGGCGGAGAGCGCGGCGAGGGCGACGCAGATCCGCACCGGCCGGTACGGGCCGCGGTGCGGGCCTGCTCCGGCGGTCGGCCCGGATCGGGGGGAGGGCATGGTGGTGATCGTTCCTCTCTACGGCATGTCTCGGTGGTGGGTCCCGCCCCGGGCGGTCACTGCGGACCGGAGCGGTGACTCCCGCCCCGGGTGGTGACTCAGGCCCCGGGGGGTGACTCCAACCCCGGAGGGGAAGGTTCCGGTACGGGGTCGGCTGCCCCGTGCACCGCGTGATATCCGCCCGGCCGGCCTGCGGCCCGGGTGGTCGGCGGCTCGGGCCGGGGCGGTGGATGGGCTCAGGTCAGGGCGCGCAGCGCGGGGACGAACGCCACCAGCAGCGGGACCACCGGTACCAGCGCGGCGGCCGCGGTCAGCCGCAGCCGGTGGCCCGGGGAGAGCCGGGGCGTCGCCGACAGCAGCCGGTCGACGCGCTGCGGCAGATCCCCCTCGGGGGCCGGACAGGGGCCGAAGACGCCCCGGTCCTCGTTCAGCCCCACCAGCGCGAGGGCGGTGGTGAGCCGGCCGAACCGCTTGGAGGCCGCGTCGTCGGCGGCCAGCTCCACCAGCCGGTGCATCTCGTCGCGGAAGGCCCCGAAGACCGGTATCTGCGGAAAGCCCGAGGCCAGCGCGGCGGAGCAGTGCAGCAGCCAGTGGTGGCGGGCGCGGGCGTGCCCCTGCTCATGGGCGAGGACGGCATCGATCTGGCGGCCCTTCAGCCGGCGCAGCGCGGCCGTGGTGATGACGAGCTGCGGGGTGCCGCCCGCGAGCCACCAGGCGCCGGGCCGCTCGCCCTCCAGGACCACCAGGGGCTCGCCGCCCGGCTCCTCGCCGGGCAGCAGCGGCGAGCGGACCAGCAGTTCGGCACGGCGTCTGCGGCGCTGGGCGCGGGCGTCCCTGATCTCCCGGGTGAGCATGACGGCGGTCCAGAGGCCACCGCAGGCGAGCAGCCCCGCGAGGAGCGCGGCCCAGGGGCCCTCGCTGCCGAGCGCGTAGGCCTCCATCACTCCGTGCGGTGCGGGGGCGAAGACCTGGCCCCGGACGAACTGCCAGGCCGCGGCGGCGCTGAAGGTCATCGAGAGCGCGAAACAGAGCAGTACGGCGGCGACCACGCACTGCCAGACCCACAGGGCCACGATCGGCTCACGCTCCCGCCACCGCGCCCGGGACACCAGACGGGGCGCCACCACGGCGGCCAGGGCTCCGAGCGACAGCAGCACAAGGGAGACCAACATGTGATCACCCTATGAGCGGGCCGCCGCCCGGGGGTATGGACTCGCCGCCCAAGTGATGTACGCCACGTTTCCCTCTTCGGCGGGGGGTGTACGGGTCGCTAGTGCTGTGACCGGAAAGGTTCACCGGCCCGCGACGCCCGGCACGGCACCTCGCTGCGTTGTCGGACCACGCAAGTACGTCCAGTACGAGCCGTGGACCTCCGCCTTGCGATGCACCACACCGGACGCCGCGGTCCCACGGCAAACCTTTCCGCCCACAGCACTAGGCCCGGCGCGGGGGACCGTTCGGCCCTGGGCGCGCGGGTCCCGGGGCTCCGATGCTCCGATGTTCCGAGGCGGTGGGGTGGCGGGGCGGTCAGAGGGCCAGCAGCATCGCCAGCATGCCGAGCGCCATGGCCAGCCGGCAGGCGGGCGCCAGCCCCGGCCCGCTCCCCGCCCGTCCGCCCCCCGCCCTTCCTGTCCCCGCCTGCCCGTCCCCGCCGTCCCCGGCCGGCGCCGTCGCTCGGGGTCCGGTGGCCATGACCCCGGCCGGGGCTCCCGCCGCCGGGACCAGCCGTGCGCCCGACAGCAGTGCGTACCCCGCGTAGTAGAGCAGCAGGGCGCCCGTCACCAGCGGCACCCCGGCCGCCGCCGGATGGCCGCCGTGTCCCGTCGCCGGAGGCGCCATCGCCAGGGCCATGTAGACCATGGCGAGCGACCCGACGAGATGGTGCAGATGCCGGGTGGAGCGATGCCGCAGGGACCACAGCGCGTGCAGCGCCGCCCCGCCGAACACCACCGCGTACACCGTCCAGGCCCCGTCCAGCAGCACCGGCAGCGCCATCGCGGCCATCCCCAGGCCCATCAGGGCGTCCTCGCCCGCCTCCCGGCGCTCTCTCCCGGCACACCGCCCCATCCGGACCAGGCAGTACCCACCGGCCGCGGCCGAGACCGCGACGAGCAGCCAGCCGGTCACCCAGGGTCCGTGCACGGCGCACCTCCCCTTCGACGGAGTCGAGGGGGCGATGCCCGCGTGCGGCGGCGCACACACCCGCGCACAGGGGTGTGCGCGGGTGCACACGGGGCGGTCGGTCCCGGGGGCTCAGGGGCGGTAGCGCAGGGGGTGGTCGGCGGGCACCTCCACCACCACGATCCGGTGACCGTCCGGGTCGGCGATCCACATCTCGATCAGCCCCCATGGCTCCTTCACCGGGGGCCGCAGCACCTCGACACCGGCGGCGGCCAGCTCACGGTGGACGGCGGCGGCGTCCGCCACCTGGAGCCACAGCTCGACACCGCCCCCGGGCCCCTCTCCCGCCCTGCCGGAGACCTCCAGGAAGCCGCCGCCGAGGAAGTAGACCGTGCCCCGCTCCGGGCCGGTGCCGAACTCCCGGTAGACGGGGAGGCCGAGCGTCGTCCCGTAGAACGCCCGCGACCGGCCGGGATCCACCGGCCGCACAATGATCCGGCTGCTCAACACATGCACCATGCGCGCACCCTAGGGCCTGGTCAATGGTGGCGCACCGGGGCGGCGCGGGTTCCGTCGGACACCCCCTCAAGGGGCGGAATCCGGCCGCGTACGCTCGGGGCGCACCTGGAGCTAAGGAGAGACCCCGATGGACACGGCCGACCTCGCCCCCCGCCTGGAGACGGACACCGCCACGGCGACGGAGACGCAGACGCAGACCGCGGCGACGGAGATCGCGGAGACGGGCGCCCTCGTCCTCCGTGACGCCACCGCCGCCGACGCGGAGCGGCTGATGGAGGTGATCCATCTCGCCTACCGCCGGAACACCGGCCGGGCCTGGACCTCCGAGGCGCATCTCATCGAGGGCATGCGGATCACCGGGCCCGCGCTGCGCGGCCTGATCGGCGCCCCGGGCCGGCGGCTGCTGGCGGCGGTCCAGGACGGGGCCGTGGTCGGCTGCTGCTCCATCGAGCGCCAGGGGGAGAGCGCCCACTTCGGCCTGTTCGCCGTCGACCCGGCGCGCCAGGCGGGCGGTCTGGGCCGCCGGGTGCTGGCCGAGGCCGAGCGGGCGGCACGGGAGGCGTGGGACACCCGGGAGATGCGGATGACCGTGCTCACCGCCCGCGAGGAGCTGATCGCCTGGTACGTACGGCGGGGCTACCGCCGCACCGGGGAGCTGAGCCCCTTCCCGTACGACGAGCCGACCGTCGGTGTTCCGGTACGGGCCGATCTCGCCTTCGAGCTGCTGGTCAAGGACATCACCGCCGGGTGAACCCCGGCCCGTCACGGTACGGCCGGCCGGCCCCGCGCACCCGGCCGGCCGCCGCACCGGACGGCACGGGGACCCGTGCCCCGGCGCGGCCCTCCGTCAGGCGGTGAACCGCCCGGTGCGCCGGATCTCCGGGAAGTCCGTGGTCGCCCCGTCGAGTTCCAGGGCGCGCGCCAGACGCAGCTGCTCCTGGGTGTTCACCACCCAGCCGATCACCTCGATACCCGCGCCATGGGCCCGTTCGACCGTCTCCAGGGTGAGCCTGCGGATGTTCAGGGCCAGGGTGCCCGCGCCGACCGCCGTGGCGCGGTCCACGATGTCGGCCCCCCAGCGGCTGGCGATCAGCACCGTCCGTACCCCCGGGACCAGGGCGGAGATCTCCGCGACCGCCTCGTCGTGGAAGGACGACACGGTGACCCGGTCGGTCAGATCCCGCCGCAGCATCACCTCCGCCAGCGCCCGCGCGGCGGCGACATCCTTGATCTCCGCCTGGAGCGGCGCGCTCACCGCGTCCAGCACCTCGTCGAGGACGGGCACCCGCTGTCCGTCGCCCGCGTCCAGCTCGCGCAGCTCCGCGAGGGTCTTCTCGGCGATGGGCCCGGTGCCGTCGGTCGTACGGTCCACATCGGGGTCGTGCATGACGACCAGGGCGCCGTCCTTGCTCAGATGGAGGTCGAGTTCGATGGCGTCCATACCGCAACGCTCGGCCCGGACGAACGAGCGCAGGGTGTTCTCCGGCTCGACGCCCATGACCCCGCGGTGCCCGATGGTGAGGAAAGTCAAGATTCTCTCGCTTCCGTCGACAGCGGCTGCCGCCTGCCGGGCCCGCCCCGGTCCGCGCACGGTGCGCCGCCGGGCGGCCTGGCACGGCAAGGACGCAGCCTAGTGGTCGCCCCGGATACGGCAACCGCCCCCGCGAGGACCGCTGGAGCGTGTCCTTCCGGCGGTGCGCCGGTGGCGCCCTCGGCAGGTCCGCGCGCGCCTCGCCCATCCGTGGGCGTGTCGCGGCGGCCCCTGGTCTCCTACCCGGAAAACCAGAAGGAAGACCTTCGCCCTCTCGCACGCCACCGTAAAACCTTCGGTGATCATGAGGAGGCGCAGGATAATTTCTTTAGCCCCACTTGTCCTGGGGAACGCACCATGGATACGGTGTCTTGACGCGAGGTTCTCCCGTGGAGGAAGTGACATGACGGAAATTCTTGTGCAGGAAGCCGCCTCCGCGGCGATATCCGACGCCCGGGTGATCGACCACCCCGCGTGGCCGCGGCTCAAGGAGGCCGTCGAGGAGATACGCCCCTGGCAGTCCAAGGACGGATCCATCGACTTCGACGCCGCGACCGCCCCCACCCGGGCCCGCGCCGAGGAGACCGTCGGTGTGATCGCCGACGCCGTCGCGGAGCTGTCCCCGCTGCTGCCGCACGACGCCGCCTACCACCGGGCCCTCGTCGCCGATCTGCGCGCCTGGGCCGACGGCGCCTTCGGAGTCCCCGACTTCCTGGACTCGCTGCTCGCCTTCCAGCCCGCGGCCGACCGCCGCGACGGCCTCCAGCACCTGGCCGTCTTCCCCATGTACACGCAGAACGGCAACCCGGACCGCAATCTGGAGGCCGTCGTCCTGCGCATGGTGTGGCCCGAGTGGCTGGCCGAGCTGGAGCGCACCCGCTACGACAACCCGCTCTTCTGCGGCATCACCTTTGAGGACTTCACCGCGGGGTACGACACCCACTCCGCCGTCCTCTTCCCGGAGACCATCGCCGTGCGCGAGGCCCCCGAGCGCTTCACCTGGGGCGGCATCTTCTGCGACCGTGAGGCCGCGCGCTTCCGCGCCGTCACCGAAGCCGCCGTCAGCGTCCTCGGTCTCGACCTCCCCGACGACATCCGGGCCATGGTCGAGGACCAGCAGCGCTGCCAGGAGGCCTTCGTCCTGTGGGACATGGTCCACGACCGCACCCACAGCCACGGCGATCTGCCCTTCGACCCCTTCATGATCAAGCAGCGTCAGCCGTTCTGGATGTACGGCCTGGAGGAGCTGCGCTGCGACCTCACCGCCTTCAAGGAGGCCGTCCGCCTGGAGGCCGAGGGCAACCCGCACGGCCGCGATGTGCAGTACGCCGTCCTCTTCGACCGGATGTTCCGCTTCCCGGTCTCCGGCGACCGCAACCGCAACTACGACGGCCTCGGCGGCCAGCTGCTCTTCGCCTACCTCCACCGGCACGACGTGATCCGCTGGACCGACAACACCCTCAAGATCGACTGGGAGCGGGCCCCGCAGCTCACCAACCAGCTCTGCGCCGAGATCGAGAAGCTCTACCGCGACGGCATCGACCGGCCCAAGCTGGTCCACTGGTTCGCCGCGTACGAGCTGGTCTCCACCTACCTCTCCCCGCACCCCGGCTCCCGCTGGGCCAAGGGCCCCGACGCCCTCGACCTGGACCAGCCGCCGCGCAAGCTGGTGGACGACGTGCTTCCGGACGAGTTTCCGCTCAGCATGTTCTATGAGGCGCTTGCCAAGAAGCTCAAGGGCGTGATCGCCTCGACCAAGGGGATCACCGCCGCCGACACGGTGGCCACGCCCACCGCCGAGGGGGCGGCGGCGTGACCGTCAGCACCAAGGAGACGACCATGAAGAACTCGGGCGGCCCGCTGGAGGGCGCCGTCGTCGCGGTGGCCGGAGCGGCCGGTCCGGCCGGCCGGGCGGCCCTGCTCCGCCTCGCCGACGCCGGGGCCACCGTCGTCGCGGCCGACGCCGACGCGGAACGGCTCGCGTCGGCGGTCGACGCCGCCCGCTACGCCCACGGCGGCGCCACTGTCATCGGTGACACCGTCGACCTGCTCGACCCGGCCGCCACCCGCGCCTGGGCCGACAAGACCGAGAGCGAGTTCGGCCGGATCGACGGCGTGGTCCACCTCGTCGGCGGCTGGCGCGGCAGCTCCTCCTTCGCCGACACCGAGCTGGGCGACTGGGACGTACTGGAGCGCCTGCTGATCCGTACCGTCCAGAACACCTCGCTCGCCTTCCACGACGCACTGCTCCGCAGCGACCTGGGCCGCTATGTCCTGATCAGCGCCGCCGGGGCCAGCAAGCCGACCGCCGGGAACGCCGCCTACTCGGCGGCCAAGGCGGCGGCCGAGGCATGGACCCTCGCCCTCGCGGACTCCTTCCGCAAGGCGGGGGGCGAGGACGGCCCGCGCACCGCGGCTGCGATCCTCGTGGTGAAGGCTCTGGTGCACGATGCCATGCGCGCCGAGCGCCCGAACGCGAAGTTCGCGGGCTTCACCGATGTCACCGAGCTGGCCGAGGCCATCACCGGTGTCTGGGACCGGCCCGCCCAGGAAGTGAATGGACAGCGCCTGTGGCTGACGCCCCACCCGTGAAGCACTCCACGACGGCTGCCCGCCGTCACCACGACCCGGCGGTCCGCGGATTCGCCAGCGACAACTACGCGGGCGCCCATCCGGAGATCCTCGCGGCCATCGCCCTCGCCAACGGCGGCCACCAGGTCGCCTACGGCGGGGACGCGTACACCGACCACCTCCAGCGGGTGATGCACAGCCACTTCGGCCCCACCGCCGAAGCCTTTCCGGTCTTCAATGGAACGGGCGCCAATGTCACCGCCCTCCAGGCGCTGACCGACCGCTGGGGCGCGGTGATCTGCGCCGAGTCCGCCCACATCAACGTGGACGAGGGCGGCGCGCCCGAGCGGATGGGCGGGCTGAAGCTGCTCACCGTGCCCACGCCCGACGGCAAGCTCACCCCCGAGCTGATCGACCGGCAGGCATGGGGCTGGGAGGACGAGCACCGGGCGATGCCCCAGGTCGTGTCGATCACCCAGAACACCGAGCTGGGCACGGTCTACACCCCGGCCGAGATCCGCGCCATCGTGGCGCACGCCCATGAGCGCGGGATGAAGGTGCACCTCGACGGGGCGCGCATAGCCAACGCCGCCGCGTCGCTGGACACCCCCATGCGGACCTTCACCAACGCCGTGGGTGTAGATGTGCTCACCTTCGGCGGCACCAAGAACGGCATGCTCTTCGGCGAGGCGATCGTCGTCCTCAACCCGGACGCGGTCAGCCATATGAAGCATCTGCGGAAGATGTCCATGCAGCTGGCCTCCAAGATGCGCTTTGTCTCGGTCCAGCTGGAGGCCCTGCTCGCCCAGGATCTGTGGCTGCGCAACGCCCGGCACTCCAACTCCATGGCCCAGCGGCTCGCCGCCGGGGTGCGGCAGATCGACGGGGTGGAGATCCTCTACCCGGTCCAGGCCAACGCGGTCTTCGCCCGGCTGCCCCACGCGGTCAGCCTGCGTCTCCAGGAACGTTTCCGCTTCTACTTCTGGGACGAGACGGCCGGCGATGTCCGCTGGATGTGCTCCTTCGACACCACGGAGGACGATGTGGACGCCTTCGTCCAGGCGCTGAAGGAAGAGATGGCGCGTCCCTAGAGCGCCTTCCGGCCGGGCTTTCCGGCCGCGCCTTCCAGGGCGCGCGCGTGCGCGGGACACGGCGGCGGCCTTCCGGGAATCCCCCGGAAGGCCGCCGCCGTCCGCGTTCCTGTGACAGCCGGAAAAGTCCACTGGGCTGGACTGTACGGTGTTGTATTCTGCACTTCGTCTTTCCGAGGGTCGGCTCGGCGGCCCGTGGTGGCGGCCGGGCCGAACCCCAGCGCACCTTCCACCGAACTGCGAGGAACCCCGGCATGGCGCTCACCCTCACCGTCTCCGACGAGGTCAGGGCGGTCGCGCCCGGCTTTCTCCAGCTGGCCGTGGAGGCGCACGGCCTGGTCAACGGGGCCAGTGACGCCGCCGGTGAGGCCCTGCTCGACGACGCCGTCCGCCGGCTCACCGCCCGCCTGGGCGGACGCGCACCCCACGAGGACCCCCATATGGCGGCCTGGCGGCAGGTCTACACCGCCTTCGGCGCCAAGCCCTCCCGTACCCGCAACTCCGCCGAGGCACTGGCCCGCAGAGCGCTCGCCGACGGGGGACTGCCCCGGATCAACGCCCTGGTCGACCTCTACAACGCGATCAGCGTGGCCCATCTGGTGCCGGTCGGCGGCGAGGACCTGGATCTGATCCGGGGCGCCATGCGCCTGGTACGGGCCACCGGCGACGAACCCTTCGCGACCCTGGCCCAGGGCATGGAGACGGTGGAGCACCCCGAGGCGGGCGAGGTCGTCTGGCGCGACGACGAGGGCGTCACCTGCCGCCGCTGGAACTGGCGGCAGGGCCCGCGCACCCGTCTCACCGAGACCTCGGTGAACGCCCTCTTCCTGCTGGAGGCGGTGCCCCCGATGACCCCGGCGGAACTGGAGGCGGCGGGCACCGAGCTGGCCGAGGCGCTGGCGAAGCAGAGCCCCGGCGCCCGGATCACCGTCCACCCGCCCCGCTAGGCCCGCCCTGCCGGACCCGGCTCCGCCGGGCGGGGCCGGACGGCCGTCATATGCGGCTCAGCGGGATTCGCGCAGCTCCTCGACGGTCGGCGCGGTACCGCCCAGATGGGCGGGCAGCCACCAGGAGTCCGAAACACCCTTGGGCTGGTCCGGATAGCCCTGCTGAGCCTCGTCCAGCAGCTGCTGGACCTGCTCGCGCAGCCGCCGGGTGATGGCCCCCGCGTACTGGTCGGCGGGGGCCTCGATCGGCGCGCCCACCCGGATCGTCACCGGGATGTGGCTCCGCTTGAAGTTGCGCGGCCGGCCCTTGGTCCACAGCCGCTGGGTGCCCCACAGGGCCACCGGGATCAGCGGCACCCCGGCCTCCTGGGCCAGCCGTGCGGCGCCCGACTTGAACGACTTCAGGGTGAACGACTCGGAGATGGTGGCCTCCGGGAAGACCCCGACGATCTCACCGGCGCGCAGCGACTCCAGCGCGTGCTTGTACGCGGCCTCGCCCTGCTTGCGGTCGACCGGGATGTGCTTCATCCCGCGCATCAGCGGCCCGGAGATCCGGTGCCGGAAGACGGACTCCTTCGCCATGAAGCGGACCAGGCGCTTCTGGGGGAGGGCCGCCAGACCGGCGAAGATGAAGTCCAGATAGCTGATGTGATTGCTGACCAGTACGGCTCCGCCCGAGCGCGGGATGTTCTCCGACCCCTGAGTGTCGATCTTCAGGTCGAGCGCCTTGAACAGCGCGAGAGCGGCACCGACGACCGGTCGGTAGACGAGCTCTGCCATCTGGGGGAGGACCCTTCTGTCGTGCCCGGGGAGGGTTCGCCCGGTGGAAGTTACGCAGCCGTAGGTTTTCGGCACTGCGCAGATCGTGCCCCATGTGCGCCGCTCTGACCAGTCCTGGCGGCCCCGGTCGGGGAGATTCTCGTCACGTCGTACATATCTGGCGGCCCACGGGTGTTCGAAGGGCGCGTGGAGGGTGTTCGGACGCCCGTCCGAAGGGGTCGTCCGGCGTCGGCAACATCACAGTTCCAAGCGCTTGCTTAAGGGGTAGGTTGAAAGCGTACTGGCGAGTAATATCTCGCCCGGGAGACCCGGTCGCCCCGATCGGATACCCCGCCCGTGGGCCCCTGTGCCGGCTGCCGCCAGGGCGGGTGCCGGTATGGGTGTGGGCCCCATGAATGGCCACTGCGAGGAGGAGAGCCCCGTGACGTTGAGGGTTGTTGTCTGTGTGAAGTTTGTGCCGGATGCGGCGGGTGAGCGTGGTTTTGGTGGGGATCTGACGGTGGATCGTGAGGGTG
>NZ_JBEPCY010000054.1:0-33233 GCF_040299965.1 Streptomyces sp. NPDC000594 | reverse complement strand
ACCGCGCCGAGCCCGCCGAGGGCCAGCCCGGCGCCCGCCACCCCCGCCGTGGTCCGCAGCACGGTGCGGCGGGTCGGGGGTACGGCGGCCCCGGCCCCGGATTCCGTACCGCCGACGGGGCCGCTGACGGAGCCCCCGGCCGAGCCGCTGTCGAAGTCGCCGTCGGGGCCCGGGCTGCCGCCGGTGCCGCCCGGGCCGCCCGTCTGAGGGTGTCCTGCGTCGTTCATCGAGCCTCCACGAGAGCTGATGGTCCGCTGCCGGTTGTCATGACCTCGTGGAGGACCCTGGCCGCTGAAACGGCTGATGCGCAAGAGGCCCGTTTGGACTCTCGCGCATCAACCCATGGACTTATGCGGCAGGTACACCGGGGCCGGACGGACCGGGCCCCGCGGCCTCGGGGAGAGGACGCGGGGCGGGACGCCGGTCAACCGGCGTGACGGGGTCGCCTCACTTGACCGAGGCGGGGGTCCGATCGCGTGGCTCCGTCTCCGCACCGGACCCGGCGACGCTGACGGGAACGGTGTGGAGGGCGGCGGGCGCCTCCTTCCGGTCGGGGAACACCTTGCGGTGCAGGGCGCGCAGGGGGGCGGGGGCCCACCAGTTGGCCGCGCCCAGCAGGGTCATCAGCGAGGGCACCAGCAGCGCCCGGACGATCGTCGCGTCGATGAGGACCGCGAACGCCGCGCCCAGGCCCAGCTCCTGGATGAACACCAGCCGGGAGGCGGCCAGCGCGCCCACCGGCACACAGAACAGGACGGCGGCGGAGGTCACGATGGAGCCGGTCTGGGAGAGCCCCTTGGCGACCGCCTCCCGCTCGCTCAGCCCCGAAGCGCGGGCCTCCTTGATCCGGCTGAGCAGGAAGACGTTGTAGTCGGTGGAGAGACCGAACGCCAGCGCGAAGACCAGCAGCGGAGTGGTGGCCTCCAGCCCGTTCTGGGCGGAGAAGCCGAGATTGCCGTCCTGGAAGACCCAGACCAGGAAGCCGAACGCGGCACCCGTGGAGAGGGTGTTCATCACCAGCGCCATCAGCGGCAGCACGATCGCCCCGGAGAAGGCGAACAGCAGCAGCAGGGTGACACCGGCGAGGATCGCCCCGGCGAGCGGCAGATGGTCGCCGATGCTCTCCTCCTGGGCCAGATAGTCCGCCGTCGTGCCGGTGAAGTTCGCCGCGTACGGGGTGGTCAGCTCCTGCACCGAGTCCACGGCGTCCTTCGCCGAGTCGTCCAGCGGGTTGCCCGCCAGCACGGCGTCGATCTCCCAGTGCCGTCCGTCCAGTTCGAACGGCGCGGCGACGGATTCGACACCCGGAACGTCCTCGATCCTCTGCACATACTCATTCAGCCGGGCGGAGTCGGGCCTGCCGTCGGTGGTCAGCACGATCTGGAGGGGAGAGGTCCCCGGGTCGTCGAACTCCCGTGACATATCCGCCGCCACCCGGCCCGCGCTGGTCTCCTGCGGCAGCAGGGACGGGTCGACACCGGTGAAGCGGACCCCGGCCAGCGGCGAGGCGATGAGCAGCAGCACACCCGTGGCGATCAGGGCGAACATACCGGGACGCCGCATGACCCCGGAGGCCATCTTGTGCCAGCGGCCCTCGGACTTCGCCGTGGTGCCCGCCGTGCGCTGCCAGCGGCGCGGCGCGAGAGAGTTGATCCTGTGCCCGAGCACACCCAGCAGGGCGGGCAGCCCCACCAGGGCGAAGAGCGCCGCCGACAGCACCGTGATCACACCGGCGAAGCCCATGGAGCGCAGATACGGATGCGGGAAGGCGGTCAGCGCCGCCAGCGCGGCGGCCACCGTGAGCGCGCTGAACAGCACCGTACGGCCCGCCGTGGCCACCGTGTTGCGTACCGCCTCGGCACGGTCCCGGCCCTCGCCGACCTCCTCCCGGAAGCGGGAGACGATCAGCAGCCCGAAGTCGATGGAGAGACCCAGGCCCAGCGCGAACGCCAGACTCATCGCCCCGGCCGACACGGTCATGAAGTCCGTGGTCAGCCGCAGCCCCGCCATGGTCAGCAGCAGCGAGACAATGCCGCCGAGCAGCGGGACGAAGGCCGCCACCAGACCGCGGAAGACCAGGAAGAGCACGACCAGGGTGATCGGGAACGCGATCATCTCGGCGTTGGTGACATCCTCGTCCGAGATCTTGCCGACCTGGACATGGCCGGCGGTGGCACCGCCGAGCGAGGTGCTCTCCGCGAGCAGCGGATCGGCCTTGATCGCCTTCTGCAACGCCTCCTCGGCGTCGACGGCGGTCTTGTCGGAGATGCTCCGCACCGCGCCGACCACGATGGTGCTGCGGCCGTCACGGGAGATCAGCGCCGATCCGGCGGCCGAGGAGGCGTCGACGACCTGCTTGACCTCGGGGCGCGCACGCAGCAGCTCCCCGGCGGCCTTGACCTCGTCCGGGACGGGCGCGCCCGCCGTCACCTTCTCGTCGGTGCGGACCAGCAGCACATACCCCTGCTGGGGGTCGATGCCGGTGGCACGGGCGATGGTCTCCCGGGCGGCGACATTGCCGCCGCTCGGGTCGTCGTAGTCGGAGAGCCCATTGGTGAGCTTCTCCGAGACACTCCCCCCGTAGGCCGTGGCCAGCACGGTGACCACGAGCGCCAGTAACAGGACGGCGATTCGTCGGCGGTGGAGGGCCGAGCCCAGAGCGGAGAACATGGCTTCCTTCCTTCCCCCGGGACCACGGGCAGGGCGGGCGCGGAGGAGGGTGGGGGCGTTGGGGCGCGTGGACGGCTCGCACCGCCGTCCGGGTCGGGGACGGAGCGCATACGGGCCGCGTAGCGTTCATCGTCGGGCAAGCCGCTGAATTCCCGCTGGAGCGAGCCCTCGCCGAAGAGCCTGCTGAGCACCGCCAAAGCCCCGCTTGAGCCGGACGCCGCCGTCCGTGCCCGCGCGCGGGGCCCACCGGTAGCGTCGGGGGCGGGGCACCCCGCCCGCGACGCCGGGCCGGGTACAGCGCGCAGCCCGACGGAAGCCGGGCGCGGTCGCTCCCGCCCCGGCCCCCAGCCCGAGGAGAGCCCGAGGAGGGCCCGCCGTGCGCCGGATCTCGTCCACCGTCCATATCGACGCCGACCCGCACGCCGTCTGGGCGGTGCTCACCGCCTTCGACCTCTTCCACGCGTGGAACCCCTTCCTGGTTCGCGGCAGCGGCACCGCCCTGACCGGCGCCCGGCTCTCGCTGCGGATGCGCCGGTCCGACAACGGCCGGGAGACCGGCTTCACCGTCCGGGTCCTGCGCAGCGACCCGCCGCGGCTGCTCCGCTGGCGCGGGCGCCTCCCCTTCCCCGGACTCGCCGACGGGATCCCCGGACTCTTCGACGGGGTGCACACCTTCGAGCTGCGCCCCGAGGGCGGCGGTACCCGGGTCCTCCAGGAGGAGGTCTTCACCGGGGCCCTCGTCCCCTTCACCGCCGGGACGCACGACCGCACCGTGACCGGCTTCACCGCGCTCACCGACGCGCTCAAGGTCCGGGTGGAGTCCCCGCGCGCCACCGGCTGACCACCCGCCGGCCGCCGCCCCGGGTCCTCGTCGGGGCCGGTCCTGCAAGGGCAGCTTTAGCCCGGCGCCGGACGATCGACCGACCATGACTCCGCTGGAGAGGCAGCAAAGACGATGACAGCAGAGCTGACCGCACAGGTGTGCGTGGTCGGAGGAGGGCCGGCCGGGCTCACGCTCGCCCTGGAACTGGCCAAGCGCTCCGTATCGGTGGTGGTCCTGGAGCAGAGCGGACACTTCAACAGATCGTTCCGCGGTGAGTCGGTCTCCCCCGACTCGGTGTGGCTGCTCGACCGGCTCGGACTCCTCGACCGGCTGGAGGGCGAATACGCCCAGATGCACCGCATGGAGATCATCGACGGCGGCAGTACGGTGATGCGCACCGACTTCTCCGACTTCGACTACCCCCAGCCCTATCCCGTGGAACTGCCGCAGCCCGCCCTGCTCGCCGCGCTCGCCGCGACGGCGGGGGAGCACCCGGGCTTCACCCTCCGCCAGGGCGCCACCGCCGTCGGACTGCTGCGGGAGAACGGGGACAGCGGCCCGGTGACCGGGGTCCGCGCCCGTACCCCCGAGGGTGAGCTGACCGTCCGCGCCCAGCTCACCGTCGCCGCCGACGGACGGTTCAGCAAGGTCCGGGAGATGTCCAAACTCCCGTACGAGAAGCTGCCGCTGGACCGGGATGTCATCTGGCTGCGGCTGCCCTTCCCGCCGGAGTGGGACTTCAACACCTATCGCATCCGCATCCTCGGCGGTGAGCACGGCCTCTTCATCCCCACCCACCCCGACAGCGTCCGGGTGGGCCTCAACATCCCCAAGGGCGGACTGCGGGATCTGCGCGCCCAGGGGCTGACCGCCCTCCACGAGCGCCTCGACCGGCTCGCGCCCGAACTCTCCGACTCGGTACGGACCGTGGTCGACAGCTGGTCCGAGACCTCCATGCTGGACATCTTCACCACCCTGGTGCCCCAGTGGTCCATGCCCGGTCTGGTCCTGATGGGCGACGCCGCCCACACCCTCACCCCCATCCTCGGCCAGGGGGTCAACCACGCCATCATCGACGCGGTCACCCTCGCCCCGCTCCTCGACGACGCGTTCGCCGCCGGCGGGGGAGCGGACCGGCTATTCGCCGCCGGACAGGAGTTCCAGCGCACCCGGGAGGAGGCGGTACGTCTCTCCCGCGGCCTCCAGCTCCGCCAGGAGAAGCTGTTCGCCCTCGACGGACGGGCCGGCGGGATCTTCCGCCGCTCGCTCTACCGGGTGGTCAGCAGCAGCCACGCCCTCCAGCGCCGGGTCCTGGCCCGCGCCTACTTCCAGGTCCAGAAGCCCGGCCCGATCGAGGCGAAGAAGGTCCTGGCCCGGCCCGTCTCCCGCGCCTGACCCCCGTACCCCCGTACCGCCCTGCCCCCGTACCGCGTATCCACCCCCCACAAGACCACTGCCCGGATCCTCCTCCAGGGATCCGGGCAGTGGTCCGTGCGGTACCGGCCTCACCAGGTGACGGGCATCCGCTGGAGCGCGTGCACCATCATGCCGCTGGTCATGCTGAGGTTGGCCACCTCGTCGGCGAGGGCCAGGGTGGGGAAGCGGCGGGCCAGCGAGGTGAGGGCTATCTGGAGCTCCGCGCGCGCGAGGGCGGCACCGATGCAGAAGTGCGCGCCATGGCCGAAGGCCAGATGGGCCGAGGCCGTCGGCCGGGCCGGGTCGAAGGCGCCCGGCGCGTCGCCGAACCGCCCCGGGTCCTGGTTGGCCGAGCAGACCGAGGCGATGACCCCGCTGCCCCGGGGGATCACGGTGTCCGCGATCTCCACATCCTCCAGGGTGATACGGAACGGGCCGCCGTCGCCGATGGGGTTGAGCCGCAGCAGCTCCTCCACCACCTTGTCGGCCGACTCCGGGTTCTTCCGCAGCGCCTCCAGATGCTCCGGGTGGCGCAGCAGCGTCAGCGCACAGGTCCCGATCATGCTCACGGTGGTCTCATGGCCGGCCACCAGCAGGGTGATGCCCATGGTGATCAGCTCGATCTCGCTGAGCCGCTCACCGTCCTCGTCGTGCACCTGGACCAGGGCGCCCATCAGATCGTCGGTGGGCTCGTCGCGCTTGCGCTGCACCAGCTCGCCCAGGTACGTCACCATCGACATCCGCTGCTCGATCACCTCCTCGGCGGTGTGCGAGGTGAGCGAGACAAAGGCGTCGGACCAGCCCCGGAAGCGGTCCCGGTCCTCGAAGGGCACGCCCAGCAGCTCGCAGATGACCATGACGGGGAGCGGGAAGGCGAAGGTCGGGTTGAGGTCGACCGGCGGGGACAGCTTCTCCATGCCGTCCAGCAGCTCATCGGTCATCTCCTGGATGCGGGGGCGCAGATTCTGCACCCGGCGCGCGGTGAACTCACGGGAGACCAGCTTGCGCAGCCGGGTGTGCTCCGGCGGGTCCATGGTGAAGAGGCTGCCGCCCATCGGCGGTGCGGCGGTCAGCCGGGGCGCGCCCTCCGCGAGCATCGCCGCCCGGCTGAACCGCAGATCGGAGAGGACGGTACGGACGTCGTCGTACCGGCTGACCACATAGCCGTCGTCGCCGCTGGGGAGCCGCACCTTGGCGACGGGGCACTCGCCGCGCAGCTTCTCGTAGACCGGTGGCACCTCCACCGCGGAGGGACGCGGGAACGGGTAGTGGAGTTCGGTTTCGTCCGCCGGGACGGCCTGGGCCGCGGGCTGCGGTGAGGCGGTGTCCATCGTGTGGCCTCCAGGTACGGGGAGTTCGGTGGGACATGGCACTGTCCGCCGAGCGTCGCAGGAGGGCCTTGCGCATGGATGAAGCAGCGGTGGAGCCCGCCGTCGGTGTCCCGCCCGGAGCACCCGGGGCACCCGAGCACCCGGGGGGACGGCGCACCCGGGGCGGCGGTGGGGCCCGGAACGACGGTGGGCCCGCCGCCCCGGAGACGGGGGCCGCGGGCCCGGTGCCGGCCCCGTGCACGGTGGTACGGGGCCGGGCGGCGCGGTCGCGCCGGGGGAGGGGATACGGGTCAGCGCTGCCAGCCCTCGGGCGTCGCCAGGCCGAAGCCCGCCGCCCGGGAGAGCGCCACACCGGTGAGCCAGGCCATCCCGAAGGTGAAGGGCGCCGCGATGTCCTCCGGCTTGTCACCCAGGAAGGTGAAGACCACCATGATGCCGAACGGGATCGCCGCACGGTTGAGCAGATTGTGCGCCGGGACCAGCCCGGACGGCAGTCTTCCCGCCTCCGCCCGGCCCCGCCCCACCAGCCGGGGCAGCAGCGGCAGGGCGGCGCCCACCAGGGCGCCCGGGATCACCCAGCCCTGGTGTTTGGCCATCTCGAAGACATCCCAGGCCAGCAGGAAGGTGCCCAGCGCCCCCCAGGCGAGGCGCACCCCGCCGGAGGTCGAACTCCGGGTGGCACCCGTCGGTTCGGTCATCACCATGTATCTCTTCCCCTCGATGTCGAGGTGTCGACGGCCGGGTCCGCCGCCCGGCCGTGGAACGGTCGAACAGTGGAGTATCCGGCACCTCGCTGGAGTTCCGGTGGAGCCGCGCCCGGGGGCACCACGGCCGGGCCGAGGGGTCAGCCCGCCGTACCGGAACTCTCCCACTCGGGTGTCTCCAGCACCTCCAGCACCGCACAGGTGCAGCTGAAACCGGAGCCGCCGCCGACCAGCAGCACCCGGTTCCCCGGCCGCAACTCCCCGCCCTCCAGCAGATGGTTGAGCCCGGCGAGCTGGTCGCCCGCGCCCAGATGCCCCACCGTACGGGCGAACTCCCAGGTGGAGCGCTCCACCGGGATACCGAGCAGCTGCGGCAGCTGCCACTCCAGCCGGCTGCGCCCACTGGCCAGCGCGACCACCCGGTCGATGCCGTCCCGGTCGGTGCCCGCGTCCGCGAGGACCGTCTCCACCACCGAGTCCACCACCGCCGCGACCCGCTCGGTCGCCTCCCGGACACTGCCCCGGGACCGGATGTAGTGGCCCACCCGGCCCAGCAGATCCAGCGGCTCGGCGGTGGGCAGCGGCTTCAGCTCCGGCCCGCGCACCACCGCCTCCAGCGAGCTGTCCGCGCCGCTCGCCGTCGCCAGCAGCCGGGCCACCCCGCCCCGCTCCGACAGCAGCACCGCGGTGCCCCCGTCGCCGTAGACAAAGCCGGGCTCGCTCGACCAGCGCCGCACCAGCGGTGCGCCGAACCGGTCCGCGGTGGTCACCATGGCCGCCCGGGCACCGCCCGCGACCTGCCGGGCGGCCACCTCCAGGGCGCCGAGCCCGCCGTTGCACTCCTGCTCCAGACCGAAGGCCACGGTGGCCCGCCCCAGGGCATGACCGGCCACATAGGAGGCCGCGGGCCACATCGGGACGCCCTGGAACCAGATGGCGCTGTGGATCAGCAGCTCCACCTCCGCCGCGTCCAGCCCCGACCGCTTGAGCGCGGTGGTGGCCGCGTGCACCGCCATGTCCGGCGGGGCCACCGACTCGTCCGCGACCGAGACGGACTCGATCGCGTCCGCCGCGTACTGCTCCGGGTCGTACGCACCCGCGTCGACCGCCGACCGCGCGGACTCCCGCTCGCCCAGCCAGACACCGGTTCCCGCGATGTACACGCCTTCCCAGCGCATGAGGGTCTCCTCTCTCCTCGGCGACCGGCTCCGCCGGCCGCCCGATCAGCCGGTCAGGCGGGGCCGACGGCCTGTTCCCGCAGGGCCGACACCACACGCCAGAGCGAGGCGGGGGTGGCGAAGGTCGCCGCCACCAGCTCCGCGTCGGGGATGGCGATCCCGTACGCCGACTCCACCCGCACCAGCACCTCCACCATGGCCAGCGAGTCGAGCCCGGCGGCCTTGAGACTGGTCGCGTCGGTGAGCGGCGCCTTGGCGCGCAGCCTCGGCAGCACCTCGAAGAGCAGGGCCTCGTACTCCTCGTCCCAGGGCGGTGTCCCGGTGGCTGCCGTATCCGCCTCGGCGGTGATCTCGGTCATGGTGGCGATGTCCTCCGTACGGGGTTCCGGTGCGGGCTGGATGTGCTGGCGGCTCAGCGCGAGCCGGGTCGCGGAGACGGTCTCGGCGCCGTCCACGAGCACCTCCGCCGGGGCGGGGTGGCCGAGGAAGCCCAGCAGGCTGGCCGAGAGCCCGTACGCCCCCACATTGGGGAAGACGAGCAGATCGCCGGAGCGCACCCCGGGCAGCTCGGCGGCGCGCGCCAGGATGTCCGCCGGGGTGCAGAGCGGACCGGCCAGGGTGACCGTGCCGGACTCCTCCGCCGCCCCGTCCCCGGGGGCCTCGCCGTCGGCGGGCCCGGTCGGCCGGGGCTCCAGCGGCTGGGCGTTGAGCGGCAGCAGCCGGCCGAGGCCGGCGAGCCCGCCCAGATGGTTGATGCCGGAGTCCAGGACCGCGTAGTCGCTGCCCCGGCTGTGCTTGACATCGGTGACGGTGACCACCAGCCGGCCGCTGTCGCCGACCAGATAGCGGCCGGACTCGAAGGCGATCACCGGCTCGCCGTCCCGCCAGCCCGGCAGATGCTCGTCCAGCACCGTGGTCAGCGCGGTCCGCAGCCCCTGGTAGACGGGGCGCTCCCCGGGAGTGGCATAGGGCGCGGCGAATCCGCCGCCCAGATCCAGCAGCTGGAGCGGGATGCCCAGCTCCTCGCGGAGCTGCGCCGCCGTGCGGATGCTCTGCGCCAGCTCGGCCCGCAGCCCCTCCTCGTTCCGGGCGTTGGTGAGCGGGAAGAAGTGCATCCCGACGATCCGGGTGCCCTTCGCCAGCAGCCGGGACCGCTCGGTGACCAGACCGTCGAGGTCGAAGCCGAACTGGGAGGGCCCGCCGGTCATCCGCAGCCCGGCCTGGCCCGGCGCGCCCGCCGCGTTGATCCGCAGCACACAGTCGGCGGTGACGCCCTGGGCGGCGGCGGCCTCACCGATCCGCTCCAGATCGCCGAAGGACTCGGTGGAGAAGGTCCGCATCCCGGCGGCGATGGCCTCGTCCAGCTCCGCGCGCACCTTGCCGGGGCCGGAGTACATCAGTTCGGCGGCCGGGTGCCCCGCCTCCAGTGCGGCGGCCAGCTCCCCGCGCGAGGTCACCTCCGCACGGGCACCGCCCCGGCGCAGCTCGGCGACGAGCCCCGGATGCGGATTGGCCTTGAGCGAGTAGTAGATCCGGCTGGGCTGGGGCAGCGCGGCCCGCAGATCCTCCAGCGCGGCGCGCACCCTGGCCAGGTCGTACAGGTACAGCGGACTGCCGTACCGCTCGACCAGGACGCGCTCGGGCAGGTTCCTCTCAGTCGCCATCGCTTCCCTCCACCAGCCGCCTGCGCAGCTCCTTGCGGTCCGTCTTGCCGTTGGGGGTGAGCGGCAGGGCGTCCAGCACCCGGCAGAGGTCGGGCACCTTGGCCGCCTCCAGCCGCTCGCCGAGCCGGCCCAGTACCTGTTCCGCGGTCAGCTCGCCGGTGACGAAGAGGACCATGTCCCGGTCCTCCTCGGGCACCAGCAGCGCCGCCTCGCGTACCCCGTCGATGTCCAGGGTCGCCGCCTCGATCTCCACCGAACTCATCCGGGAGCCCCGGCGTTTGAAGAGATCGTCGCGGCGGCCCTGGAAGTAGACATGGCCGTCCTCGTCGAGCCAGCCGTAGTCCCCGGTGTGCAGGGTGACGACCCCGCTCACCGGATCGTGCCGGAAGCGCAGCGCGGTCGGCTCCGGGGCCCGCCAGTACCCCGCCATCACATGCGGTCCCCGGACACAGAGTTCGCCGATCTCGCGCGGCGGCAGCGGACGGCCGTCGTCGTCCAGGGAGAGCACCTCGGTGCCGTCCAGGGCCGGGCCGACCGAGCCGGGCCGGGCGAGATCGCCGTCCGGCTCCAGGATCGTGATCCGCTTGCATTCGGTGGTGCCGTACATCGGGGCCACCGCCGCGCCCGGGAAGGCCTCCCGCAACTGGGCGATCAGCGGGGCGTTGAGGGCGGCGCCGGTATTGGTGAAGAGCCGGATCCCGGTCGGCCGGGGGTCGCGTCCGCCGAGCCGCACCAGCAGCTCGCCCAGGGAGGGCACCAGCGGCACCACGGTCGCGCCGTGGTCCCGGGCGAAGCCCAGCAGCCGGGCGTGGTCGGCGGGGCCGGAGAGCAGCAGTTCGGAGCCGGCCAGCGCGGCGAGCAGGATCTGATAAAGGCCGTAGTCGAAGGAGAGCGGGACCGCGGTGAGCACCACATCGTCGGGGGTGTAGTTCAGCCGGGCGGCTATCGCCCGCGCCGCGTACGCCACCGGGCCGTGCGGACAGGCCACCGCCTTGGGCGCGGAGGTGCTGCCCGATGTGTAGATCAGCAGCGCCAGCCGGTCGGCGGGAACCTCCCGCTCGCCCCGCTCGTCGGGGGCGTCCGCCGCGCCGCTCAGGTCCAGGTCGTCCACGACGGCGACCGGTACCCCGGCGGGCCAGGTGAGACCGTCGGCGCCGGCGCGCTCGGCGGTCTCGGCGACGATCAGCGAGGGCTCGGAGTCGGCGAGGACCGCCTTGAGGTGGAACGCCTTCATCCCCGGGTTGATCGGGACGAGGACGGCACCGCGGCGCCAGGTCCCGTACAGCAGCGCGGTGAACTCCCGGACGCTGCCGACCCGGGCCAGGACCCGGTCGCCGGGGACGATCCCGTACCCGTCGAGGATCCGGCCGAAGGCGTCGGAGGCGGCGTCCAGTTGGGCGTAGCTCCAGACGCCGTAGCGGTCGCGGACGGCCGGGGCGTCGGGGGCCTTGGCGACGGCCGCGGTGAGGAAGACCTCGGCGGCGTTCTCCACCCGGGCCGCGCCGGGGGTGCCCACGGCATTGTCGATCACGGCCGTGGCGGGCCACTGGGCGGCGGTCATGAGGCCTCCTCCGCGTTCCGCTCGCCGGCGGCCGGGGACGACCAGTCGGGCGTGGCGGTGATCTCCAGGACGGCGCAGCTGGCGGCGCCGGGGCCGGCGGAGAGCAGCAGCACCCGGTCGCCCGGTGCCAGCTCGCCCCGCTCGGTGAGGTCGTTGAGGGCGGCGAACTGGTCGCCCGCGCCCAGATGTCCCGCATGGCTGCCGAACTCCCAGGTGGTGCGCTCGCCCGGTACCCCGAGGAGCTGTTCGGCCTGCCACTGCATCTTGTTGCGGCCACCGGTCGGGAGGACCGCCCAGGCGATGTCGGAGCGGTCGGTGGCCGCCTCGTCAAGGGCCTGGTCGACCACGCCCTTGACCATGGCGATCAGCCGGTCCGTGGCCTCGCGGATATTGCCGCCGTGGGAGCGCAGATAGTGGGCGAAGCGGGCGGCGTGGTCATAGGGCTCGGCGGTGGGCAGCGGGCTGAGGCCGGCGCCCCGGGCCAGGGCCTCCATCCGGTTGTCGGCGCGGGTGGCGGTCGACAGCACCTGGGCGAAGCCGCCCCGGTTGGAGAGGACCAGCGCGGTGCCGCCGTCGCCGTAGACCAGCCCCGCCTCGGCGCTCCACCGGTTGATCAGCGGCTCGGCGAAGCGGTCGGCGGTGGTGAGCACGGCGGCGGCGGGGCCGGACTCGGTGGTGAGATGGCGGGCGGCCAGCTCCAGCGAGGCCACGGCGGCGTTGCACTCCTGCTTGACCTCGAAGGCCGGAACGGACCAGTGGACGGCGTGGTCGGCGACATAGGACGCCACCGGCCACATGGTCTGGCCCTGGAACCAGACGTAGTTGTGGAGGAGCAGCCGCACCTCGGCGCTGTCCACGCCGGACCGCTTGAGGGCGGTGGTGGCCGCGTGGACGGCCATGTCGGGCGGTGCGACCTCGTCCCCGGCCACCCGGACGGAGCGCAGGCCGTCGGCCTCCCACTGCTCCGGGTCGTACTCACCCGCCTCCACGGCGGCGCGTGCGGGATAGGGTTCGGGGAGCCAGGCACCCGTTCCCGCCACGTAAACGCTTTCCCAGCGCATGGTTCTCCCATCGTCGGTGGGCCGGTCCGCGGTCGCCGCCGCACGCCGGGGCGTGCGGCGGCTCCCCGGGATCTGCCCTCGCGGGGATCGTCCGCCTGACTGCTATGGCCCGGCTAAAAGACCGGGCCGGTCCGGGCCGTCCGTACCGCCGTCCGTACCGCTGTCCGTCCGGGCCCGGCCGTCCGCACCGCCGCGGGTCCGGTCCCGGCCGCCCGCGCCGCGCACACCGATGGCCCCGGACCGGTCGGTCCGGGGCCGTGGCCGTCACAGGGGCCGAGGCGGGCATGTCAGCCGGCGGTGTGCGAGGCCGCAGGGCGGTCGGTCGGCCCGTCCAGGGGCACGGGCACAAGGACAGGGGCCGGCACAGGGCCGGACACGGCGTCGGGTACGGGACCGGGTACGGCGTCGGAGCCGGTACGGGCCGGGCCGCCGCGCCCCACCGACCGCCCGACCAGCAGCACGGTGAGCACCAGCACCAGCGGTACCGCCATCGCCACCCGGTAGGAGACCCCCGCGCCGACCGCGCCGATCAGCGGCGGACCGAGCAGGAAGCCCACGTAGTTGAAGAGGTTCACCCGGGCGATGGCCGTGTCCGGGGCGTCCGGCAGGGCCTCGGCCCCCAGCGAGAACAGCTGCGGGATCATCACCGAGAGCCCCGCCCCGAGCACTCCGAACCCGAGCACGCCGAACCAGGGCCCCGGCGCCGTCGCCACCACGGCGAAACCGGCCGCCGCCAGCAGCGCACCCGTACGGATCACCGCCGCCGCACCCCAGCGGCGCACCCAGACGTCCCCGAAGCCGCGCCCGATCAGGGTCGCCACCATGTACAGCGTGTACGGGACGGTCGCCATCGCCTCCGAGCTGTGCAGGGTGTCCTCAAGGAACTTGGCGCTCCAGTTGGTCGCCGTGGAGTCGGCGATCACCGCGACCCCCATGATCAGGCAGAGCGGCAGCAGCGGCTTCCAGGGCACCCCCCGGCCTCCCGGGGCGCGCGGCACCGGCGCGGCCGTCCGCTCGTGCACCCCTCTGCTCAGCCGTGGTCCCACCCCGGCGGCGAGCGGCAGCAGGACGGCCACCGCACCCGCGTAGAGCAGCCCCAGGGGTACGTCCCAGTGCGCTCCGGCCCAGGCCAGCGAGGCGCCGAGAATGCCGCCGAGGCTGGCGGAGCCATGGAAGCGCAGCATGACGCTGTGGCCGAAGCGGTGCTCGATCGCCACCCCCGACATGTTCAGGGTGGCCTCCATCGCCCCGGTCAGCAGCCCGAAGACCGCCAGCGCCAGGGCCAGATGCCAGGCCGCGTCGCCGGTGCCCACCCCGATGACCGCCAGACAGAGGACCGGCTGCACCACCCGGACCACGGTGGTCGCCGGTACCCGGCGCACCAGCCGTACGGCGGTGAGACTGCCCGCCCCGGCCAGCAGCGGCACGGCGGCGAGAAAGAGCGGGAGCATGGCGTCGCTGAGACCGTAACGGTCCTGGATCGCCGGAATCCTGGTCACCAGCAGGGCGAAGACCGCGCCGTGGACGAGAAAGATCAGCAACAGCGCCGAGCGCGCCTGCCTCAACCGTGCCGGGACCTCCATGGCACTTCCCTTCGCATCGTCGCCGCCTCGGGCCGAGCACGGCGAGGGCACCGTAAGGAGGCGCGCTGAAGCCCCGCTAGAGCCCGGTCCCCGGTCCCTCGTACGGCGGCAGGGCGCAAGGCGTCCTTCAGCGGCCCCCGGGAGGGTGGAGCGGCCCAGCCTGCCCCGGATCCGCTCCGGACCCGCCCTGGACCCTGGAGGCCCGACACCATGCACCCCACCGGTACGGACGGACCGGCGGCCGGGGACCCGCGCCGCTGGTGGATCCTCGGCGTGCTCTCCATCGCCCTGTTCTCCATCGTGCTCAACAACGGCCTCCTCAATGTGGCGATCCCCGGGATGATGCGGAGTCTTGACGCGGACATCGGCGAACTCCAGTTCATCGTGGACAGTTACGCCCTGGTGCTCGCCGGGGCGCTGCTGACCGCCGGGACCCTCTCCGACCGGTACGGGCACAAGCGGGCGACCCTGCTGGGCGCCGCCGTCTTCGGCGCCGGGTCGCTGGTGGGGACCTTCGCCGACAGCACCGGACAACTGATCGCGGCCCGGGGCCTGATGGGCCTGGGGGCCGCCTTCATCATGCCGGGCACCCTCGCCGTGCTGGTCCATGTCTTCCCGGCCGAGGAACGCGCCCGCGCGATCGGTCTGTGGAGCGGCGCCTCCGCGCTGGGGGTCGCCGCCGGGCCGGTCGTCGGCGGCTCCCTGGTGGGGCACTTCTGGTGGGGCTCCATCTTCGTGGTCAACCTGGTCCCGGTGGCCGTGGTCCTGATCGCGGGGGCGCTGCTGCTGCCCGAGTCGGCGGCGGCCGAGCCCCGCCGCCCGGACCCCGTCGGCGCGCTGCTCGGCACCACCGCCATGGTCGCCCTGGTCTTCGCCATCATCCGGGTCTCCAAGGAGGGCTGGACCGACACCGCGCCGGTCACCGGCTTCACCGTCGCCGCCGTCGCCGGGGTCGCCTTCGTGCTGTGGGAGCGCGCCCACCCCAGCCCCATGATCGACTTCGAGCTGCTCCGCCGGGCGCCCTTCATCGGGGCGAGCGTCAGCATCCTGCTGCTGATGTTCGGCCTCGCGGGCACCCTGTTCGTGCTCACCCAGCGGTTGCAGTTCGTTCTCGGGTACGGGGCCCTCAAGGCCGGACTCGCCGTCATGCCGGTCGCGTTCGCCGTCCTGCTCGGCACCGTGATCTGCTCCGCCGTGGTGCGCCGGATCGGGCCGGGCGGCAGTGTCGCGGTGGGCCTGGGCGTCGGCGCGGCGGGCATCCTGGTCGTCGCCCACGCCGGCGGCGGCTATCCGGCGGTCCTCGGCGGGCTGCTGCTCGCGGGTGCGGGGATGGGGCTCGCCATCGGCCCCACCACCGATGTGGTGATGTCCCTGGTGCCGCCGGAGCGCTCCGGGGCCACCGGCTCGCTCGACATGACCATGCAGGAGCTGGGGAACGCGCTGGGGGTCGCCGTGGTGGGCAGCGTCCTCGCCCACAGCTACAGCGCCGAGGTGTCCACCGCCGAGCTGCCCGAGGCGGCGGGGACCACCCTGGACAGCGCGCTGAGGTTCGCCGAGGGGGTGGGCGGGGCGACGGGTGGGGAGGTGGCCGCCGCCGCGCGGGACGCCTTCGACTCGGCGGCGGCGGTGGGGCTGACGGTGGGGGCGGCGGGGGCGGCGCTCGGGGTGGTGGTCGCGGCGGTGCTGATGCCGGGGCGCTCCTGGCGGCCGACCCCGCCGGAGTCCGGGCCGGCCGCGCCGGATGCCCCGGACGCCCCGGCACCTCTGCCGCCCGAGCCGGAGAAGCCGCTGGTCAAGGGCGCCTCGCGCTGACCCGGTGCGAGCTGGTCCGGCCGCGCGCCGGTCCGGTCACGCCGGTCCGGCCGCGTGCCGGTCCGGCCGTGCCGGTCCGCTCGCGCGCTGATCCCCGTACCCACCGGGGCCCGGTCCACCGCCGCCGCGCGGTCCACCGGGCCCCATCCCCGTACCGGCAAGCGGTCCGCCGGGCCCACCCCCGTACCGGCACGCGGTCCGCCGGGCCCACCCCCGTACCGGCACGCGGGCACAGGAGAGCGTCCCCCTCCCGTCGTCGGGAGGGGGACGTTCCGGACCGCGCCCCGTACGCCGTCTCACTCCGCCGGCGCCCCCACCAGATCCAGCTGCTGGAAGCCGGAGATGTCCTCGTACCCCCGCAGCACCCCCGAGAGGTGCTCCAGGAAGACCGCCTCCTGCTCACGGACGAAGAAGTGCCCCCCGGGCAGGACCCGGTTCTCGCTCTCCCGGGTGGTGTACGAGGCCCACTCACGGATCTCCCGCACCGTCACCAGCCGGTCGTCCACCCCCGCGAAGGTATGGATCGGCACCGGCACCGGCGTCCGCTCCACCTGCCCGGAGCTGGCGCAGATCATCAGATCCCCCCGGACCACCGGCAGCAGCGCCGCCAGCCACTCCGGGCGCTCCAGCAGCGGCTTCGGCAGACCGCCCAACTGGCTCAGACCGCGTACCAGATCATCGTCGTCCGACACCAGCCCGCCGATGAGCCGGGGCGGCGGCAGATGCGGCGCCCGGTGCGCGCTCAGCATCACCGCCAGCGGCAGCGGCGCCCCCCGCTGGTGACGCCGCTGCGCCAGCGCGAAGGCGATCAGGGCACCCATGCTGTGCCCGTACAGCACATGCGGACCCTCCAGGGCGGGACCCAGCTGCTCATCGATATCGGCCACCAGCGCCCGCAGATCGGTGAAGCGCGGCTCGGCCATCCGGCCCTCCCTGCCCGGGAGTTGAACCGGCTGAACCTCCACCGTCGCGCCGAGCCGGCGCTGCCACCCCGCATAGGCGGAGGCCCCTCCGCCCGCGTACGGGAAGCAGAACAAACGGAGGCGTCCCCCGTCCGCCGCCACGCCGCCACGCCTCAGATAACGCGTCATATTGCCCGGATCTCCTCTCGGTGCGCGATGTCCACCGGGCGGCCAGGGGCCAAGGTGAGCGGAGCCCATGGCCGTCCGGTGGTGGTGCCGCCCGGACCGGGGCGCAGACCCGGCACGATCCGGACGGGGGAGCGGCGGAACCGCCCACCGGCCCGGCCCGTACGTCTGCGCGACAAGGGGAACCGGACGGCACCCACCCAGCGTCGGCACCGCTGCTTAAGTGCGGCCAAACGATCGGTAATGGGACCATGTGCCCCGCAAGCGACGGCCCGCCGGAGGCGGCGGATCCGGGCCCCGCACGCGCACAGCAGGCCGCGGCCCATGGGCGTCTGCCCAGGGCCGCGGCCTGCGGAAAAGGGTGGGGAAGGGGCCGGTGTGCTCCACGGCGACGATCGCGCCCGGAACCCCCTTCCGTCCTCGGCGCTCCTACACCGGAGCCGTCATCAGCCACTGCGTGGACCGTGCCACCGCGCCCGCCGGGTGCGGTGCCTCCAGCCCCGGATCCGCCTCCAGGATCGCCTGGTGCAGCCGCTGGAGCCGGGGCGAGGGCTCCAGCGCCAGCTCACGGATGAGCGAACGGCGCAGCCGGTGGTAGGCGCTCAGCGCGTGCGACGGTCTGCCGCAGCGGTAGAGCGCCAGCATCAGCTGGGCGTGGACGGTCTCGTGCAGCGGATGCTGGGCCGCCAGCGCGGTCAGCTCGCCCAGCAGGGCCGCATGCCGGCCCAGCCGCAGATCCGCCTCGATCCGGCCGTCGAGCGCGCACAGCCGGGTCTCCTCCAGCCGTAACGTCTCCACCTCCAGCGCCCGTCCGATCTGGACATCGGCCAGCGCCGGACCCCGCCACAGCCCCAGCGCCCGGTGGAGCAGCTGGGACGCCTCATGGTCCCTGCCCTCCCGCAGCGCCGTCTGCCCGGCCACGCAGAGCCGCTGGAACTCCGTCGCGTCCACGGCGGAGGTCACATCCAGGGCGTACCCCCCGTACCGGGTGCACAGCACGTCCTTCGGCCCGCGGACACCCGCCGGATCGAGGGCGTCCGCCAGCATCCGGCGGAGCTGGCGGATATAGGTCTGCAACGTCGCCGGCGCGGTCCGCGGGGGAGCGTCCCCCCACAACTCGTCCAGCAGCGTGGACACGGTCACCACCCGGCCGGGGTGCAGCGCCAGCAAGGCCAGTACCTGACGCGGTTTGGCCGCGCTCGGAACCACCGACCGGTGGTCGAGCTGAGCGACGAGCGGCCCCAGGACCCGGATCTCCATCTGGTTCTCCTTCCAACCACACCGCCCGGTTGCGTTCCCGGGGCCTCAACGATGGCATCGGGCACCCGCCGGGCCCCAGTGATCCGATCACCGGCCCCACATGAATCCGCGACGGTCCGGCCCATGAGGAACTCATGGGTGCGCCCCATGAAGAACTCATACGGGAGGCGTGAGCCGGTAACTGTCCCCGCGCACACCGCCGATCGCAGAATCGTGTCCCGATCCTTTGGCACCTGGCTCCGAACGCACCCAGTCAACGCGGAGGACACGATGAACGAGGCCCTTCTCCACGCACCCCGTCCCGCCGGTGATACGGAGAGCGCCGAGCGCTCCGCGGCCGAGGCGGCACGCGACGGCGCCCTCGCCCAGGAATGGCTGGTGGAGCTGATGGCCCGTACCTGGCTCGAACCCGCGCTCGCCGACCGCTACCGGGCCGACGCGCGTTCCGTCCTCGACGAGTTCGGCTTCACCCTCCCCGTCGGCGAGCAGGCCCCAGCCCTCCCCGCGGACCCGGTGTCGGAGCTGTCCATCGAGGAACTCTCCCGCCCCGCCGCGGCCCATGCCACCGGCACCTACTGCATCCAGATGGACGCCATGACAGTCACCGCGTCCGACGGGTTCGCCTTCACCCCCGCCGTGGTCCTGGACGACCGGGACCTCCCCGAGGACCTGGACTCGGAGCTGTCCATCGAGGAACTCTCCCGCCCCGTCGCGGCCCACACCAGCGCCTGCTTCTGCATCCAGATGGACTCCGTGTCAGCATCGGCCGCGAGCCGGACGATCCTGCGGTGACCGCCGTCCACGGGGAGCGCCCCGCCAGAGCCGCGGAGTCCACGCGAGGAAGACGCGTGGGCTTCCGCAGCCACCTGAGAGCCGAGGTCGTCGCCGGCGACGCCGCCTATCTCCTCTCCGACCGGGGGGTCACCGCACTCCAGGGTGACCAGATCGAAACGCTCGTACCGCTCCTCGACGGCACCCGGGACCTCCCCTCGGTGCTGCGCGAAGCGGCCCGGACGATCCCGGCCGAGCAGGCCGGCCGGCTCATCGGCCGGCTGGCCCAGGCCGGACTCGTCGGCTACTCCACCGCCGCCCCGGACCCCGCCGACCCGGTCCGCGGCCCCGCCCGCGCCTACTGGGAACTCGCCGGACTCGACGGCTCCGAGGCGCTCCAGCGCCTGGCCGCCGCCCGGGTGCAGGTCCTGACCGTGGGCGGCGCCGACGCCGGCCCCGTCCTGGAGGCCTGCGCCTCGGGCGGACTGGCCGCCACCGCCGTCGACGCCCGCGACTACGCGGCCTCCGTCGCCACCGGACAGCTCTCCATCGTCGTCTGCGACGACTACCTCGACCCCGAACTGCGCGAGATCGACGCCGTCCACCAGGTCACCGGGCGCCCCTGGCTGCCCGCCCGCACCGGCGGCTCGACCGCCTGGATCGGCCCCGTCTTCACCCCCGGCGTGGGGGCGTGCTGGTCCTGCCTCGCCCACCGGCTGCGCGGCCACCGCCTCTCCGAGGCACCCGTCCGCCGCGCCCTCGGCCTCACCGGACCCGTGCCCCGGCCCGCCGCCCGGATCTTCGCCTCCAGCACCGGCGCCGCCCAGCTCACCGTCCTGGAAGCCGCCAAGTGGCTCGCGGGATACCGCTACCCGGGTCAGTCCGCCGTCCTGACCCTGGAGACGCTCTCCCTCGACACCCGCCACCACGAGCTGCGCAGGCGTCCGCAGTGCCCCGATTGCGGAGACCCCTCGCTCGTCGCCCAGCAGGTGCGCCGCCCGGTCACCCTGGTGTCACGGCCCAAGGCCACCAGCGCCTCCGGCGGCCACCGCGCCCGCTCCGTCCAGCAGACCCGGGACGCCTACGGCCATCTGGTGAGCCCGGTCACCGGGGTCGTCGACACCATCCGCCGCGACCCCCGCGCCCCCGCCGGGCTGCACTGCTTCCTCTCCGGCCGCAACCCCGCCGTCGGCGCCACCGACCTCGCCCAGCTGCGGATGGGGCTGCGCCAGGTCAGCGGCGGCAAGGGCGCCACCCCGCTGGAGGCCGAGGTCAGCGCGCTCTGCGAAGCGCTGGAACGGTACAGCGGCACCCTCCAGGGCGACGAGCCCCGTATCCGCGACACCCTGCGCGGCCTCGGCGCGAGCGCGGTCTCCCCCGACCGCTGCCAGCTCTTCGCCCCCCAGCAGTTCCGCGACCGCGACCGCTGGAACGCCCTGCACTCGTCCTTCCAGCACATCCCCGAACCCTTCGACCAGCGCGCCCCCGTCGACTGGACCCCCGTCTGGTCCCTCACCGAACAGCGGCAGCGGCTGCTGCCCACCGGGATGCTCTACTTCACCGGACCGCCCGACGGCTCCGTCCCCCAGCTCGCCGGCCGCCGCTCGCTGCGCGCCGACTCCAACGGCAACGCCGCCGGCAGCAGCCTGGAGGACGCCATCCTCCATGGCTTCCTGGAGCTGGTCGAACGGGACGCGGTCGCGCTCTGGTGGTACAACCGCACCCGCCAGCCCGGTGTCCGGCTCGACGCCCACGGCGGCTTCGGCGACTCCTGGACCGAGGAGCTGCTCGGGGTCTACCGGGACCTCAACCGCGAGGTCTGGGCCCTCGACCTCACCTCTGACCTCGGCGTCCCGGTCTTCGCCGCGCTCTCCCGGCGGACCGACAAATCCGCCGAGGACATCATGTTCGGCTTCGGCGCCCACTTCGACCCCGCCATCGCCCTGCGCCGCGCCCTGACCGAGATGAACCAGTTCCTGCCGTCCGTGGTCGACGCCCGCGCCGACGGCACCGGCTATGGCTCGGTCGCCCCCGAACCGCTCGGCTGGTGGTGGGGGGCGACCGTCCGCAACCAGCCCTATCTGCTGCCCGACCCCGCCGCGGGCGAGCGGACCCCCACCGGCCCCGGCCCCACCGGACCCGGCGGAGGGTACCGCCCCCGCACCGATCTGAGGGAGGACGTCGACACCGCCGTGGCCCTGCTGAAGGACCACGGCCTGGAGATGCTGGTACTGGACCAGACCAGGCCCGACCTCGGCATCCCGGTGGTGAAGGTCGTCGTACCCGGACTGCGCCACTTCTGGGCCCGGTTCGCCCCCGGGAGACTCTTCGACGTACCGGTACGGCTGGGACGGCTGGCCGCGCCGACCCCGTACGACGACCTGAACCCCGTCCCGCTGTTCGTCTGACCTCATGAGCCGTCCCCACCGGCCCACCCCCGTGTCCCGCTCAGGAGTTCCCATGCCAGTTGAGAGGTCGTCCGAGGCTCCCCCGACCATGCGCCGCGGCAGACGGCGCAGTCTCTCCCTCTGGGCGCTCCGCGAGGACGTCCTCGTGGAGACGGGATGCCCGAGCGGTTCCATCGTGCTCTCCGGGCGCTGGGGGGAGATCCGGCTGCGCCATGCGCGGCCCACGGTCCGGGAGGCGCTGCGGCGGATGAGCCTCGGGCCCATCTCACTGGCGAACGTCGTCGCGGACACGGTGGCGTCGTCGGCCGCCGAGGGCGAGACGGTCACCCCCATCGAGGGCTCGCTCGCCGAGATCCTGATGGTGCTCCAGCGGCTCCAGCACCTGGTGGTGCGCTCCCTGAGCCTGGACAGCCCCGACCACCTGCTGATGTCCGTGGTGCCGATCTCGCAGTCGGCCCGCCTGGTCCCCGGGACCGTGGGCACCGGCCATCCGATCCGCCTCTCCCACTTCGCCTTTCTGCGCAGTGAGGGAAAGGGGTTCGTCCTGGAGTCGCCGACCTCGCTCCACCGGGTGGTGCTGCACTGCCCGGAGGCCGCCTGGGTGGTGAGCATGCTGGGCCGCCCCATCACCAGCGCCGAGGTCGCCGACGCGGTGCCGCTGCCCGTCGAGGCGACCATGGAGATCATCGCCCATCTGCTGGCGACCGGGATGGCCGTCCCCGCCGAGCCGCCCCCCGATACCGCCGGCGAGCTGAGCGCCTCCGGCGAGAGCGCCGCCCGGCGCCCGTGCGGGGACCCGACCCGGACGGCCGCCCCCGACTTCGCCGAGGACCAGGACCCCGCGCTGGCCTCCTGGTCCGCCGTCGATCTGCTCTTCCACACCCGCTCCACGCTGGGCCGGCACGACGCCGACTTCGGCGCCACCTATCCGCTCGCCGACCGGATGGCGCCCGCCCCGGCGGTCAAGCCGCTGCCCGACGGACCGCGGATCTTCCTCGACCGGCCCAAGCTGGCCGAGGTCCCCGCTGCCGATCCGCCGCTCACCACCGTGCTGGAGGAACGCCGCTCCATGCGGACCTTCGGCTCCGGCGCGCTCTCCGCAGCCACCCTCGGGGAGTTCCTCTACCGGGCGCTGCGGGTGCGCTCCCTCCACGAGAACCCCGGCAACGGCCATGAGGGCCCCTTCACCGACCGCCCCTACCCCAGCGGAGGACGCGCGTATGAGCTGGAGTTCTATCTGGCGGTACGGGACTGCGCCGGAATCCCCCCGGGCATCCACTACTACGCCCCGCTGGAGCACTGCCTGGTGCAGGTCGGGGACGCCGACCCCGGTTCGGCCATGGCGGAGATGTTCGACGAGGCACGGGTCGCGGCCGGGCTCACCGACCCGCCGTCCGTGGTCATGACGATCACCTCCAGGATCCACCGGCTCACCTGGAAGTACAGCGGTCTGGCCTACGCCCTGACGCTGAAGCATGTCGGAGCCGTCACCCAGAACCTCTATCTGATCGGCACCGCGATGGGTCTGGCCTCCTGCGCCCTCGGCAGCGGGGACATCGACCTCGCCGCCCGGGCCACCGGACTCGACTGGCGGATCGAACCGAGTGTCGGCGGATTCGTGCTGGGTACCTTTCCCGACAAGCCGGACAACACCGCTGCCTCGGCACGGGAAATTCATAGGTCTAATCCACAAAGCACCGGTGAAGTCCGCAGTCTCTACATAAACTGACCTCCCTGATGCCGTTCGCGGGGGAATGCATGGAAGCCACGGCGAGCTCGGGCAGAGCCAAGGCCGGCAGCAGCACAGCGGACGAAGAAGTCGATTGCGGGCCAGTGGGCCTCCCCGCGATCTCCACCGCGGTACGCACCCTGGGGGTCGACGCCCCACCGCCCCAAGTGGCCCTGAGCATCCTGGTCACCGTCCTGGCCGGCTTCAGCGTGGTCGGCATCCTCAACATCCTGGAGGCCCGCCCCGGCCCGCTCACCCTGGTCGCCTCCCTCACCTGCTTCGTCGCGATCTTCCTGCTCCAGATGGTCCACTCGGCCCACCGGCTGCGCCACATCCGGGCCCGCTTCGGCCGCTGGACCCTCGCCCTCCAGGCCCTGCTGACCTATCTGCCGCTCTTCACCGTCGGCTTCGCCTGGGGCGGCATGGGCGGCTTCTTCGGCGCCTCCGTCCTGCTGGTGCTGCCCTCACGGCTCGGCTGGGTCCTCTTCGGCGCGGTCGGCGCGGGCGCCTGTGCCACCGGCCCGCTGCTCGGCCAGGGCGCCGTCAGTTCGGTCTACATCGCCGTCTCCACCGTCCTCACCGGACTGATCGTGTACGGGCTCAGCCGGCTCGCCAATCTGGTGATCGAGGTCCAGGAGGCCCAGCAGGCCCTCGCCCGGCTCGCCGTCAGCCAGGAGCGGCTCCGCTTCGCCCGCGACCTCCACGACCTCCTCGGCTACAGCCTCTCCGCCATCACGCTCAAGAGCGAACTCGCCCGCAGACTGGTGCACTGCGAGGCCGACCGCGCCCTGGAGGAGCTGGAGAACATCCTGGAGATCTCCCGGCAGGCGCTCTCCGACGTCCGTACGGTCGCCCGCGGCTATCGCGACATGTCCCTCGCCACCGAGGCGGTCTCCGCCCGCGCGGTGCTGGAGGCCGGGGGCATCCAGGCGACCGTGGCCATCCGCGGCCAGCTGCCCGAGGGGGAGACCAGCACCATCATGGCGACCGTGCTGCGGGAGGCGGTCACCAATCTGCTGCGCCACAGCAAGGCGGAGCACTGCCGGATCGAGAGCTGGACCACCGCGGCCGGGGTGCTGATGCTGACCATCGCCAACGACGGGGTGGAGCGGGAGCCGCCGGAGGTCCCCCGGGGCCCCGCCGGGCGGGACGGCAGCGGGCTGCACAACCTCCAGTTCCGGCTGGCGGCCATCGGGGGCCGGCTCTCCTCGGGCGTGGACGAACGGGGCTGGTTCGTGCTCCGGGCCGAGGCGCCGGTCGCACCGGGCGGCCCCCGCTGACGGACCCCGGACACGGTACGGGGACTGCCCGGCGGCCCCCGTACCGTGCCCGTCCGGCCGCCCTCATCCGGCCGCCCGGCTCACATCAGCCAGCCGCTCTCCCGCGCGACCCGGATCGCGTCCACCCGGTTGCGCGCGTTCAGCTTGGTGACGATGGTCGTCAGATAGTTCCGCACCGTTCCCACCGACAGGAAGAGCCGCACCGCGATCTCCGCGGCCTCCGCTCCGTCCGCCGCCATCCGCAGCACCTCGATCTCCCGGGGTGTCAGCGGATTCTCGCCGTTGTCGAAGGCGGCCAGCGCCAGCTGGGGATCGATCACCCGCTTCCCGGCGGCGACTTCGCGGACCGCGTCCGCGAGCCGGGCCGGCGGGGCCTCCTTGAGCAGGAAGCCGCCGACCCGGGCCGCCAGCGCCTTGCGCAGGGTGCCCGGCCGCCCCAGGCTCGTCAGGATCAGGGTCCGGCACCACGGGGCCTGCTCCGCGAGGATCGCCGCGGCGCTCAGTCCGTCCAGGCCGGGCAGGTCGACATCGATGATGGCGATATCGGGACGGCACTCCAGCACCCGGCTGACGATGGTGTCCCCCCGCTCGACCTCGGCCACGACCTCCAGATCGCTCTCCAGTGCCAGGAGTGCGACGAGTGCCCCGCGAACCATGTGCATGTCTTCGGCGAGCAGGATGCGTATCAATGCGGTCCCCCGTCGGGCTCGGTCGACTGGCCGACACCTTTTGGGCGGAGATGGTACTGGATAGAACGATTGTGCGGGGTTGCCGCGAGGATCTCCGGAGCCCCAACCAGCCGATCCCTCAGTCGAGTTGAGGGCTCACCGCCATTGTGCCACCTCCAGTCGCAGCGCTGTGGTCGTCCGGCCCTCCTGGAGCGCCTCGACCGCCACCGGCACGGTGAAGGTGCCCAGTTGCTCGTCCCACTGGAACCCCGCCACCGTCGCCCGCAGCCGGGTGATCTGGTCCAGCTCGGTGTAGTCGGTGAAGCTGGTGGTGATCGAGGCCACCGCCAGCGAGTACGGGTCGAGCCCGTGCAGCCGGGCCACCGAGGCGATGGCCAGCTGCCGCGCCGCCTCCACCTGGAGATGCCCCGGCACATGGTCCAGCGGATGGTCGAACATGTGCGGATGGCTGGTGTCCACCACCAGCTGGGCGAAGAACTCCCGGTGGTCCGACTCCGAGACGGGGTCGGTGATGAACACATTCCGCTCGTCCCGCCGTCCCACCGCGGCGGGCGACGCGGGCGAGAAACGCGGCAGCAGCCACCCCGGGTGGTCGGGCACCAGCCGCTTGCTGCGCAGCACCCGGTAGGCCGCCTTGGAGACGATCAACAGACCGCCCTGGCCGATCAGGGCCGGCTCGCCGTCGACATGGATGTCACCGGTGAAGCTGAACCCCTGGACCCGCCCGGCGCGGTTCCGCTTGGGCCGCGCGTCCAGTGACATGGCGACATCCGCGGGCTTGGTGCCGATCCGCAGCGGATCGAAGCCCAGGGTCCGCAGGGAGAGGTCGCTGAGGATGAAGGCCGAGGCCAGCGGCACATCGAGATGGCGGTGCGCGGCCAGCACCCCCGCCTGCCGCACCACTTCGAGCAGCAGGGTGAAGTCGTACAGCGGCCCCTCGCCGATCAGATGGCCCCGGGGGAGCTGGGCCGCCACGGCGAAGGCGTCCTCGCCGGTCTGCTTGGAGTCGGTGACGAACACCTCGGCCACCGAGGACCGGTGGACCAGGGTCCGGGGCACGGTGGTGTCGTAGCTCAGCCCGACCGGTGCCACCGGCTTGGCCGTCACCTGCGGCACTATCGGCACCCCGGGCCCCAGCTCCGGTACGGGTGTCGCGCCGTTCCCGGTGGCGTCGGCGGTGATCCCGGGCGCGGAAACGGACGTGGGAACAGATGTGGGAACAGACGTGGGTACGGACATGGTGAGGGAGATCCCTTCGATGGAGGATCCGCACGGCGCGATCCGTCGCCGGGTGCGACCGGTTGCGGCGGTACGGGAGGGAGCGGGCCCATCGGGGCGGACCCGGAGCGGAAGTCGTCGGGGACGGCGGACCGGGCGGGCGCCGTCGGGACGGTGCGGCCGGAGCCGGACGCCGTCAGGGACGGCGGGAGGGCGCCTCGGCCCGTACCACCGGGTCCCGCAGTGCCGGTTCCCGCACCACCGGGCCCCGCACCAACGGAACCTGCGGCGCCGGGTCCCGGGGCAGCCGGTCCAGCAGGGCGTCCAGCCCGGTGAGCCCCGCGCGGGCGCCCACCACACCGTCGGGCCGGATCCAGGCGAGCCAGCCGGCGCCCCCGCCGCGCAGCCCGCCGGAGTCCGCCTCACGGGCGATGTCACAGCCCGCGGCGATGGCCGCCCCGGGATCGGCGGCCGGACCCGGGGGCTGGATCCACACCACCGTCACCGCGTCACCGGCCCCCCGGTCGCGCAGCACCGTCCCGGCCCGCGCCGCCTGCTCCCCGGCGGCCCGGCCGCCGTAGGCGAGCAGGGTGTGCCGTCCCGCCGCGAGATGGCCGTGGAGGGTGAGCGCGGTCGCGCCGTGCACCGGCACCAGCGCGGCGTCCGGCGCCCTGCGGCCCGTACGCACCCCGCGCGGGGCGCCCGCCGCCCCCTCCAGATCGGCGACGGCCGGACTCTTCGAGAGATCCAGGTCCAGCTGGGCCAGGAGCGGGACCACCCGGCTCTCCAGCAGCCCCGCCCCGGACAGCCCCCGCAGTACGGTGTCCCGTACCGCACGCGCCAGCGGATGGCGCAGCAGCCACATCCGGATCTGCTGGTCGCCGTTGCGGACCGCGCGGACCGAGGCCGGGCGGCGCTCCGCCTCGAAGCTGTCGAGGAGCGCCGGATCCTGCCCCCGGACGACCGAGGCCAGCTTCCAGCCGATGTCATAGCCGTCCTGCACCCCGGTGTTGAGCCCCTGGCCGCCCGCCGTGGTGTGGGCGTGGACCGCGTCGCCCGCCAGCAGCACCCGGCCGGCGCGGAAGCGGGGGGCGACCTTGGCATGGACCTGGAACCGGCTGGTCCACCAGGCGTCATGGAACCGCAGCCCGCCCGGACCGCGCTCGTCCAGCAGCCGCTGGAGCAGCTCCACGGTGGGCGGCTCGGTGCGGCCGTCGCTCGCCAGGTCGAAGAAGATCCGGTGGCCCCGGGGCTGGGGCACGATCACCAGCACCCCGTCGGGGGAGATGTGGTGCTGTACCTCCGCCTCGTCGGGCCCGCCGGTCAGCAGCCCGTCACCGATGAGGAAGGTGCGGTCGAAGGTGTGCCCCTCGAAGGGGATGCCGACGCTCTCGCGCACCGTGCTGCGGGCCCCGTCGGCGGCGATCAGCCAGGGGACCGTGAGCCGTTCCGTCCCGTTGGCGGAGCGCAGCTCCACGGAGACACCGTCCCCGGTGGCCCCGCCGGTCGCGCCCTCGGCGGCTTCGGTGACGCCGGTGAGGTCGGTCTCCCACTCGACCGTGCCGCCCAGCTCGGTCAGCCGCGCGTACAGGGCCCGCTCGGTGGCCGGCTGGGGTACGCACAGCGGCCCGGGGAAGGCGGTGCCGCGCAGCCCGCCGAAGCGGACCCCGCCGATCCGCCGCCCCTTCGACCAGTACGAGGCCCCGGCGAGCGGCAGCGCCTCGTCGGCGATCCGCCGGGCCACATCGAGCCGGTGCAGGCACTCCAGCGCGCCGCTCCACAGCACCAGGCCCTTGGGGGCGAGACCGGGGCCGGAGCGCCGGTCGACCACCCGGCAGGGCACTCCGAGGCTCCACAGGGCGCAGGCGGCGGTCAGCCCGGTGGGCCCGGCGCCGACGACCAGGACGGGCGGGGGAGTCATCGGGCACCCCCCGCCACCGCGAGGGGGGTTCCGGCGGGTGCCGCCCCGTCGGCCGGCGCCCCGTCCGCCAGCGCCGCGTCGACCGCCGCGATGGCCTCCGGGGTCCCGGTGAAGAGCACCGAGCGGATGCCGAGCGCGGTGGCCGCCGCGCAGTTCTCCGCCGTGTCGTCCACGAAGAGCACCCGCTCGGGCGTCACCGCGAGCCGGTCCAGGAGGATGCGGTAGATCTCCGGGTCCGGCTTGCGGACCCCTTCCCGGTGCGAGTCCACGACCACCTCGAACAGTTCGTCCACCGGGAGCTGGGCCCGCCACAGCGGCTCCCACTCCCGGACGTTGTTGGTGAGCAGTGCCAGCCGGTACCCCCGGGCGCGCAGGGTGCGCAGATACGCCACGAAGGGCTCGTTGGCACGGCGTCCGCGGAACCACAGCTCGCCGAAGCCCTGTCCGTTCTCCAGGACCCGGCCGGCCTCCTCGGGGAGCAGTTCCAGGATCCGTTCCGCCATCTGGCGCTCGGTGATCCCACCGGTCTCCAGTGCGGCCATGGGGGTGATCCCGTGGCGCTCGGTGGCGGCGGCGAACGCCTCCGCGAGCTTCCCGGGGTCGATGCCGGCCAGCTCGGCGAAGGCCACGAAGGTCTCCGCCAACGGGTTGGTCAGCACCCCTCCGTAGTCGACGACGACCGTGTCGACGGCCATGGTGCCTCCTTCTCGTACCGGTTCGCGGGTGATCAGCCGCACGGGCACGGTGACGGCCCGGGAGGACGATCCGCCCCGTCCTTCCCCGGCGTCCGCTGAGGTGCGGTGCAACGGACGGTAGAACCGGGCCCTTGCGCACGGGCAAAACCGCCGCCCGGGGCCCTCCGGTGGGGCGTGCGGGGGGCGCGTACGACAACGGGTGCGCCGGGCGTCCGGGCCGTCACCGACCCGGTGCCCCACGCACCCGTACCGCCGTCACCGCTCCCGGATCAGCCCGGGGTGGCGGTCCCCGCCGTCCCCGCCGTCACCCGGGGCTCGGTGCGCTCCCCGGGGGAGCCCGCCGCGTCCGGGCCACCGTCGCCGTCGGCTGCGTTGTCGGGGCCGTCGGGGCCGTCCTGCGCGGGCGGCGCGGCCGGAGGCGGGCCCTCACTGATCCCGAAGCGGTCGTGGAACCGCCGCAGCGGCCCCGGCGCCCACCAGGTGGCCGCGCCGGTGAGCTTGAGCACCGCGGGCACCAGCAGGGTACGGATCACCATCGCGTCCATCAGGATGGCGAGCGCGACCCCGAGCCCCAGCATCTTGGTGTTGGTGATCCGGGAGCTGCCGATGGCCACCATGACCACCGCGAGCACCACCGCCGCCGCCGTGATCACCCCACCGGTGGAGCGGATCCCCTCCACCACCGCCGACTGGTGATCGGGCTGCCGCTCCCGCTCCTCCTTGATCCGGGAGAGCAGGAACACCCCGTAGTCCATGGAGAGTCCGAAGGCCAGGCAGAACATCAGCACCGGCAGCGCCGTCTCGATGCTTCCGGTGGGGGTGAAGCCCAGTACCCCGGAGAAGTTGCCGTCCTGGAAGATCCACACCACCGCGCCCAGCATCGCCGTCAGACTCAGCGCGTTGAGCAGCACCGCCTGGACGGGCACCAGCACACTGCCGGTCAGCAGGAAGACCAGGACCAGGGTGGCCAGCACGATGATGCCGATCGCCCAGGGCAGCCCCCGGCCGATCGCCGACTGGGTGTCGATCAGCGCCGCCGTCGTCCCCGACACATGGGCCGGGAACGGGGTGTCGATCGAGCGGATCTCCCGTACCAGATCCTTGGCCTGCCCGGAGATGGGCTCCAGGGAGGGCACGACGGTCAGCTGGCTGATCCCGTCGGCGGTACGGGCCGGCTGCGCCGGACCGGAGCGCTCCCCGTCGGTGTACCGGCCGCCCGGCCCGTCCACCCGGGTCACCCCCGGCAGCCCGGAGAGCCGCTGGGCATAGGCGTCCAGTGCCCCTTCGCCGGCCTCTTCGGCGACGATGTCGACGGTCCCGGTCGGACTGGCCGGGAAGTCGGCACGGACATGCTCCTGCACCACCCGGGACTCCGCCGACGAGGGCAGCTGCCGGTAGTCGGCGGTGCCGAAGTCGACATTGAGGAAGGGGGCGCCCAGCAGCAGCAGAACGGCGAGGGTGCCGGTGGCGACGAGCGGCGCGCGCCGCATCACCCCCCGGGCGAGCCGGGCCCAGCCCTCGCCCTCGCGCCGGACCCCGCCCGGTGCCCCGCCCGATGCCCCGCCCGGCGCGGGACGGCGGCGGCGGACCAGCTTGCGGATGTCCCAGGAGTCGATCCGGTGCCCCAGAACGGTGAGCAGGGCGGGCAGCACCACCAGCGCGGCGAGGGCCGCGAGGACCACCACACTGATCCCCGCGTACGCCAGCGAACGCAGGAAGTAGAGCGGGAAGACCAGCATGGCGGCGAGCGAGACCGCCACGGTCGCCGCCGAGAACAGCACCGTCCGCCCCGCCGTGTTGAGCGTCGTGGTGAGCGCCGCCCGGCTGTCCCGGCCCGTGCCCAGCTCCTCCCGGTAGCGCCGGACGATCAACAGGGCGTAGTCGATGGCGAGTCCGAGCCCCAGCGCCGTGGTCAGATTGCTGGCGAAGACCGATACATCGGTGAACTCGGTGATGATCCGCAGCACCGCGTTGGTGCCGAGGATCGCGAGGACCCCGATACCGATCGGCAGCAGGGCCGCGACCGCGCTGCCGAACACCACCATCAGGATGATCAGGGTGAGCGGCAGTGCGATCAGTTCGGCGCGGAGCAGATCCTCGCTGATGAACGTCTGCTGCTCCTGCTGGACGGCGACACTGCCGCCGACCCGGATCTCCAGGGCGCCCCGGTCGCCGTCGAAGGCGGGCAGGATCCGGTCCTTGAGGGTGCGCTCCGCCGCCAGCTCGTCCCCGTTGATCCGGGCGACGATCAGCGCCTGGGTGCCGTCCTCGGAGCGCAGCGCCGCCGCCCGGCCGTCCCAGTACGAGGTCACCCCGCTGATCTGCGGCACCGCGGCGAGCCTGGCCGCCAGCTCCCGTCCGGAGCGGGCCGCCGCCGCACCGTCCACGGAGCCTTCCGCCTCGGCCAGCAGCACCAGATTGGGCCGGGCGGCGGGGAATTCGCGCTCCAGGGCCTCGGCCGCGAACGACGACTCCGACGAGGGGTCGACCACCCCGCCGCTGCCGCCGCTGCGCAGCCGGTCGGCCACCCCGCCGCCGAGGACGACGGCCCCGGCCAGCAGCACCAGGGTGAGCAGTAACAGCGCCTTGGGCCGGGTGCCGGTCAGCCGGGCGAGCGCGGTGAACAGCCCGCGCGGCGGGGGTTCGGAACGGGGCGGGCGGGTAGGGGGCGGTCGGTGCATGGCGGGACTCCCGGGAGAGGTCAGGGTGGCGTACGTGCCGGGAGATGTGCCCGCGGAGCGCCGCCACCGTCGAACGAGTGCGGTTGGGGTGCCTTCGGTGCCCGGTGGATGGTGTCCCGGGGGACCGTCAGCGCCGGCGCAGCTGGAAGTGGCCGGGAGTGGGCGAGGGGACCCCGGTGAGGATCTCGCGGAGCCCACCGCTGAGGACGTAGTCGCCGTACGGGGTCACGGCGACGGTCGTGGGGTCCTCGATGGGCCAGGTGTGGTCCCGTACGGTACGGGCGCTGCGCCAGCCGTCGGTGGAGCGCAGCACCAGGACGGAGTCGCGGCGGCTCTCCGTCGACAGGTCGTTGGAGACGATCAGCAGCGATCCGTCGGGCCGCAGGGCCAGCCCGTCGATGGAGCCGGGGACCCGGTCGATCCGGACCTCGCTGACCCGGGGGCGGGACGACCGGGGCCGGTCGATCCGGAAGAGCCGGCCGCCGGAGTAGCGGCCCATCAGCAGAAAGCCGCCGGGGTGGTGGACGATGCCATTGGGCCCGGTCTCGGCGGTGGCGAACCGCTCGTCGCTGATGACCTGGAGGACGCCGCCGTCCCGGCCGATCCGGGTGACCGTGTCGACCTCGGTGTCGGTGACATAGATGTCGCCGTGGTCGTCCACGGTCACATCGTTGGTACGGGGTTCGATGGCCGCTCCGGTGGAGACCGGTATGGTCCGCAGCACCGCGCCGCTCGCCAGGTCGAAGACGCCGACGCCGTTGACCGGGGGCTTGGTGATGTCGACCAGGCCGAGCCGCCGCTGGAAGTAGTCGCTGTAGGCGGCGACGATCCGGCCGCGCCCGGCGTCGGCGTGCAGCCCCAGTACGGAGACCTGGGCGAAGGGAGCCACCAGCGGGGTGAGGGTGCCGTCCGCCCGGACCACCGAGACGGTGCCCCGCACACTGGAGGAGACCAGGAAGGCCCGGCGCCGGCGGTCCCAGGCCACGCCCTCGGGGTAGAGCTGCGGGGCGTGGACGGAGAGCGTCCGCGGCGGATGGCAGCGGTCGGCGGCCCGGTCGCCGGAGCCTGTGGTGGCGCGTTCGGCGGCGAGGGCCCGGGTGGGGACGGCGGCGAGCGCGCCGCCCGCGGTGCCCAGCGCGGCGAGGCGCAGCAGGGTTCGGCGGGAGGCGGGGACTGAGGGGTGCAAGGGGTGCTCCTTCGGGCGAACGGGCGGGAACACGCCGGAGCGCGGGTCGGCGCCGGCGGCCGGTGTGTCCGGTGTCGGCGGCCGGCGTGTCCGGTGCCCGGTCGCCGGGAGGGGGAACGCCGATGCCCGGGCCGTTCCCGCCGACCGTTCCCCAGCTTTCCCGGCCGTTCTGGAGAACCCCTGGACCAGCGCTGAACGGGGATGTCACCGGGGCGTGGTCACCGGGGCCGGCCGACCCCGGGGGCGGGGGAGGGCTTTGGTTCGCCTCAAGGCCCGGTGCCTAGCGTCCTGCCCGTCGGCGTGCCGCAGCCGCGAGCCGCCGGACCGGGACCCACGAAGGGGACGAAGAGCGTGACGGTAGACACGGTAGACGTCGACGTGGCCGAGCCGGAGTCGGCCGGAACGGGCTCGAAGGAGGTTCGTCGGCTGGATCGGGTGATCATCCGGTTTGCGGGTGATTCGGGTGATGGTATGCAGCTCACGGGTGACCGGTTCACGTCGGAG
>NZ_JBEPCY010000053.1:0-33641 GCF_040299965.1 Streptomyces sp. NPDC000594 | reverse complement strand
TGGCGTGTGATCTGGTTGTTCTTGGGACGGGGCCATCAGCTCCGGGCGAGCACAACTCGCTATGACAAGCGAGGCTATGTGTTCCTCGGCACAAGTACCGCGGCGTCCGTCATCACCGGGCTTCGAACGTGATCGACCGGACAGGCCGTAGCAGTCGCCTGGTCCCTGAGTGGTACTCATCCCTGAATCTTCCTCAGGGATCACGGCCCCAACTGGCCCTAGCTTTACGGACTATGTTGAGAAGCCATCCGGAGATGGGCACTCCTGATATGCCCCCACCTGCGAGAGCAGGCTATCTGTGCCTTGCCCCAGGCACCGTCCTGAGCATCACCGAGGCCGGGCGCTTCACCGTCTCCCTGAAACTGCGCGAGGAGCCGGCGGAATGTGTCGAGGTACCGCTTGTCATGACGGCGGACGACGCTCAGCGGCTGTATGAACAGCTTGGCCGACTTCTGACTCCCTAGTGAGCCGGTGATGCTGCGGGATCTCCCAACACAGCGTCACCGACCCCCCGGGTATGCCGGGCACAGCCCGCGCCCGCCTCGACCCCGCGCCGCTAACTGATCGCACACCTCGGTTCCCCAACTGCTGCGGGCGGCGCGCTGTCTCCAGGTCCCACCAGAAACTTCCTCCCGGTCGTAATGGAGGCACCCTCATGCCGCTCAGCCTTTCTCCGTGTCTACACCCCCGGCTTTCGGCCCCGGGTCATGGTCGTGGCGTCGAGTGCTCGTACAGGCGTACCACGCTGCCCGGCAGTCCGATCAGCGCGGACGATGCACGCCGTCCGGGGCAGATACGACGGATCATGCGGGCATCGCTGCGGGCCTGGGGCCTGGAAGGGCTGGCTGGTGCGGCGGAGCTGGTGACGTCCGAGCTGGTGACGAACGCCTTCGTTCACGGCCGGGGCCCGGAGGTTCGTCTGCGGCTGCTGTGGACGGCGCCGGGTGTTGTGCGGGTGGAGGTGTCCGGTGGGGAGCCGGTGGTACTGCCGTCGCCTCGAACGGACGAGGGCGGGTTGGCGGAGCGCGGGCGCGGCTTGGCCCTAGTGGACGCGTGCTCGGATCGCTGGGGGCTGACGGACGACGAGTGCGGCGTCTGGTTCGAGCTGGTGTTGAAGGAGGGCACGGCATGACAGGGCCGGAGTCCGTGGCGGAGCGCACGCTCCGTGTGCCGCCGTACGCTCCCCACCCGTTGCCGCTGCGGGCGTTACCGCTGGTGGAGCCGTCGGCGATGGTGTGGGTGTCGCGGAGCCTGGCAGAGCTGCGCCGCGAGCTGGAGGCGGCTCTCACCCCGCGGTGTGTGCCTGTGGGCGGGCTGTTCGATGTGGTGATCACCGCTGGTGGTGTCGGGGGGCGGCGGGCGGTCGAGGAGTTGGACCGGGCGCATCCGCGTGGGTGCGGGGACCATCCGCAGGTCTGTGGGCCGGTGGTCGCGCAGGCGGGGAGGCCCTGGCTGTACTGGCTGGTCCCGCCGGGGACGGCCCGGTCCTGGACACATGCCTACGGGAGGTGTCTGGGGCCGCCGGAGACGGTATGGCTACCTCCCTCCCTGCATCGCCGTCCGGAGCACGGTCTGTACTGGGTCAGACCGCCCGTACGACCGGATCTGCTGGTCGGCCCCGGGATGCTCCGCCGGGCCCTGGACCTGCACCAGTCGTCCCCACCACCCGCGCTCCCGGTACCCGCCCTGTACGCGGCGGCCTGACCGTCCCGCGTACGCATCCAGCCTTCTCCGCCGGATCACCGGCTCCGTTCCCCCCGGCCGTGACAACCCGGCGGAGGGAACCCCTGTGCCACCCTCACCCGTAAGGACAGCTCCGTGGACCGTCATACCTCCCCAACGCCGTCGGTGTTCCGGCCGTCCGGTCCCATTCCGCCCGCCGGGCGTCCGGTGACTGGTCTGATCTGCGAAGGCCGGTCCTTCTTACCCGCCCCCGCCGTCCAGGCCCGTCACGATGCGGCGGTCGGCAGGCTCACGGCGAGGCTGATGGTCCTTGCCCTGGTCGGCGGGGGTCTCCTCGCCGTTCTGCTCTGGACCGTGGCGATGGTCTTGCGGGTCTCCTAGACCGGGGCTGTCCCCGCGTGCCTCCCTCCCTCGCTGCGGGGACACCCCCTTTCATCTCCTCCCTGTTCGTTCCGGGGCCGCATCCCCTGTCCAGCCCCGGGCCCGCATGGGAGGACAGGCACCCCACCTTCCCGGGCCACCACCACACCCAAACCAACCCACCTATCGAGAGGATCGCTGTGTCTACGCCCCTCAGGGCCCCGACCGTGGAGCCCTGGATCGTCCCCGGCAGCCGGGAAACCGCGCTGCCCTTTCCCCTGCGCGTCCGCCGGGGCCGTCTGGAGTACGCGGACGAGACGTCCGCCGACCGGACACCGTCCGGAGTGCTGCTCCACCGAGGTCTGCGGAGCCTGCCGGAGGGCCGGCGGGGTCGGCCCCGCTACCAGCTGGTGCACCCCGCCCGTCAACGGGCGGCGATGCTGGACAACCTGTGCCAGATCTGCGGCGGCCCGGCCAGCGTGGTTCCGGAGCTCGGAGGGACCCTCTTCCTCCTCATCGGGCACGACACCCGCGCCGAGGGCGCGATCACCCTGCGCCCCCCGCTGTGCGCGGGGCGGCGATGTGCGCGCGCCGCCGTAGAGGAGTGCCACGAGATCCAGCGCCGGGGGCACACGGCGGTGCGGGTCCGGTCGCCGCTCGTCTACGGCTACAGCGGCCGGATCCACGCACCGGGCCCGTTCGGCCGCCCGGTGTACCGGGGAGAGGATCTGACCCTGCCCCCGGGACACGCCAGGAGCCGGTGGCTCCTGGCCGCGACGGTCGCCGTCCGGCTCCAGGACTGCACCCCGGTGGACCTGGCGGCCGAGCGGAGGGCCGCCTGATGACAACCGCCATACCGGCCCCGGGCCCGGAGTTCCCCCGACGGCATCCGGCCGACCGTGTCCCGATCGCCGGGACGGCCGCCCTGGTCACCGGCATCATCCTCCGCTCGGCCCGCCGCGACCGGGAGTTACCGCTGCGGGACGCCGCCACCGCCGCGGGCATCCAGGCCAAGGCCCTGGCCGAGATGGAGGCCGGGATACCGGCGCCGGTCCACCTGACCCTGCCCCTGATCCTTCCCCGCCTGCTCGGCCTGTACGGGACACCGCGCGCGGACCTGCATCTGCCCGCGCTGCTGGAACTCCTCGACCAGCCCCACGGGACAACCCTGCTCGACGCTGCCCCCGGCTGGTACGAACGCCTGACCTGGTGCGAGAGCGAGGCCCAGCACCTCACGGTCTACAGCGCGACCACGCTGCCCCACCCCGTCCACACACCCGAGTACTCACGTATCTGGTGGCAGGGGCAGATCGTCCGGGACGCCCCACCGCCGGACGTCGTGGACGCCCGTCGACGACGAGCCGAAGCGGACGACGACTGTTCGCTGAGCCTGCTCCTGGAGGAGCCGGTCCTGTGGCGGCACCCGCGCGCCGCCCGCGCCACCATGGCCGCCCAGCTCGGCCACCTCACCATCCTCCGCACGGTCGATGTCCGGATCGTGTCCCTCGGCATACGCGCCTTCCCCGCCGGCATCCTCACCGCCCTCAGCCTCGGCAACAGCCGCTACCTGTGCGCGGAAGAGACCAGCATGGGAATCGTCTACTCGACCGGACGGGCCGCCGCCCACCGCGACGACATCCTCACCGCCGTCACCCGCGAAGCCAGAAGCGAGCAGCTCAGCGCCAGCCTCCTGCGCAGCGCCGCACTCTCCCTCTCCGGGCCCGATCAGCCCGTCACCAGGGTCTTCCCCCGCCCGTCCACCGCCGAAGGCTGCTTCCTGTGACCGTGATGAACGGCCGCCCGATCCCGGGCCGCCCCGGCATCCGCCGCGCCTACCGTGATGCCCTCGGGCTGATCGCGGTCGCCGCCGGGCCGACTCTCTACCGCTCGGCGACGATCTTCGCCGACACACTCGGCTTCGCTGTCCCGCAGCCCGCCGCGGAACTCGTGGGCCACCTGGTGTCCCTGGCCGCGACCCTGGCCGGCGGGCGGTGGCTCCTGCACCTGATCGAGGTCCGCCTCCACGGGAATGGCCGGAGGCAGTTCCGGCTGCAACTCACCGCCACGGCCGTGGCAGTCGCCGACGGCATCGACATCGCCATCGGCGTCTACGGCGGCGACAGCACGCGGTTGCCAGCCATGGTTCTGGCCGTTTGGCTGGCCTGGGAGGTCATCCGGGCCCGGGGGATCAGCACCGACGAGTTCGAGACCCCGCTCGGCCGGGTGCCCTGGTGGACCCCGTCCTGGCTCGTCGCCGCCGTCGCCCTGGCCGCCTTCATCGCCACCGGTCGGCTCTCCACCGGCCTGCACGGGTATGGGCCCACCACCTCCGGCAGCCAGCTCGCCATCCTCAGCATCGACAACCCGATGATCCTCGCCAGCCGCATCGCCTGGACATCCATGATCGAGGAACTGGTGGTCACAGCGGCGGTGATCACACTGCTGCGGCAGGCCCGGCGGCCCGTATGGGAGTGGACCCTCCTCGTGGTAGGCGTTCGGGTGCTCGGTCACGCCTATCTCGGCACCCCGGCCCTGGCCCAGATCCTCATCGGCCTCGTCGCCGTACTGCTGTACGTCCGCTGCCGGGGTTTGGCCCCCCTGATCGTCGTCCACTTCCTGTACGACCTGGAGCCGACCGTCCCGATATCCGCGCTCGCCGCGATCCTCGCCATGGCGATCCACACCATCTACCAGACCGTCACCACCCCGGCACCGGACACCGGCGACAACACCGGCACGGGCTCAACTCCCTCCTCACGCAAGATCCGGAGCCTGCGATGACCCCCGTCCTGCCCCTGGCCCTGTCCCTGTTCAAGAGCCTTACGTCGCCTGCGGTGACCGACGGAGTGCCGGGTCGCTACGACCCCGTCCGGCAGCTCGTCGTCCTGCCCGACGGCACCCCCGATGTCGTCCGGCGCCCGCAGGCGCGCACCATGTCGATCACCTCCACCGGAGGAACCGACACGGACAACCCCGCCCGCGTCGCGCCTGTCGGGAGCTGGGAGGACCGACTGTGCTGACCGGCGGCTCCACGCGGACCGAGCGCCAGGGCCCGGTCTGCGTGATCACCACCGACACCGACACCACCACGGACCGGCTTGTCCTCGCCCTGGACACCCTGGGCACACCGCTGATCCGTTTCGATCTCGCGGACTTCCCCCGCCGGATCGCGCTGGACGCCCACTTCCGGGACGGCCGGATCACCGGCAGCCTCACCGCCCGGGGCCGGACCACCGACCTGGAGACCGTCCGCGCGATCCTGTGGTGGCACCCCGGCAGCCCTCAGATCAACAACCCCCGCCTCACCCCCGAGGCGCGCCGATGGGGCACCGGGGAAGCGGTCGCAGGGCTGGCCGGGACCCTCGCCGCGCTGGACTGCCTCCATGTCAACCACCCGTTGCACACTCGGGCGGCGCAGCTCAAGCCGGATGTTCTCGTACGGGCGGCTGCCTGCGGGCTCGCCGTCCCGGGCACCTGGATCGGCAACAGCCCCCGCGCGGCGTTCCGGTTCGCGGTGGCCGCGCCCGCGGGAGCCGTCGCCAAGTCCATTACCGTGCCGGTGATCAACGGGCCGGACGGCGCCCCGGACCGGCGGTACGGTGTCTTCTTCACCCGCCGGGTCGAGGCCACCGCACTGGACAGCCGGATCGGCGCCGGAGCCCATCAGCTCCAGCATCGGATCGACAAGGCGTACGAGATACGCGCGGTCGTCGTCGGGAGTGAGGTGTTCGCGGCCCGGATCGACGCCCACTCCGCAGCAGCCCGTGATGACTTCCGCGCCGACTACGACAGCCTCACCTACCGGCGAACCACCGTCCCCCACGACGTACGCACCGGGGTTCTGCGGCTGCTGCGCCACTACGGCCTGTCCTACGCAGCGCTCGATCTCCTTGTGGACCACGACGGCAAACACTGGCTCGTCGACGTGAATCCCGCAGGCCAATACGACTGGCTCCAGGGCGACCCACCCGGCTTGGCCGTCACCGCCGCGCTCGCACAGCTCCTCACCGCTGGGTTCCGGAGCCCGGGGCGGGGACGTACTTGACCTGGGTGAGAAGGGCCCGGCCGTATCGGTGGGTTGGTAGACCACCGATACGGCCGGGCTCCGGCAGACATCGGTCCTGCTCCCGAGCAGCACTTCTCCTACCCTGCGACGTGGTGGCCTTCTGGCGGGCCATCAGTCACTGGTTGGCGGGAAAGGCGGTGGCCAGCCGTTCACGGAAGTCGCGGATCGCTGGAACCGACTCGTGGGTGCGCATGCGGCGGGCAAGGTCGTGGAGCGGGCCGGCGGTGCGGTGGGAGCTGATCGCCTCGGTGAGGTCCAGGGCCTTTTCTGCGGTGGCGCACGCGGTCTCGGCCTCTCCCTGGCGCCACTGGGCTTCCGCCCTGCGCGACAGGAAGAGCGCCTGGGTACGAGCGCGGTCCGCCGGGAAGAGGGCAGCGGCATCGGCGTAGGTGCGTTCCGCGCGATCGGGATGTCCCATGTCGAGGTGGGTGGAGGCCAGGGCACCGAGGTGCTCACTCCGGTCGAACCAGTAGATCCATTCGGGGTCCTCTTCGTGCCCCCTGGCATCCAGCAACTCGGCGGAACGATCGAGGTCTGCGTACGCCAACGGGTCGTTCTGCCGGGCCCGGGCACGGGCCCGGCGGGAGAGCAGCATGGCTTCGACGCGGGGTGTGGTGCGGCCTCGTGCGGCGGAGAGTGCGGCGGCGGTCATGGCCTCGGCGTCCGCCGGGCGGCCGGTGCCGCTGGCGGCGATGGACCAGAACGCGAGGATGTGTGCGCCGAGTGCAGGGTCGGATGCCGCGTGGGCCGAGTGGAGCGCGGTCTTGAATGTTCCGTCCGCGCAGGTGTCGTGGAGGTCGAAGATCGCCCAGGCGTGCATGCGGGTGAGATCGGCTGCCGCTCCGTAGAGGCGGGCGCCGTGGGCGTCGCTGTAGCCGCGGTCTTTCAGCAGTCGGATGGTCATCTGAAGGCTGAGGGCCGTCTCGGACAGGACCTGGCCGCCGCCGTCGATGTCGTCCGCATGGCGAAGGCGGCGGACACGGTCCTCGATGTGGGCCACGGCGGTTTCCCCCAGGCGTCTGTCATGGACGATCTGCCCGGCGGCGACGGGGTCGGCAGTGAGCCAGGACCAGAGCGAGGCGGTGAGTGCCCCGCCGGTCAGCTGGACGAAGTGGCGTCGGTGCAGTTCCACGGTGACTTCCCTCCAGGACACTTCGTCCAGGGCCTGGAGGGCTCCAGACGCGTCCCAACGGTGCGGGGTGGGTTGCAGGAGCGGGTCCAGGGCCAGCCATCCTGGCCACGGGTACCGGCCGACGGCGTCGGCGGTGATGCCCAGCAGCTCGGCGATGACGTGCTGGGTCACCTCGTCCGGTGTGCGATTCGTCATCCACCGGTATACGCCGTCTTTTCCAGTACCCAGATGTATGCCGTGTTTCTCCGATAACACACGGATTTGGCGAGCGAACTCGATCGGCTTCCAACCCCGGGCAGCAAGAGCCCGCGTCAGCAGGTGCATCAGGCGAGCGCCTCCCCAGGGAGAAGTGGGCGAAGTGCCTAATGCACCGACGGTAGCGGCACCTTCGGTCTGTGCGGAACACCGGTCGTGGGTGCTCATGGGTGCTCATGGCCGCACCACCAGAGCACCTGTCCCGGATCTGTCCGCAGGGGTCGTGCTGCCCGATGGTGTGTGCACAGCCCGCCGCACCGCCCGGTCGTACACCGGGAGTTCCGGGTGCGGCCGGACCGCCCAGGAGGTACCGATGGAGAAGCAGGAAGCCCCTGTTCAGCGCTATGAGCCGCCGGTGATGTTCGAGGCCGGAACGGTCACCGGAGCCACCCTCGGCTCGAACAAGAAGGAAGGCGTGGACGACACCGAGTACTGGCACTGACCGGCACCGGTGACCGTCTGACGCGGTGACGGGGGAACTGAATGTCCGCGCCCGGGGCCGCCGGAACACCGGCGGCCCCGGGCGCTCCCTTCTCTATCGGAGTTCAACGAGCGAAAGGAGTCCGGCGCGATGGCTCGCTTCGTCACCGGGGTGTTCGCGGATGCTTCCTGTCCCAGCGTCCCCGGTACTCGACCCGTCGGCGGGCGCCCCGTCCTGGACCAGCCGCGAGCACGGGCTTGGGCGGTCGGTCACACCGTCGCGGAAATGCGCACGGTACCCGGGACACAGGGGTGGAACGCCGAATTGGTCACGGTGGGCATCTGCCTGGCCACCCCTGCCGAACGCCGGGCCGCGCTGACGGCGGCCTGCACGGGGAACCACGGGCCCATGTCCCGTCTGCCGGGGTCGTACCTGGCGCTGCTGTGGCTGGACGGGGTGCTGACGGTGGCGGGGGACCGGGCCGGGGTCGTGCCCGTCTACTGGGCCCGGCACGGTGACGCGATCTGGTGGTCCACCGTCGCCGCGCCACTGGCGGCCCTGACCGGCACCGATCCCCGTCTGCCGGTCCTGCTGGCCGATCTCACGCTGGCAGGCGTGGACATCGCCCATGACCAGGCGCGCTACGAGAGCGTACGACGGGTTCCGCCCGGCCATGCCCTGATCCTGCGCCCCGGCGGTGATCCCGCCGTCCACCGTCTGCCCGTACCGCCACCGCTCACCCCGGACGAGGGCGCCCGACAGCTTCGGAGCGCGCTCGGCACGGCGGTCGGCCGGCGCTCGGACATGTACGGGACGCTCACCACCGACCTGTCGGGCGGCATCGACAGCAGTTCGGTGACCTGTCTGGCCGCCGCCCGCCGTCCCGTGCTGTCCGTGACCTACACCGACGCCCGGCTCGCCGAAGAAGACGATGTCCACTACGCGCGCCGCCTCGCCGCAGAGAACGTGGGCATCTCCCACCAGATCATCGACGCCCGGCGAGCAGGGGTGCGGCAGTTCGACGGCCTGGGTGATTCCGGCGCGCTCCCGGTCACCGATATTCCGTCGCTCTCCCTCGGGTGGCTCGCGGTCAAGGACGCGCAGATGGCACCCGTCGCCGCCCACGGGTCCCAGGCTCATCTGACCGGGCGAGGCGGAGACAACGTGCTGACCGCCGCCGACAGCCGCTACGTCGATCAGTTCCTCGACGGGCACCGGCTCGCCGCACTGCGCGGCGCCACCGCTCACGCCCGCGCTCACCATGTCGCCCCGTGGAAGGTCTGGCGGCAGCTCGGCCGTACCGCGCACACCTCCTACCCGCGTGCCCTGGAGAGCCTGGCCACCACGGTCTCCGGCCCGGAGCCGCTCGTGATGTGGCGTGCCGCCCGGTGGGAGGACCTGGCCTGGTGCTCGTTGACCACCGCCGCCGAGTGGCTGACCCCGGAGGGCCGCCGTGTCGTGGCCGAACTGATCGAAGCCCGCACCCGGACGGCCGACCCCTCGGTCACCCCAGGCGCCCTCCATGACCGGCTCGACCTGGAGTTCATGGCCGGAAGCCACGCCATGTACGACTCGATCGCCCGGCAGCGGTGGAACATCCCGGTCCACGCCCCGTTCCTCGACACGACGGTGATCGACGCCTGCCACGCGGTCCCCGCCCATCAGCGGGTGCGGGAGGGCATCTACAAGCCGCTGGCGCGGGAGGCGCTGGCCGGACTGGTGCCGGACTTCCTGCTGCACCGGCAGACGAAGACGGCGTTCACCACCAGCCTGTACGACGGGCTGGCCGCCAACGCCTCCGTCCTCCGGAAGATCGTCTCCACCTCGTCCCTGGCGCAGGCAGGGCTGATCGACGCCCACCGGGTCGAGGTCGCTCTCACCGGCGCGGTCGCCGGGGCCCCCGCGCCCCTGGCCGCCCTCCACGCCCTGATCGTCACCGAGCTGTGGCTCACCAGCCTCCAGCGGCAGACCGCCCGCGCCACCTGGTGGCAGCCCGCAACCGAACGGAGCCCGATATGACCAGGAGCAGGACGCCACAGGTCCACACCGCACTCCTGCCCGGCGGCAGCGCGGCCGTGATGGACATCCGCAAGGGCCGGGGCCGATGGCGGCACCTCAACGCCTCGGCGGCCCACCTCTGGCGTGATGTCACCGAAGGCATGCCCCTCGACCGCGCGGTGGAACGGCTCGCGGTGCGGCTGGAGGCCCAAGGGGCCGAGCCCACCACCCTATGGGCCGACCTCGATGCCCTCACCGGCCAGCTCGCCGAAACCGGCCTGCTCACCGCCGACACAGCACCCCCGCTCCCGCCCGAGAACCGCACCATCCGCACGCCCCTCCCACCGGGCACGCCGCTGACCGGGGCCGACCGCAGTGCCGGGTTCCTGGGGCTGCTCACGGCCCTCACCCTGCTGCGCTGCTCCCCCTTCCGCACGACGGTCGGCACGGCCCGCGCCCTGGGACACCTTGGACGCACACCGGCTACCGCCGACCAGACCGACCGCCTCTTCCACGCGGTCCGCCACTTCGCCCGGCTCTGGCCCGGCAGAGCGGCGTGCCTTGAGGAATCGCTCGCCGTGTACCTCGCCGCCGCGCTCCGAGGGCTCCAAGTCACCTGGGTCCTCGGCGCGCGCACGGCGCCGGCTGCCGCGCACGCGTGGGTCGAAGCCGAGGGTGAGGTGATCGGACAGGACCCGGCCGACCGCACCTGGCCCTACGTACCCGCGCTGAAGGTCTCATCCGAGCGGCCGGTTCCCGGCGTGAACGCCCGAACATGAATTCGCCACCCGTCGCCACCCCTCACGCGCGTGACCACCCAAACGAGTGATCAGTTTCACCGAGTGTGACGACCTCTCAACCAGACCCCACCACGGCCCGATCCCGTATCCGCCTCCCGCGAGGCCGACGCCCCCGGCCGCCCCAGACGGCGATCCCGCAGTACAGCGTCAGCGCCGAGCGCCACGACAACGCCCTGGACACCTCCTGGTGGACCGTCGCCCGTCGCCTTCCCGCCCTCTCCGGCATCGTGATCCAACTCGCCTGGAACGCCGACCGCCGCGCCTGCCTCCTCGTCGGCCTGCTCCAGGTCGCCTCCGGGGCGGTGACCGCGGTCGGCCTCTACGCAACCACCGGCGCCCTGGCCCCCATCCTGGCCGCCGGCCCCACCGCCGACCGGCTTCATGACGCACTCCCCTCGATCATCATCGTTGCCCTCGCCGCGTCCGCGCGCTCCCTCATCGCCGCGCTCACCATCGCCGCAACCGCCCGCATCGGACCGCGCGTGGACGGCATCGCGGAGGTCCGCTACCTCGAAGCCGCCACCCGCGTGCCGCTCGCCGTCTACGACGACCCCGCCTGGTGCGACCACAGCGAAGCCGCCTCCCGGGCAGCCAAGGACGCCCACCTGATGGTGGAAGCCCTCGGACTCGTCACCACCGCGCTCCTGGGCCTCCTCGCCGCCGCCGGCGTCCTCGCCCATCTCCACCCCGTTCTCCTGCCGCTGCTTCTGCTCGCGGTCGTCCCCCGCGGATGGGCCGCCGCCAGGGCCGCCCGCGCCGCGCACGCCGCCGACCGCCACACCCTCTCCGACCGGCGCGTGCGGCACTCCCTGATGTTCCACACCGCCGGCCGGGACCACGCCCTGGAAGTCCGCGCCAACACCATGCGGCCCTGGCTCCTCGACCGCTTCCGGACCGTCACCGGCCGCCTCGAACAGGCCGCCGCCGAAGTCGGCCGCACGCACGCCCGCTACCAGCTCGTCGGCGACGCCGCCGCCGGACTGGCCACCGGCACCGTCTACGCCACACTCCTCTGGCTTGCCGCCACCGGCCACATCGCCCCGGCCGCCGCCGGCACCGCCGTCATCGCCGTCCAGACCAGCGGACGCCTCCTCGCCGGACTGGTCCACGGCGCGAACTCGGGGTTCAAGACCGGCCTGTACCTCGCCGACTGGGAGGACTTCCTCCGGGACAGTGCCGCCCGCACCCTCCAGCCCGAGAGCACCCAGGCCCCTGCCAACCCCCAGGTCATCGAGGCCAAGGGCGTCACGTTCCACTACCCCGGCAGCGACACCCCCGCCCTCACCGACATCACGGTTCGCGCGCACCGCGGGGAAGTCCTCGCCATCGTCGGGGCCAACGGCTCCGGCAAGTCCACCCTGGCCAAGGTCCTTGCCGGGCTCTACCACCCCACCACCGGAACGGTCACCTGGGACGGGACCGACCTCACCCGCACCGATCCCGACCAGATCTGGCGGAGCCTGGCCATGCTGCCCCAGGACTTCGGCCGCTGGCCCGTCACCGCCCGGGAGAACATCACCCTCGGCCAAGGCTCACAGGACACCACAGCGATCGACGCCGCCGCCCACGCCGCCGGTGCCGACACCGTCCTGGCCGCGCTTCCGGGGGGCCTCGACGCCAACCTCGCGCCGTCCCAGTGGGGAGGCCGCGACCTCTCCGGCGGGCAATGGCAGAGGATCGCCGCAGCCCGGGCCTTCTACCGGGATTCACCCGTGCTGATCTGCGACGAGCCGACCTCCGCCCTCGATCCCCTCGCAGAGGAAGCGTGCTACGAACGCATCCGCGCTCTCGCCACCGGCCGCACCGTCGTCCTCATCACCCACCGACTCGGATCCACCCGGGCCGCTGACCGCATCATCGTCCTCGACCAGGGACGGCTGATCGAAGAAGGCACCCACGAGACCCTCCTTCACCGAGGCGGGACCTACGCGACCATGTGGCGCACCCAGGCAGAGACGTACAGCGACCAGCTGGCCTAGGTGCTGCATCTCGATGCGCGATTCCGGGGCAGGGGTTCGCGGACAAGTCGGAACCTCATTCCGGAAATCAGGTTCCAGTTTCTGCAATAGAGAGGGCTTTTCAGCCATATGGCGCTTTTTGCAAGCGTAGTTGGGACCACGCAACGGCACAGGTGAAAACTCCCTCAGCCCGGCAAGTGCCCGCTTGAATCAAACTGACGTTTTCCTTTCACCCCTAGGGGTTGTCATACCGCGCTTCGGGCATGCCCGGGATCGTTGCGGGCAGAGTGAGGATCGGGACTGTACACAGTGGGCCTGCGGATCAATCTCCGATTCCTGAGGGTGACACGCCCAGTCCTGTCACCCGAGAGGTTCATGATCCGGTGCACGGCGCTGGCACGTGCTGAGGAACATCGTTGCCCGGATACCGCGCTTCCTCTCATCAACAGTCCCATCGAGATGATCCGACCTTCTTCGACCCCTTTGGAGGGAAGATGACGTCGAGACAACGATCAGTTGGGGCCTTGCGGGCCGCAGCCCGGTTAACGCTCTGTGCGGTAACTGCGCTGCTGGTCACGCTGAGCGGGATCAACCCCGCGGCTGCCGCCCCACAGTCGGTCACAGTGACCTACCGGAGCAGCAGCAGCTGGACCAACAACTCGTACGACGTGTCCATCAAGGCTACGGTCACCCGGACCGGTAATCGGTATGAGCTGAAGGGCACAGTGACGTCCCGCTGCGTCCGCCAGATTGGACCGGCGCAGCTTTGGGGCCTGTCTTTCAGGTCCAGTATCGAAGGGTGGCGGCGCACGCAAGGGCCCTGCGGCTCGACGCCGTCGACCGTGGCGATCAGTGAGACGGGCCGTCTGTTCCCGGATGGGTTTGTGTTCCTACAGGCAGGCGCATATGGCGGCGAGGCGTTCGGCAGTTGGGGCTGGGGAACCCAGAAACTGGTCGTTGTGTGACCGCAATAGTCTCAGCGCGACGCGGAGCGTGGCCCTGCACAGCGACGTAATGTGAAGCCGACGGCTGTCGGCATCGTACACGGCGTTTCACTGCGTACGGAACGGCGGCCGTCGACCTCGTGGTGTTGTGGATGCACATCCGCTGAATGACGAGCACTGACGCCAGATTGACAGTTGCGGCCCCACACGAATTCGTGCCACCTACAGACCCTTTAGCGGACCCCGCCTCAGCTCTTGAGAGCGAGAGCGAGGGTGCGGGTGCGGCGGGCGGAGCACCGACGGCCTTGGTACAGGTCTTCGCAGCGCACACGAGGACTTCAGCAACGTCCCGGTCGTCGCACATCGCGGCCTCGTCCATGACCAGGACGCGGGGTGGGGTACGGCTACGCCGACCTGTTGACGGGTGGGGCTGGGCGGTTGGCCGGTGGGGGCCGGGGAGGGCCGGGGGTGGGGAGCCTCCGGCCGTCCCTGGTGTGGTTGGGGTCAGCCGAAGGAGATGGTCGAGGTGCGGTCGTTCCACCAGCCGAGGTTGGTGGTGGGGCCCTTGTAGGGGTCGCTCATGGCGCCGCCCCACTGGGAGTTCTGGTAGAGGGTGATCCAGCAGCCGGAGCTGGGGGTGAGTGAGCTGATCTGGTCGTTCCAGCGGCTGCCGCCCAGGTCCCAGGCGTAGTCCTCGCCGTTGCCGGTGGCGCAGGTGTGGTTGCCCCAGAAGTAGAGGGAGTCGCCGAGGTGGTCGGCGTCCCAGGAGGCGGTGCCGAGCCAGGTGCGGCCGGTGCCCCAGTCCTCGCGGGCTTTTGTGCCGAGGGCGGCTGTCAGTTCTGCGGGGTTGTCGGCGGTGGTGACGGCTCCTTGCGAACCGGCCTTCGCCGCTTGGCGGAAGGTCTCGAAGCAGGTCACCTTCTGGGTGGTGACGTCGGCGACGCACTGGTCGCCCTTTCCGGTGGTACGGGGGGTGTCCCCGGCGGCGGACGCCGGCAGGGCGGTTCCGAGGGCGAGGGCGGTGGAGACGGCGAACACGGCGACGACTCTGCGCATGTCGGGGTTCCCTTCGTGTGCGAGGACGGATCTCGCCTCGCGACAACGACGATGCCCGGCACCGTTCAACGAACGTACGACGTTCATGACGTGGTGTGTTCAACGACCCGGTACCGCGAGGGGCCGGGAGGGGCCGACCCGGTACCGGGAGGGGCGGGGTGCCCCCGGGAGAACAGGTCCCGGGGGCGCCCCGGGGTGTCAGACGCCGAACGCGGCGGGGTACCGGATGGTGCCGCCGGGCACGGCGCGGGTGTCGTCGAGGGCCAGGGCCATCATGGCCTCGTCGGGCACCTCGAAGGGTGCGCGGATGCCGAACCCGGAGGCCGGGGTGAAGCCGAACCGCGGGTAGTACTCGGCGTGGCCGAGGACGACGACGAGGTTCTCCCCCTGGGCGCGGGCGGCGTCCAGCGCGGCGCGGACGGCGGCGGAGCCGGCGCCGGTGCGCTGGGCGGAGGGCAGTACCGCGCACGGGGCCAGGGCGAGGGCGGGCGCGCCGTCGACATGGCACCGGGTGAGCAGGGCGTGCCCGGCCGCAGTGCCGTCGGGTGCGGTGGCGATCACGGACAGGCCGTCGATCCACGCCTCCGGGTCGGCGCGCAGCGCGTCCACGAGGTCGGCCTCCTCGGCGCCGGGGAAGGCGGCGAGGTTGATGGCGCGGATGGCCGCGATGTCGTCGGCGGTCTCGGGGCGGGTGGTCCAGCTGGTCATGGGGGTTCCGTTCTCGCTGCTGTCGATGGCGACAGCCGTGTCGATGGTGGTGGAGATGACAGGGGTGGTGGAGATGGCAGGAGTGGCAGAGGTGGCAGAGGTGATGGGGGTGACGGGGGCGGGGGCGGCGTTGTCCTCGGGGTGGAGGACATAGGCGGCGTACCGGTAGTCGCCACCGTGCTCGCGCCGCATCGCGATCTCCGCCCGGAGCGCCGCGAGCGCCTCCGGCATACCGGGCAGCCGCAGGTCCGCTCCGGCGATCCGCCGGCCCAGCGGGGTGTAGTACTCGTCCCACCAGTCGCTCTCCGGCAGTGGCCGGTGCGCGCCGACGCGGTAGCCGGCCGCCCGTGCGGCGTGGGTGTTCCGGGTATGGGTACGCGGCGGATGGATCGCGTCCCAGTAGGCGCGGGCCGGAGCGGCGGGGTCGGGCACCGCCCATTCGATCTCGGTGACGACCAGGACGCCGCCGGGGGCGAGCAGACGGCGCCAGACCCGCAGGGCACGGTCGAAGCCGATGGCGTGGACCGAGCCCTCGGCCCAGATCAGGTCGAAGCTGTGATCGGGGAGGGGAAGCCGGTCCATGGAGCGGTTGACGACCGTGATCCGGTCGCCCAGACCCCGGCGGGCCGCCTCGGCCGCGAGGCCGTCCAGGAAGGGCTGGTGCAGATCGACCGCGGTGACGGACGCACCGGCCTCCTCGGCCAGCAGCAGCGCGGCGCGGCCGGGGCCGCACCCGGCGTCCAGCACCCGGGGGTGGTCGGGCAGCGGCCCGGCCGCCGCCAGCAGACGTCGTGTGGTGGCGTCCGACCCGGGACCCTGCCGGGGCAGGCCGTGGTGGAGCGCGAAGAACGCCTCGGTGGGCGGATTATCGGTATGAGACAAGAGAGAGACCCTGGAAAAGGGGCCCCGATGGACGGGCCACCGACCCCGCGAGCCGACAGGGCTCGGGCGGGGGACAGCGGTGTCAGGTCAGACCGGGGCCCGGGACGTGAGGATGGTCCGGCGGGCACTGCGCACAGCAGCGGCCTCGACGACAGTCATCAACTCACCTCCCACTTCCGGTTCCGCAGTCGACCCGTTTGTCCCTGCGCCGTCAACGCTAGCACGGGCCTCGCGCGACCCTCCCCGTACCCCTTCCCGGGCCCTTTCCTGTGCCCCTTCCCCCGTAACGCCGTCGAGCGCCCGACCGCGCGCCGGCGCACCCCCCGTACGCCAGGGAATGTACGCGGGGGAGATACCCGAGGACGGACGTGACGGAACGGGCGCCGCCGGGGGTGGGCGCGGCCATCATGGAATTCCGGCACCGGGTAAACACGGGGGGCGCCGGCGGCTGTATCCGGGTGTCGACATCGGTTGCCGGAGGAAGGACGCTGAGGATGCTGGACCCAGTGACGCTGGTCGTGGTGGTGACGGTGTGCGCCCAGCTGGTGTGCGCGCCGACGGATCTCCTGAGCCGAAGGGCGCGGGGGCGCGCCCGGGGGCACGCCGTGGCCACGGCGGAGCGGACCACCGGGCGGACAGCCGGTCGGATGGCCGGGCAGATGGCCGGCCAGATGGTTGGGCGGGGGGCCCGCCCGTGAGCGGCGAACCGGTCGCGCGGGCACGCGACTTCGAGACCTTCTTCTCCTGCGCCCATCCGCGCCTCCTGGCCCAGGCGATCATGTTGTGCGGCAACCGGGAGGACGCCGAGGACGCCGTACAGGAGGGGTTCGCCGAGGCCTACCGGGCCTGGGACCGGATCGCCGGGTACGAACTCCCCGAGGCCTGGGTGTACCGGGTCGCCGTCCAGCGGCTCTGGAAGACGTACCGCAGACGCCGGGAGGGCCAGGACCGGCTCCCCGATCTGCCCGTCCCGGTGCAGGCGGGCCCCGAGCGGACCGCCGAGGCACGCGAGGTGTTACGGCTGCTCGCCGCCCTGCCACCCCGGCAGCGGGTCACCATGGTGCTCTTCTGTCTGCACGGGTGGTCGCAGCGGGACATCGCCAAGGCACTGCGGATGACCAGGGGCGGCGTCGCCGCGAATGTGTCGAAGGCGCGCCGGACACTCAGGGAGGCGCTGGGCATGGCCGACGCGGAGATGAGCGGTCGCGAGGCGTTCGTGGTGGGGCCGGGCCGGGAGGAGCGTGACCGTATCCGGCTGACCGGGACGGGCCGGGGCGTACCCGACCCCGTCGACCGGGCGCTCAGGGACACCGAGTCCTGGCTGCGCGCGGCCGTCCTCGCGGACCCGGCGGAGCCGGAACGGGCCCGCGCCAAGCTGGCCCGGCGGCTGAAGCGGCGACCGTGAGCCGGGACGGCCGTGACACGGGACGACGAGCGATCGTGAGACGGGACGGCCGTGACACGGGACGACGAGCGATCGTGAGACGGGAGGAGCGCCCGTGAGAACCGTCCTGGGCGGACTGCGCGGACTGCTGGCCGTGACCCTGCTCGCCGGCTTCTATGTGGTGGTCTGCACCCTGCTCCTCCTCGACGCGGGGTTCGTGGCGGTCACCCTGTGGGGGATCGTGGAGACCCCCACCCGCGTCGGCAGCTGGGCGCTGGTCATCGGCGGCTGCGTCCCGGCCGCGTTCGCCCTCGGGTACGGGCTGGTCACGGTCAGCCGGACCGGCGAAGTGCCCCCCGCCGCCGTACCCGTCCGCCGGGACGAGGCGCCCGGCCTCTGGCGGCTGGTCGACGAGCTGGCGGAGCGGCTGGACACCCGACCGCCGGGCCGGATCCTGCTGACCCCCGAGGTCAACGCGTCGGTGTCGGAGGAGTCACCGATGCTCGGCCTGATCGTCGGCGAGCGGACGATGTACCTCGGGGTGCCGCTGCTGACCTGTCTGGAACCGGCGGAGCTGCGGGCCGTACTCGCCCATGAACTCGGCCACTACGCGGGCCGGCACACCCGCTTCGGCGCGATCTCCTACCGGGGGGCGGAGTCGCTGCGCTTCACCCTCTTCCGGCTCCGGATGACCGATGCGGCCGGACAGGGGTTCCTCGGCTACACCGGGATCTTCCACTGGGTGGTCGCCCGCTACGCGTGGCTGTATCTCCGGCTGACCCTCGCGGTACGGCGCAGCCAGGAGCTGGAGGCGGACGCCGAGGCGGTCGCCGTGGCGGGCCCGGCGGCCACCGCCGGGGCGCTGCGCGCCGTCCACGCCCTCGGTCTCGCCTGGAGCGGCTTCCACGACCGCTTCCTGCGGCCCGTCCAGGGGCTGGGATTCGTACCCGAGGACGTCTTCGGGACCTTCGCCGCGATGGTGGAGGACCCGGCTGTACGGGAGCGTCTGGCCGAGCGGCGGGCGCACCCGGTCGAGGCGGCGGGCTCCCCGCTGGACTCCCATCCGCCGCTGCTCCGGCGGCTGGCCCTGATCGAGGCGCGGGGCGGTGGGGAGTACCCCGCCGCCGGGGTCGGGGAGCTGCTGGCCGACCGGCGGCCGGTGGCCCGGGTGGAGCGGCGGATGCTCGCCGAGGCACGGACCGCGCCGACCGCGCTGCCCCGGGCGCAATGGGCCGACCTGGCCGCCGAGGCGTTCGCGATCGAGCCGGCGAGCCTGCTGCTGGACGCGGCGCGCGGCGTCGGCGTGACCGCGCGGCCGACGCTCGGCACGGTTCTGGATCTGCTGGAGTGCGGGGACCGGGAGGAGTTGGTACGGCGGTTCACGGACGCGCCCTCGCCGGGGGAGCAACTGGCCGAGGGGCTGTACGCGCTGACCGGGCAGGCGCTGGCGGGGGCCGGGCTGGCGCGCTGGTCACTGAGTTGGACCGAGGGGTACCGGCTGGTCTGTGACGGGAGTTCCGGCCGGTTCCTGGACGAGTTGGTGACGGCCGCCGCCCGGGGCCCGGCGGGGGTGGGCGGCCTCCGCCGCGAGCTGGCCCGGCTCGGCCTGGCGGCCGAGTCGCCCGTACCGCTGGCGCTGCGTACCGTACCCGCCCCGGCCGGGCGCACCACGGGGCGGAGGATCCCACGGCTGGTGCCGGACTTCGTGGCGGAGGAGCTGCGGCGGCAGAAGAGCGTGCGCCGGTTCACCTTCGGCACGCTGGTCGTCCTGTTCGCCCTGTGGGGCGTGATGCTGATCAAGGCGGACTGGGTGGAGCCCTATCCGGCGGGCCGGGTGGGCGTCGCACAGGTCCGGCCGACCCTGCCGGGGGGATGGACGCCGGGGGGTCCGCTGCCGGGGGCCCTGCCGACCGCGGACCCGCCGACGGGTGCCCTTCCGGTGCCGGGCGCCACCCTGGTGCCGGGTACCACCCCGGTCCCGGAGATCACCGGGCTGGCGCGGTACCTGCTGGAGCATCCGCTGCGTCCGACGGTGCGCCCCGACGACCTGCTGTCCCACATCATCCGGGTGCGGCCGGGCGACACCCTGTCCGGCATCGCCTGCCGCCATGACACCACCGTCGGGAAGCTCCGGGAGCTGAACAGGCTGGGGGCCCGGGAGGTGCTGAAGGCCGGTGCGGTGCTGCTCGTACCGAACCGGGCGCGGATCGCCGGGGCGCGCTGCGGGTGACCGGGCGTCAGGCCCGTCCTCGGCGGCGGCGGCGCTTCGGTGGCGGGGGCTCGGCGCCGGGCTCCCACCAGCCGAAGCGGTCGGCGCGCCGCCAGGAGAACTCCGCGCCGGGGCCGACATCGGTGTACGTCCAGGAGTCGTCATCGGCCCGGCCCGGGTCGCTCGCCGGGCCGGGGCCGGCTCCGGGACCGGCTGCCGGGCCCGCGCCGGATTCCCAGGCGAACGGGTCGGCCGGCGGCGGCTCGGGGCCGTTCCCGGGGCCGTTCCCGGGGTCGGGGTCGGGGTCCGCTTCCGTCGTCCCCGAGGCGGCCGGTCCGGGGGGCCGCGTGGGTCCCGGGTCCTTCCGGCCGGGGCCGTTTCCACCGGGGCCGTTTCCGTTGGGGGTCTTCGTCGCACCGGGGGTCTGCGCACCGGCGGTCCTGGTCGCGCCGGGGGCCGGTCGCGGGGCGCGGCGGCGGTCGTACGCGGCACGCCTGGCCGGATCCAGAAGCGTCTCCCGGGCCCGGTACAGCCCCCGGAAGGCCTCGGCGTCACCGCCCCGGTCGGGGTGGTCGATCAGCGCCCGGTGCCGGAACGCGCGCAGGATCTGCGCCTCCGTGGCGTCCCCCGCCACACCGAGTACCGCGTAGAGATCCGGCTCACCTGCGGACGGGCTCATCCCACCGCCACCTCGGCCTGCCGGCACACGAGCCGCCACGACGCGCGGTGCGCGGGCCCCGAGAGCCCGCTCCCATGGCCCGACACAAAGGTCACCCAGCGGCGCCCGGCGAGATAGCACCAGATGTCCAGCTCGTCCGCACCGCCGGAGTAATGGAGGTCGCTCCGGACGGGTGTGTCGCCGTTGGCGAAGGGCCACTGCAACCGGGACTGGGCCTCCGGCGGCAGATTGCCGATGAATCCGCGCATCCGCTCCGTCAGCGGCACCTCCCCGGTGGGCCGCTCCGCTGTGTCCACGCCCGGCAGGGGCGGGCCGCCGGAGGGCGGCGGGCCGGCCCGCTGGATCACGACCGCGTGCCGCAGCGACGACGGTACGAAGGGCACGACCGTGATCAGCTGCGCGGGCCCGCCCCGGTCGTTGACGGTCGGGGTGCACTCGGCCAGGCCACGCTCCCCGAACACCACCGCGTACGGGCGGCGTTCGTCCGTGTGGTGGCAGTACGCCCACCACTCGACCACCGGTCCGACCCGGGAGACCATCCGGTCGCGGACCTTCGGGCTCAGCTCTTCCCACCAGTGGTCGCGCCCGGGGCGCTGGACGAAACCCAGCTGCCCGGCGCCATGGACCGGGGCGTCCATCCCGGCGGCGCGGGCCGGAACGTCCCCGATGGTTCGGGCCGGAACGGCCGGCTCCCCGGCAGCGCGGGCCGGAACGGCCGGCTCCCCGGCGGCGCGGGCCGGAACCACCGGCTCCTCGGCGGCCGGGACCGGTAAGGAGGCCTTCCCGTCCGCCCGGTCGGCCTCCGACCCGCCCCCACCACCCCTGTGCCAGGGCAGCCGCTTCGGCGCCATGCCCGCCTCCCCCGTGTCCTGTTCGCCCGCCCGCGCCTCGCCGGCACCGGCCCCTCCCATGGTGCCCCGCACCGCGCGGCGGGGGAACTCCAGGAGCGAAACCCTCCGGATGCCGTGTCCCGGATCCCCTCCCGGATCCCGTCCCGTCCGGGATCCCGGATCCCGGATTCCGTTTCCCGTAGAGCGAGTTCGGCCTTGCCCGGCATCGGTAGTCAGCGTTACTGTGTACCAGTACTCAATGACGCTGAATAGCTCAGGGAGGAGGTGCCCCATGACCAAGCTGATGACGGAGATGCTCAAGGGAACGCTGGAGGGCATCATCCTCGCGTCCCTGTCCGGCCGGCCCGCCTATGGCTACGAGATCACGGCCCGCCTGCGCGAACAGGGCTTCACCGACATCGCCGAAGGAACCATCTACGCGCTGCTCATCAGGGTCGAGAAGCGCGGCCTGGTCGATGTCGAGAAGATCCCCTCCGAGAAGGGGCCACCCCGCAAGATGCACTCCCTCAACGCGCGGGGACAGGAGTACCTCGAAGAGTTCTGGAGGACCTGGAGCTTCCTCACAGAGCGACTGGAACAGCTCCGCGAGGGAGCCGAGTGACCATGTCGACCAGCTCCCCCGACGAGGCGGTCACGTCCCCCGACGAGGCCACCACATCCCCTGACGAAGCGACCATGTCCGATAAGGAAGTGACCATGTCCGACACGGGGAAGAGCGGCCTCATCTCGAAGGTGATCGGGCCCAAGAAGCGCTGGAGGGCGTACAAGGAACGCGCACGCCGGCTCCCCGCGAACCACCGCACGGCGGTCGAGGCGATCGAGCGGTACCTGATGCACTTCGTGCCGACCGACGGCGACAGCAACCAGTCGATGTTCGAGGATCTCGCCGACCTCTTCGAGCAGGCCGTCGCGGACGGAACGCCGATCCGCGGGATCGTCGGGGAGGACCCGGTGGAGTTCGCCGACGCCTTCGCCCAGAACTACTCGGAGGGCGGCTTCGTCCCCGCCCGTGAGCGCGAGCGGCTGACCGCATCCATCGAGGACTGTACGCGGGAGGAGAACCATGAGGGATGACAACAGGAGCGGCTTCTCCCCGGCAGGGCTGCGCAGACTGCGCGAGGTGCTGACACGGCATGTGGAGTCCGGGCGGATCCCCGGCCTCGTCGCCCTCGTCGCCCGGGGCGAGGAGACCCATGTCGAGGCGATCGGGACAATGCGGCACGACGGCGGTCCGCCGATGCGCCGGGACACCGTCTTCCGGATGGCCTCGACCACCAAACCGGTCGCGGTGGCGGCGACGATGGTCCTGCTGGACGAGTGCCGGCTGCGGCTGGACGACCCGGTGGACCGGTGGCTGCCCGAGCTGGCCGACCGAAGGGTCCTCCAGCGGGTCGGCGGCCCGCTGGACGACACCGTGCCGGCGCGGCGGCCGATCACCGTACGGGATGTACTCACCTCCACGTTCGGGCTCGGACTGGATATGACGGCGAAGGACTCGCCGATGATGGCGGCCTTCTTCGAGCGGGGGATCTACGGCCTGGAATGGATGCTGCCGGCGCCGGATCCCGACGAGTGGATGCGTCGCCTGGGCACGCTCCCGCTGATGCACCAGCCCGGGGAGCGGTGGCAGTACAACGTCAGCGACGATGTGCTCGGTGTGCTCGTCGCCCGGGTCAGCGGCCAACCGTTCGAGACATTTCTGCGCGAACGCATATTCGACCCGCTGGGCATGAAGGACACCGGTTTCCATGTGCCCGCCGACCGGATCCACCGGCTGCCGCCCCTCTACGCCCCCGATCCGCTGACCGGGGAGTTCACCGTGGCGGACCGGGCCGAAGGAGGACACCACAGCCGGCCTCCGGCCTTCCCGTCGGGCGGCGGCGGGCTCGACTCGACCGTCGACGACTACCACGCCTACTTCCGGATGCTGCTCGACGGAGGGACGTATGGGGGCGAGCGGATCCTCTCCCGGCCCGCTGTCGAGCTGATGACCACCAATCGCCTCACCCCCGGGCAGCTGGCCGCCCGGGAGAGCTGGGCCCGTGAAGTCGTCCATCTGGCACACGGTCAGGGGCAGCACGGCGGCTGGGGCTTCGGGATGGCGGTCCGCACCTACCGCGGTGACTACGCGCCCATCGGCCAGTTCGGCTGGGACGGCGGATCCGGCACCACCGTGTACGCCGACCCGGAGAACGGGCTCGTCGGCATCCTGCTCACCCAGACCGGGATGTCCACCCCCGACTCCTCGCGGGCCATCCATGACTTCTGGACCACCCTCTACCAGGCGATCGACGACGACTGACGAGCGACGGGTTTCCAGCCGGGACACGGTAGTGGGGGACCGCCGCCTTCTTGCGCGGTCGGCCGACTTCTGGGAAGAAGACGGGGGAGAAGGCAGGGAGAACTCCCCTGGCCGTGTGCGGCCCCGCCCGGCCGGGAGCGGCCGGGGGAGCGGACGGACCAGCGCGCGCCACGTCGTCGGCACCACCGGGATGAAGCAAGGGGTGGCTGTGGGTTCGGTGACCGGTCCGGCGTCCAGGATCAGTGTCCTGGCCGCGTACGACGATCCCCGGGAAGTCGCACGGGAGGACTTCCGCCCCTGGAGCGCCGCCGTCGCCATGACGGAAGCGGTCGAGTACGCGATACCGCCCCCCGCCGCCCGCGCCCTGGACCGGCTGGACCCGGACCGGTGGCGCCGCCATGCCCGTATCGGCCGACAGGGCGCCCTGGTCACCACCAACCCGGTGATCGGCATCCTGGGACCGATGGCGGCACGGGCCCGGACGCCGGGTCAGGAGCACCAGCTGGACTGGGTCGACCCCTACACCCGAAGCCTCCGGGCGCATGACTACCGTGTCGTACGCCCGGACCGGGAATGCGTCCTGAACGCGGGCCGCCCCGGGGCCGAACTGTGGCGGCTGGGCCGCGAGTCCACCCAGGGCAACTCCGAATCGGCCGTGCGTTTCGCCTTCCTGACCCATACGGACGCGGTCCCCGTGGACATGCGCATCGCCATATCCGCCCTGTGGTGCGACGCCGCCCTGGCCGACCAGAGATACAGCGGCGAAACGTGCGCCCGGGAGGCCGGGAAGATGTTCCGTATCGCCCTCGACCATCTCTTCCCCCACCTGGAGGCGCCGGGCGCCCGGGAAGCGGTCTGGGAGCGGGAACTCGACCTCCTGCTGATCAATATGCTGCTGAGGCTGACCGGGACCTACCACGACCCGTCCGGTCTGACCCTGGGCCAACAGCTCTCGATGCGGAGCGTGGACTCCGGCGCCTCCGCGCAGATGTCCGAGAACGCCTTCTACAACGGCCTCACCGCCCACCCCCTCCTCCAGGAATGGACCAGGGCCTTCACGCCGTACCACGACATATGGCAGATCCAGCACGACGAGAAGAAGCCCGACCACAACCTCAACATCTGCTCGGCCCTGCTCCGCCACGGGATCGGCCCACGGGCACTGGCCGACTACCTCACCTATCTGACCTGCTCCACCGAACTGCCGCACCCACTGCACCAGCTCACCGACGGCTGGGCCGTCATGACCCTCACCAGCCTGCGTCATGACTCCCGGCTGCCCACGGCGCCACCGGTCCGGAGCCACGGCCACGGCCTCTGGGACGAAGGCCATGTCCGCAAGGTCAAGGCCGCCCTCGGCACCCACCACCAGGGGCCGCTGTCGGGGCCCGACCCCGCCCTGACGGGAGGCGATCTGGACCTGGCGGAGCTGCGCGCCCTCACCGACCCGGAGAACTGCCGCAGCTACACCGCCTGCACCCGCAATATGGCCACGGCCGTCGACCGCTGGCGCCAGTACGTACACCGCTACGACATCTTCCCCGCGGCCCTCGCCCACTCCCGCTACGCGTCCCGGCCGGACTGACGGCTCACGGTTCACCGCTCACGGCTGCCATCGCCGGTGGCCCTGGCCGTGGCCCTGGCGGTGGCCCTGGCCGTGGTCGCGGGGCGACGGGTGGCCCCGGCGCCGTCGAAGGGAGGCGTTCCACCACCACAGCAGCAGGGGCAGGGCCACTCCGCCGATCATGAGGTCCCGGACCCCGTCCCAGTGCCGCTCCTCCTGCCCCACCAGCAGCAGCCCGCCCGAGGCGATCGAGGCTCCGACGGGCATGGTCACGGTGAGCGGCAGCAGTACGCCGGGGCCGAGGGGCCTGTTGTCCAACAGCTCCCTGGCGCAGCCGGCGACCGCCAAGAGCCAGAGCGCGCCCATGACGAAGGCGACGGTGTACCAGCCCGAGCCGGGGCCGTCGGCCATGTTCACCCCACGCCCCCGGGTGTCGGCACCCAGGTGGTAGAAGCCGGAGACACCCACCGCGAAGGCGGTGGCCCCCAGGGCGGCCAGGGCCCACCACAGCACCCGGACCCCGCCGCTCACCGGACCGGACCGTGCCACCCCATCCATGCGCTGCTCCCTCCGAGGCCTGCCGCGCCGCACGACGTCTTCCCGCTCACTGTGGTCACTCGGTTCGCCCTGGCCGGGGGGCCGGTCAGCCGCGAACGGGCGGCACCGGGTCATGACGGCCGCGACGGCGGGCGACGCCGGGACGGCAGCGCAGCAGACGCGCCAGGATCAGCCGGCCGCCGCGGAGGGCGCCATGGCGGTGGAGGGCCTTGACCGCATAGGTGGAGCAGCTCGGGGTGTAGGGGCAGCACGCGGGCCGGGTCGGGCTGACCGCGACGCGGTAGTGCCGCACGGACCGGTACATCGCGGCGGCCATCCGCCCGCCCGGCGGGGGCGCGGCGGGGTCCGCGCCATGACCGGCCCCGGCCCTGGTGAGGGAGAGAGCGAGGACGGCGAAGAGTCCGTATATCTGCCCCGATATGCCGCCCCCGCAGCAGCATGGGTGCGTCGCGGTGTCGAGCGTCCCGGCGCAGCAGCCCTCTTCCTCCTCGCCGTCCGCCCCCTTCTTCTTCCTGTTCTTCCCGCGGCCGCGCTTCTCGTCCTGCGTCATGGTGCCCTGTCCCTCCCCGTCACGATGGAACGATCATACGGAGGGCCGGGCGGCACTTCCGGGTGCCGAGTCGGTGCTCTGGGCGGGGGTCGGATGCCCGTACGATCCCCGCCATGACCACCCGTCGCAGGCCCCTGGGCTCCGGCCCCGCCCCGCAGCAGCCCCAGGAGCACCCGGCCGGGGACGAGCCTCCCGTCCCCGCGCAGCCCCGAGCCCACGCCGCCCCGGCGGACGGCGACGACGGCCGCCTCTACCGGCCGGACATCCCCCTCGCCGACCTCCGCGCCCGGGGCGTCCTCGGGCACGCCCCGGGCGTATCACGGGATGTGCGTGATCCACTCGGATGATGTGGGTTTTCGCCACGGCTCCGGGGTCGTCGTTCGACGATTTGTGATCTTCTGGGTGCTTCTTCTCTGGGGCATCATCGTACATTTCGGATCGTGAATGGCTCAAACCAGCTGGTACGAAAATAATTTCTTGGAATGAAGGCGGTAGTGGTGGGGTAATCCTGGCTTGCCCGGCAGTCGGGTTATTTCAGGTACCACCTTCTGGATGGGGAATTCGAATGAACTGGGTCAAGAGATCCGCCGCTGTCATTTCCACGCTCGCTGTCGCCGGGGCCTGGGCCACGGTTTCCGCGGCTCCGGCCACCGCGGCGGGAGGTTGTCCGACGGCGCGGCTCTGCGTCTGGGACGGTACCGATTTCCTGGGAACGCGTATCGCATCCGCGAGTACCAATGCCTGTTTCTTCATCAATGACACGGCCGGCTTCAGCTCGGTCAGGTCCTACAGCAACAACTCCGCCGTCAGCGGGAAGATCTACGAGTACGGACCCGGCGGCTATTTCGCCGCGCGCACCCTTTCTGCCGGTGGCTTCAGCTCTGATATCGGTACCCCTCGCGGCGGAGGAGTTGCGGACATGATCTGCATGGGCAACGCCACTCCCTGATGCGGCCGTTCCCGGGTGCCGGGAATCCGCTTTTTCCGTGGTCGGCCGATCTCCCAGGAGAGAAATTGAGTTGGACGAGTAGATCTGCGGCATTCCTTTCGGCCCTGGTGCTGGCCGGTTCGGGCCTGGCCGTGTCGGCCACCCCGGCCGCTGCGGCGGGTGGTTGCCCCGAGGCCCGGCTGTGTGTCTGGGACGGGGTCGACTTCACCGGCAATCGCATCGCCAGTGCCAGTACCAACACCTGCTTCTTCATCAACGACATCACGGTTTTTGGATCGGTCAGGTCGTACTCCAACAACCTTCCCGTCGTGGCCAAGATCTGGCACGTCAAGAACGATGAATTCGCACTGGCGCGCACACTGCCGGCCGGTGGCTTCAGCAGCAATATCGGAACACCGCTCGGTGGGGCCCCCTTCGACAAGATCTGTCTGGGCAGCGCGCTCCCCGGGAGTTCATAGCCCGAGCGGTTGGACTCTTATCTCTCATCACTGTCGAGGGGACACATATGAACTGGAAGCAGAGATCGGCCGCTGTTTTCTCGGCGCTGGCTCTGGCGGGTACGGGGATGGCGGTGTCGGTCACCCCCGCCGCCGCGGCGGGTGGCTGTCCCGCGGCGAGGCTGTGCATCTGGGACGGCCCCAACTTCACCGGTGACCGCATCGCCAGCGCCAGCACCAACGCCTGCTTCAGGCCCTACGGCCACGCCGCCTTCGCGCACATCAGGTCGTACTCCAACAACCTGCCGGTCACCGCCAGGGTTTGGGAGCCGAACAGCCCCACGACCTGGAGTGTGACACGCACTCTGCCGGCCGGCGGGTTCAGCAGCGACATCGGCAACCCGGTCGGGGCCGGGCCCGACGACTATGTCTGTATGGGGAGCGCACAGCCTCAGCTGTGACAGCCGATCGCTGTGCCCGCCGAAGAAGAATTATCACCTAGCGAAACCGTTAATCGAGTTCACCGTTTCCGTGCCCCGTGCCGTGTGCGTGCGGGGCACGGAATCAACATGCCCTGATGCCGGTCGAATGCCTCACCCGGAAAAAGCGGTGTGGCATCGAGCGGTGCGCCTCCCGACCGCGTCCGGCGTCCGGCGTCCGGCGTCCGACGTCCTAGGGTGGGCCGATGCGCGCACACCGTACCGACCGGCCGGCCGATCTCGACATGGTCCGTGAGTCCTATGACCGGGTGGCCGACAACTATGCCCGGATGGTGGTGACGACGGGCGTCGGCGACATCCGCACCCATCCCTGGCTGAAGGCATCGATCGACGCCTTCGCCGACACGGTGAGCGGGCTCGGGCCCGTCCTCGACGTCGGCTGTGGACCCGGGACCGTGACCGCCTACCTCGCCGAACGCGGACTCGACGTATCCGGGGTCGATCTGTCGCCCCGCATGATCGAGAACGCGCGCCGGCTCCATCCGCAATGCCGCTTCGGCGTCGCCTCCGCCACCGAACTCGACCTGGCCGAGGCCTCCCTCGGCGGCATACTCGGGTGGTGGTCGCTGTTCAACCTCCCCCGTGATGTCCTTCCCCAGGTCCTCGCCGCGTTCGCACACGCCCTGAAGCCGGGCGGGCACTTCATCACCGCGACACATGTCGGCGACGAGGACGTGGTGCGCACCGAGGCCTATGGCGGCGTACCCGTTCGCTGGACGACCCACAAATGGCGGCCGGAACAGCTCGTGGAGCTGATCGAGGGGGCCGGACTGCGTACGGTCGCCGAACTCCGGCTCCCCGCGGACGAGTGGCCGGGTGTGGTCGTCATGGCGGAACGCCCCGCCTGAGGATCCCGTACCCGGCAGTCGGCACGCGGTGCGGTGTTCAGCGTACAGCCGACCGGGCCATACGGCGCAGGACGGGCACCGGGATCCCCGGGTTGCGGACGGCGTCCCCCGCACCGTGCCGGTAGTCGAGGAGTAGCGGGACCAGGGTCGCGGGAGGCAGGGCCGGGTTCTGGTAGGCCGAGAACCGGACGCTGGAGCAGGCGTCACCGGCCAGCCGGGCGGCGGACTCCGGTGACAGCCGCGGATCGCCGGCGGCGCGGGCCCGTACCGGGGCTTCGGGGTCATGGCTGAACCGTTCGACCAGCTCTGGACATCGAGGAGGACGTCCGCCGGGGCGTCGTCGCACGACTCGGTGAGGAAGAGCCGCACGATGCGGTCCTCGTCGCGGCCGAGGAGTTCCGGGCCCGGGGCTTCCGGCAGGGCGCGGGATGGTTTCTCCACGGGCATGAGCGATCCTTCCGAGTGTTTCCGAGTGCGGGGCCAGGCGGACGGCCCTCGTTGGGCACGTCAAACCCCTTCCGGGCATGCTCCATCAGATGTGGTGAACCGCGCAGCTCAGCACGGTGATGCGCAGGATCGCCCACCATGATGACGTCGTCTCGCCCACCCCCTCCTCCAAGGAGTACGACCATGTCCGCGACGACCGAGCCCAATGTCGGTTCGTTCACTCTCGGTGGTCCGCCGACCGCCGAGCCCGCCGCGCCGATCGAGGTGCCGGAGCACGACGAGTGGACCGTCCCCAACGGTTTCGCCTGGGTCTTTCCCGGCGAGGGCAACCACAGCGGTCTTGTCCGGCCCGTGATCCTGGCCGATGGCTTCAACCTCGGCCCGAGCAGGCTCGATGTGCTCTACCAGGGGCTGGAGGGCGGCGAGTTCCCGTTCATCGGTGAGCTGCGCCGGCGCGGCAGGGATGTGATCCTGCTCGGTTTCGAGGAGCGCAGCGCGTCGATCCTGGCGAACGCGGAGGCCGCCGAGGCCACCATCATGCGGGCCATCGCCGAGCAGGTGGACGAGGCCCGCCTGGTCGTCGGCGGTTTCAGTATGGGCGGCATCATCACCCGCTATGCACTGGCCAAGTTGGAGACAGCGGAGAAGGACCACCGGACCGGGCTGTACTTCTCCTACGACAGCCCGCACCGGGGCGCTTCCGTCCCGGTCGGTGTGCAGGCCTTCTCCCACTTCATCCCGTTCCCCAACAAGTTCGCGAAGCAGATGGACAGCCAGGCCGCGCGGCAGATGCTGTGGCAGCACTACGACAAGGAAACCAGCAAGATCGGCGTCGCGCAGGAGCGTACGGAGTTCCTGGAGGCCCTGGACCGGGTCGGCGGATGGCCGCAGATCCCGATGAAGATCGGCGTGGCCAACGGCCGTGCCGACGGGATCGGCCTGCCGGAGGTGAAGCCCGGCGAGGTCGCGCTGCGGATCGAGCGGATCTACCCGGACACCACCTTCTACACCCAGGCCCAGGGCGACGATGTGACGGCCGCCCATCTGAACCGTAGGTTCCCCAAGGCCGAGAAGACCATCACGACCAGCGGCTTCCCGGAAGTGGACGGCGCACCGGGTGGAACCCTGCAGACGTACGGGATCCTCGCCGGGGCACTGACGAAGCTCGGCGGCAAGGTCGAGCTGCGGCACGAGGATGTGTGCTTCGTCCCCTCGGTCAGCGCGGTCGCGATCCGTGACGTCGAGAAGCAGGACGATCTGTATGTGAACATCGACGGGCTGGCGCGGGAGGAGAGCGAGCTGGACGACTTCCGCTGCTCGTCCACGACCACCGGGCACACGGCCATCACCGAGGAACTGGGCGCCTGGCTGCTGGAGCGGCTCCCCGACTGATACCCGACTGATCCCTGTCATCGGCCACGCGGGCCCGGCCCGCGTGGCCGCGGTGCGTACGCGGAGCGGCCGGGGGCGTGGTCGCGGGCGTTGGCGCGTGTCTCGACCGCGTGTCTCGACCACATCCCTCGACCACATCCCTTGACCCTGTCACGGCGTCACAGTTTTCACTGGAGGGCATCGGGCCCCAGCGATCACCGTGCCGGGCCTGCCGCCTCCGCCTCCGCCTCCGAAGGGACAACGGGATGAGCGTCACCGTCGACAGGAACATGGCCCTGCTGCGCACGGCGTACCGGTGTGTGGAGCGCGGTGATCTCGACGCGGCCCAGGAGCTGCTGGCGGAGGACTTCATCGCCAACGTTCCCGGTACCCCCGAGCCCCTTCACGGGCGGGAGATCTGGCGCCTCGGCGCTCAGTCCATGCTGGACGCCTTTCCGGACCTGAGGATCGACATCCAGGACATCTTCGGCGTCGATGACAAGGTCACGGTGCTGGTCGGCTTCCGGGGAACGCACCTGGGCGCGTTTCAGCAGTTCGAGGCGACGGGCCGGCAGGTCGGCTATCGGAGTGTCGAGGTCTACCGTTTCGCGGCGGACAGGATCGCCGAGGAGTGGGTCGCCCCGGACATGCTCGGCCTGCTGCGGCAGATCGCGCCCACCGAGGCCGAGGCCGAGGCTGAGACCGCGACCGACACCGACACCGAGCGTCGCACTGACCGCCGTAGCGACCGCCGTACCGACCGCTGACCCACGCGGCCCGCCGACCTCCGCGCCAGGGACCACGATGGGTGTGCTGCTCATTCTGCTCCGGCTCTCCTCTCCGGGCCGGATCCCGACCTGTCATGAAACCCGGGACACCGCCGTCGACCTGACCCCGGACGGGGCACCGGGCATGACCCCGGGCATGACTTCGGGCACGACCCCAGGCACGACCCCGGGCCGGGCCCGGCACCGGGCGGTACCTCCCTCGGCTCCGGCCCTCAGCGTGTGATGTGCGGCGGCCCGGGGACGGGTGCGCACTGCGGTGCCCCGCGCCGAAGGAGGGTCACCCACCCGTGACCCGGTTTCTCCGCCACCCTCCATGGCCGGATCCTTCCCCGGCCCGTTCAGGCCATCGTTCCCCCCTTTCCTCCCGCTCCGGAGTGCGGCGAAGCTGACTCCGTCGCCCGGAGGCATCACCCGGCAGGTGCCCGCCGGACGGCACCCGACCAGGGATCCACCACCTTCGGGTCCGAGCCCCGCTCGTCCCGGCCCCCTTTCTCTGTCCCCCTCTCCCACCATGAACAGGGTATTGACGTGTCCATGTCTTTCCGTCGTACTTCCTCCCGCTCCGCCGTCACCGCAGCCGTGCTCGCCGCGGTCGTGCTCGGGGTGACCGCCCCCACCCAGGCCGCCCCCGCCACCCCGGCCCAGCAGGCCGCCGCCGCGGTGAACGCCACATCGAGCGCGGGAGGCGCGATCACCCGCAGCGAGATAGTCCAGCGGGCGCAGTACTGGGTCGACCAGGCCGTCCCGTACAGCCAGTCCGCTTACCACCGGGACCCCCAGGGCCGTCTGTACCGGACCGACTGTTCCGGCCTGGTGTCCATGGCCTGGCATCTGCCCAGGCCCGAGGTGACCTGGACGCTCCCCAACTTCTCGACGAAGCTCGCGAGCCTGGACGACCTCCAGCCGGGCGACGCGCTGAACGATGTCAGCACCCATGTGATGCTCTTCGTCGGCTGGACCGACAGCACCCGCACCAGGGCCCAGGTCATCGAGCACGCCCGGCCCGGCACGGTCGCCCGCAAGGAGAGCTACACCCGCGCCTACCTCAACGACAAGGGCTTCAGGGCCTACCGCTACAACAAGGTCGTCGACAGCCCGGTGACCGTCCCGGACAAGGGCATGACCCATGTCACCGCGGTCGGCGATCTGACGGGCGACGGAGTACCCGACGCCATCGCGGTCCAGGCGTCCAATGGTGACCTCTACCGCTACTCCGGCCCCAACTACACCGGTGGTACCGCCCGGTCGAAGATCGGCTTCGGCTGGGACTCGATCAGCGACATCGTCGGTACGGGTGACCTGAACGGTGACGGCGTGGCGGACATCATCGCCGTCGACGCCGAGAACGGAAACCTCTACCGCTACTCCGGCCCGAACTACAACGGCGGCACCAAGGTCCAGATCGGCACCAACTGGGACGCGATGACCAACGTCACCCCGGTCGGTGATCTGACGGGTGACGGGCGTCCGGACATCATCGCGGTGGAGAAGGCCACGGGTGATCTGTACCGCTATGCCGGTCCCGGCTTCGCGGGCGGCGCGGCCCGGTCGAAGATCGGCAACGGCTGGAACGCGTACTCCACCATCGTCGGTACGGGCGATCTGACCGGTGACGGGGTGGCGGACATCGTCGCCGTCGACGCCGAGAACGGGAACCTCTACCGCTACTCCGGTCCGCACTACAACGGTGGCACCAAGCTCCAGATCGGCAACGGCTGGCACACGATGATCAACCTCACCGGCGTCGGGGACATCACCGGGGACGGCATCCCCGACCTGCTCGCGGTCAACTCCAAGACGCAGAAGCTCTACCGCTACTCGGGCCCCGGCTTCGCCGGCAGCAGCGCCGTGGAGATCGGCACCAACTGGTAACCCCCAGCGGGCCCGCTCGGCCCGCTCGGCCCACCCGGCGGGGCCGCCGCCACCGCGCGGCCCCGCCCC
>NZ_JBEPCY010000052.1:0-33659 GCF_040299965.1 Streptomyces sp. NPDC000594 | reverse complement strand
GGCCCGGACACGGACTCCGTGTCCGGGCCGCCGACGCTCCCGTCCCCGTATCCACCAGGGGTCTCCCGTATCCACGAGGGACGGCCTAGCGGCGGAGGTCCCCCCGGCCGCAGGCGATGCCGTCCCGGTCGCGGTCGAGCCGCAGCGGATCCCGGCCGCCGTTCACCTTCAGCCGGGCGAAGTCGCGGTCGGCGAGCCAGGCACAGCGCGCCCCGATGGTCGGCGCGACCTTCTTCGGGAAGGTGGTGGGCACACAGACGCCCGCCTTCCCGTAGGCGCGCTCACAGCCGCTGATCGTCGGGCTCACCGGAGCCGACTCCCGCTTCCTCAGCTTCTTCCTCGCCGGCTTCTCCAGGTCGCCCGCGAAGTCGTGGACATGGGCCGACGGAGCGTGCGCCCCGTGCTTGGCCGCCGTCGCGGACCGGGGACCCAGATGCACCCACCGCGCCACCGAGGGCACGCCGTTGGCGTCGACCGCGAAGAGCATGTACCAGCCGGGCGGAGCGAGATTGGGGTTGCTGGTGACATTGAGGTCGATGGTGTTGCCATGGACCGTCAGCGGCAGATCGACGAAACGCTGGTTGGGGTCGGAGGAGTGGGTGACCGCCGCCGGGCGGATCAGCTCGGCCTTGGCGATCGGCCGGTTGACCCTGATCCGCTGGGTGTCACCGTAGTTCCAGCGGTTGTCCGGTACGGAGGTGATCGCCGGCCGCGGCCCCTTCAGCAGATACGGCGGGGTGTAGACGGAGACATTGTGGTTGTAGGTGTTGTTGCCGGGGTTGTCGCCCACGGACATCACCCGGCCGTCGGGCAGCAGGAAGGACGAGGAGTGGTAGCCGCGCGGGATCGGGTCCTTCGCCAGGTCCGGGGTGTAGGTGTTGGTCACCGGATCAAAGAACGACGCCTCGAAGACCGGATCGGCCCGGTCGTGGAGGGCGCCGCCGGTCTCGAAGACCTTGCCGTCGGGGAGCAGGACGGCCGAGACATACATCTTCCCCTCGGCACCGGTCTGCGGACGCCGGCCCTGCCCCTGGTCCACCTCGCCCTGCGGCAGCAGCGGGCCCGCCCGGTAGGCCGGGTCGGCCTCCTTCAGGTCGATGATGTCGGTCAGCCGGTTGGCGACCGGGTTGCTCTCGTTGTTGCCGCCGCCGATGGTGAGCACCCGCTGGTCCTGGGCGGGCGGCAGCAGCACGCTCGCCGACTGGTCGCGCTCGTCCTTGCGCTGGAGCCCCGGCACATCGGTGATGGTGTTCCGGTCGTAGTCGTAGATCGACGCGCCCGTACCGGGGGTGCCGTTGCCGAAGACATGGCTGCCCGAGTAGAAGAGCCGTCCGTCCTGCATCAGCACCATCGACGGGTACAGCCCCCAGAACGACCAGGTCTGGTTGACCTGACCGGTGGGCAGCCAGCGGTTCTGCGCGGCGGACCAGCGCTCGGCCGTCACACTGCCGCTGGAGTCCTCCTTCAGCCCGCCGAAGGAGATGACATCGCCGTTGCCGAGGGCGGTGGCGGAGGGATACCAGTGACCCTCGTTCAGATCATTGGTCCTGGTGTACGACTCGGTCGCCGGGTCGAAGAGGTACGAGTCCTTCAGCCCCTGGTAGCCGATCCGGCCGTCGGGCGTCGGATAGCCCTTGTTGCCGCTCATGATCAGGACCTTGCCGTCCTGGAGCTGGACATGGCCGGCGCAGAACATGTCCACCGGGGTCGGGATCGTCCGCCAGGTGCCCGTACGCGGGTTGTACAGGGCGGAGGTGAAGGTCCCCGCCGCGAACATCGACTCGTCGTTGCCCGAGCCCGCGATCATGAGCACCTTGCCGTTGTGCAGGACCACCGAGTGCATCGAGCGCACCGGGTTCCGCGTCGGCAGCACATCCCAGCGACCCTTGAGGCACTCCGTCGGAGTGCCGGTGCACTCCGGGTCGGGGGCCGGGACCTCCACCTCCTCCATGCCGTAGTCGTCGGTGGTGACCGAGCCCGTCCCGTACACCGAGACACCCCAGCTGATCCGGTCCGTGTTCGGCGGCACGGCGGGGGTGCGCACCTCGGCACGGGTGTACCCGGCGCTCGGCGGAAGGGTCCGCAGATCGGTCCAGTACCCCCAGGCGCCCGTGACACTGTCCCGCCGGAAGAGGGTGAGGGCGGCGTCGGCGGTGGTGCTCTTGTACCAGAGGGAGAGGTCGTACTGCTTCTCCGGGGAGACCACGGGCGCGCAGGCGGCGGTCTCCGCCATCAGGGCCTTGCGGTCCCCTTCGACCCGGCGGGTCAGGGAGACCTTCATCGCGGCGGAGCCGGAGCGGGCGTCCGCCACCGTCTCGAAGGTGAAGTCGTTGTCACCCCAGCCGGACTTCTTCCAGCACTCCGGCATGCTGTCGTTCGCGGTACCGCCCGCGATCTCGAACCCCGGGTTGCGGATCAGATTCGGCCCGGCGGACGCGGGGGCGGGAACGGTGACGAGCAGCGCCGCGGTCATGCCCGCGACGGCCAGCAGCGCGGTGGATCGGGACCGGCGAATGGCTGATGGCACGAGGTACTCCTTTCCATGCTCAGAACGGATGGGAACGCCATGCTCAAGACGGTGGGGAACGCCATGCTCAGGACGGACGGGAGCAGGGCCGGGGGGCCTCAGGGCACCCGGTGTTCCCCTGACCGGCGACCTCCCGGACGCGGCAGATAGACCAGCGCCTCCGTCGCCGCGAACCGCAGGACAAAGGTGAGCAGCAGCGCCAGCGCCGTCGCGGGCAGCACCGCCATGCCCAGGCTCTTCACGAACAGGGCGATCAGCGGGATGCGCAGGACCAGATCGGCGTTGGCGAGCAGGGTGAACCGTCCCACCCGGTCCGCCCAGTGGCGGTGGCCCCGGCGGTCACGGAAGATCAGCACCTCGATCAGCAGGAAGTTCCACACCACGCCGAACTGGTTGGCCACGATCTCGGCGGACAGATAGTGCATGCCCCAGGAGGTCAGCCCGTACAGCACCAGGAGGTTCGGCAGAAAGCCGGTGAGGCCGATCAGCCCGAAGGCCACCATCCGGGCGGGCGCCGAGGCGGTGCGCAGCTCCGTGAGGTGCCGCAGAAACCGCATCCCCTCCTGGGCGGTGGACTTGGACTCCCCGGCGAACCGCTCCTGGAAGACGAACGGCACCTCGGTCACCCCGCGCGGACGGCAGCGCACCGCCAGCTCCAGCAGGATCTTGTAGCCGAGCGGTTTGAGCGCGTCCGCGGACATCGCCCCGGCCAGCGCGCTGCGGCGGATGGCGAAGAAGCCGCTCATCGGGTCGCTGATGCCGCGCAGCCCCCGGGGGAAGAGCGACTTGGTCAGCCAGGTCGCCGTACGGGAGACCGCGATCCGGTAGCCGCCCGCGAGCCCCGCCCGGGAGCCGCCGCTGATGTAGCGGCTGGCGACGACGAGGTCGACACCCTCCCGTTCGCCCGCGGCCACCAGCTCGGGGACGAGCGCGGGCGGATGCTGGAGGTCGGCGTCCATGACGACGATCCACTCCGAACCCGCCGCGCGCAGCCCCTCGACCACCGCTCCGCCGAGGCCCCCGGTGGGGGTGGAGCGGTGGATCACCGTCACCGGGAAGGGGCAGTCCCGGGCCGCGTCCCGGATCACCTCGGGGGTGTGGTCCGTGGAGTCGTCCACGAAGACCACCTCGCAGGGGAGGTGCGAGGGCACCGACCGGGTGAGCCGGAGCAGCAGTTCGCGGATGTTCCCGGCCTCGTTGAAGGTGGGGATGACGACGGTGACCGCGCCCGGCTCGACGAGCCGCGCGGCGCGGAGCGGTGCGGCATCGGGTGCGGAGCCGTCCCCGTCGGGTGCGGGGCCGTCCGCCGGCTCCGGACCGCCGACCTCGCCGACCCCGCCCACCTCGTCGGCGTCGGTACGGGGAGTGGTCATCGCTCGCCTCCGAGGGGGGAATCCGCGATCCGGCGGATCTCGATCCGGTCCTCGCCCGTACCGAAGACGGCGACCGGGCGGGAGTGTTCCAGGGCCGACCGGACCGTGGGCAGATCGACGGCGTCCCTGCGGACGGTGGGGGAGGAGACGACATAGTCGATGTCCCGCCACCCCCGGGGCAGGGTGGTGGTGACCGCCGGGTCGAGGTCCGCCTTGTAGAACCAGATCGCCCCGGTGCCGGGGGTGAACCCGTCGTGCACCAGGTCGAGCCAGAGCGCGTCGTCCACCAGGACCCGGGTGGCGGCGGGGTCGGCCACCTCGCGCCCCAGCCAGGCGGCGGCGGCGCGATAGGGCGCGTTGGCGTCGACGGTGAGGGCGTCGCGGTTGCCGTCGATCCAGCGGGGGACGAGCAGGGCGACGGAGGCCACGGCGAGGACGGTCACCACGGCGCGGCGCGGGGCGAGCAGCGCGCGCGGACCCCTCGGGCGGGGGGCGGCCCCTCCCGGTCCGCCGCCGCGGCCCGCCGGACCGGCCGGATCGGCGGACCCCGCCGGCCCCGGCCCATCGGCCGGTGACGGGTCCTCCGCGCCGGTCGGGAGCCGGCGGTGCAGCACGGCATGGGCCACGCTCGCCGCCGCGCCCGCCAGCACCAGCGCCAGGAAGGGCAGGGCCTGGATGACATACATGGCGGGCAGATAGCCCGACGGCCGCATCGCCACCACCGTCAGGATCGCCACCGCCAGCGCCGGTCCGGCCAGTGCGCGCGCCGTCACCGACCAGCGCAGCACACACAGCAGGAGCAGCCCTCCGGCGACCCCGCCCACCGGCAGTACCCGGTCGTAGTACAGCCACGACTCCAGGACGGCGTGCGAGCCCGACCCCGGGTCCAGGATGAAGCCGGAGCCCGCCCGGCCCATCTGGTAGACGATCCCGTCGATCAGGGAGACATGTCCGGGCCCCGGGAACAGCTCGTTGTTGAGCAGGGCGTACAGCGGATACGAGAGCCCGGTCAGCACACAGGCGGTGATGGCGCCGGTGACCGCGAACTTGCGGGTGTCGCGGTGGCTGTGGGTCCACATGGTCCACAGCAGCGCCGGGAGGACCACCAGCATGGTCTCCTTGGTGAGCACCGCGACGGCGCTCGCCAGCCCGGCGGCGAAGTGGTGCCACAGATGCCGGTCGGGCGAGGCCGCCAGACAGAACGCCAGCAGGATCCACATCACCGCGAGGTTGTCGAGGAAGATCTCGCGCTGGAGGACGACGGAGAGCGGGGAGAGCCCGAAGAGCACCATCGCCAGCGCGGCGGACCAGCGGGGCAGGAAGAGCCGCCGGGCCAGCACATAGAGCAGGACCGCGCTGACCGCGCTCACCAGCAGCATGGCGAGGCGCATGGTGGCCACGGTCATCGACTCGGGGGCCAGCAGGGAGGGCAGATAGGTGAGTCCGGCTATCTGGATCCAGCCCAGCGGCGGATGGTCGTACCAGTAGGTGTAGTGGGCGAGCCCCCTGCCCTCCTGCACCGCCCACGCCTGGGCGAGATAGGTGCCCTCGTCGTCGCTGAGGGTCGGGAAGCCGGTGATGTTCCAGCCCTGGACGACCAGGATCAGCACCAGCAGGCCGAGGCAGAGCAGCAGATCGGGGCGGGAGCCGCGGAAGCGGACGACGGGCCGGGGCAGCACCCGTATGCGGACCCCGTCGGGTATCTCCCCGGCCTCCGGTCCGCGGGTCCCGGCCGTCGGCGGGGGAGTGGCGGGCGGCCGTTCGGGAATGACCGGGGCGAGGTGCGGCGCGGTCCGCTCCGGGGTGGTATCCCCGGGGGTGGGCAGGGTGGTCGTCATCGGTGGGCCTCCTCGCGGGTCTCGGCGAGATGCGCGCCGACATGGCTGGTCAGCTCCCACTCGTCGCGCCCCCGCTGCTCGCGCCAGACCGCGCGGACGGCGGCGCCGGCGAGGAGCACCTGGTAGAAGGGGCCGCCGACAACGAGCTTGAGGTAGTGGACGAACCGCACCCGCAGCCCGTACTGCTTGCCGAAGTCATGCAGTCCGACGATCTCGAAGACAAAGGTGACCATGGCCGTGATCAGGGGCAGGAAGGTCACGATGGCGACACCCACGGGGACGTCGAGGAAGAGCGCGACGGCGACATTGACCGGGATGACGACCCCGGAGAACGCCTGGAGGAACGGCGTCATCAGGGTGTAGCGGGCGAGCAGCCGCTGGCGCAGGCTGGGCAGTCCGCGCCAGTCCTTCTTCCGGTAGACCTGGAGGAACCCCTGGTTCCAGCGGGTCCGCTGCTTGAGCAGACTCATCAGGCTGTCGGGGGTCTCCTCGCGGGTGACCATGTCGCTGTCGTAGGCGACGACGACCTTCTTGCCCGCGGAGGAGAGCCGCACCCCGAGGTCGCAGTCCTCGGCCAGGCAGTCGGGGTCCCAGCCGCCCGCTTCCCGGAGCACCCCGGTGCGGACGAAGACGGTGTTCCCGCCGAGCGGGATGAACCCTTTCTGCGCGTGCAGATGGAGCCTGCTGCGGAACCAGAAGAAGTACTCCAGGCAGTTGCGGAGGCTGTACCAGCTGGAGTGGAAATTGATCAACTGGACGCCGCCCTGCACCACATCGGCGCCGGTGCTGGTGAAGGCGTGGTCCACATGGCTGAGCAGCTCGGGGTGGACCTGGTCCTCGGCGTCGAAGACCCCGACGACATCGCCGCGGCAGTACGGCAGCGCGGTGTTGAGGGCCTTGGGTTTGTTCTTCCGCTCATGGGTGTCGGTGATGACCCGCACCCGCAGGGGATCCCTCAGGGCGGCCCGCTCGGCCACCGCGGCGGTCTCCGGGTCGTCGTGCCCGATGATGACGATGATCTCGAAGCGGGAGTGGGTGGATTCCAGTAACCGCTCGATGGTGTGCTCCAGCACGGCCTGTTCATGCCGGGCGGGCAGCAACAGCGAGAAGGAGAGCCCGACATCGTCGCCGGGCCGGTCGAAGCTGGTCGAGGCCAGCGTCTCGGGCGTACGCCAGGCATGCATCTGCCACCAGAGCGTGAACGCCGCCATCCAGAACAGGGCCACCGAAATGGCCACAACGAACAACGACAACAGCAAACCGAACCCCCCTTGGAACCCCCCTCGCACACGGTGCTTCGGGGCCTCGGGGGCCGGCGGTGCACGTGTGCGCGCAGCCGAGTGGTCTCGTCCGGCACACACTCCCCTGTGCGTGCTCCGGCTGCTCCTTGCGAAGGGGACCCTATCCGCGGAACGCCCATTCGCGAAACACTGCCGCATTGCCTCCTCTTGGCGCGCCCTTGACCGTGGGCCCTCCCGGCCCGTACCCGACCGGCGGCTTCCGGTGGTATCCGCTCCGGACTCCGCCGGACGGGGGTCCCGGGGGCGAACTAGGCGGACGGTACGGGGGAGTCGGCCGTTTCCTCGTGGGGTACGGGCCGCTGCGGCCGGGCGGTGAAGCGCAGCCGCATCCCCTGGGGGCGGATCGCCGCGCCCGCCGTGGGCCGCACCCGGGCACCGGGCGAGGCGCTCCACCGCCAGCGCTGGGCGATGGTGGCCAGCGCGAGCGTCGCCTCGGTCAGCGCGAAGGCGTCGCCGATGCACTTGCGGGAGCCCACCGCGAAGGGCAGGAAGCCGCGCCGGGGCGGCTTCTCGCCGGGGGCCCAGCGATCGGGGTCGAAGCGATGGGGGTCCGGGTAGAGCGAGGGAAGGTGGTGGACGATGTACGGGCTGTACATCAAGGTGGTCCCGGCGGGCACCTCGTACGGCCCGATCCGGGTGTCGGTGGTGGTGACCCGGGTGAGCATCCATACGGGTGTGTAGTGCCGCAGGGACTCGGTGAGGATCCTGCGGGTGACGTCGAGCGCCTCCAGGTCGTCGAAGCCCGGGGGGCGTCCGCCGAGCACCGTGTCGATCTCGGCGTGCAGCCGCTCCTGGAGTTCGGGCCGCTCGGTGAGCGCGTGCAGCGTCCAGGCCAGCAGGGTCGCCGTGGTCTCGGTCCCGGCGAGGAAGAAGCCGAAGAGCTGGTTGCTGATCTCGGTGTCCGACATCCCGCCGCCGTCGCCCTCGTCCCGGGTGGCCAGCAGGATGGACAGGAGATCGCCCCGGTCGGTGCCGTCGGCCCGGTACTCCTGGATGATCCGCAGGAAGGTGGCGGAGAGGCGGTGGTGGGCCCGGTCGAAGCGGCGGTTGGCCGGCAGCGGCACCCGCAGCACGGCGGGCGGGACCAGGGAGCGCCAGTAGGTGCCGTCCACCACGACGACCAGGTCCCCGACGGCGTCGCTCAGCGACCGGTCGGAGAGCCCCCAGGAGAACATCGTCCGCAGGATCACCTTGGCCGTCAGGGCCATCAGATCGGCCACCGGGTCCACGACGGCGCCGTCCCGCCAGGCGGCGGCCGTCTCATCGATGGCGTCGGCCATGATGCCCGCGTACCCGGGTAATCGGGATATGTGGAACGCGGGCTGGGTCAGCCTGCGCTGCCGCAGATGGGCGCTGTGCGGGCAGGTGGCGAGGTTGTCGCCCATGTACTCCCGCGCCCGGTCGAAGATGAAGCCGCCCTTGTCGAAGGTGCGGGGGTCCAGCAGGACCTCATGGGTGAGGTCGGGGTCGCAGACCAGCAGGACCCCGACGGGGCCGAGCCGGATCCGGACGACCTCGCCCAGCTCGGGCAGGGCGGACACGAAGTCCAGTGGGCGGCGCTTCATCGCCAGGGTGTGCCCGAGCAGCGGGAGTGCTCCGGGGGCCTCGGGCGGGCGCGGTGTCTGAGCGGTCATCTTCCCCTTCTTCTCTGCGTACGGTGTGCGCGGGCAGAAAGGCGGCTCCCGGTGCGGGAACCGTGGTGACAAGGGGAAGCGTAATGAGCCGTGCGCCCGTGCCCAAGGCCACCGCCGGTGCTGATGGCCGGGTCCCACGGGCGCACGGGGGCCGGGGGCCGGACGGCCGGATCCCCTGGGCCGGCGGGGGCGGGGTGCCGGACGGCCGGGTGGCGTACGACCGGCCGGCACCGGGTGACCGGGGCGCCGGGTCAGCCTTCGGCCGGGACCCACTCCGTCAGATGCGCGGGGGTGCCGCTCGGCCGTACCCCGTGGACGAACTCCCGGCGCAGCTCGTGATACGGCTCGCCCTCCCCGAAGAAGTTCCGCCGCATCCGCCCCAGCTCGTCCAGGCGGTACGCGTCCAGCGGCCGTTCGGCCTCCGCGCGCTCCCGCCCGGCCCGCTTCAGGGCGATCCGATCCGCCAGCTCCGCCGAACCGGCCAGCCCCGCGGCCCGCAGCTCGATCTCGGCCCGGAACTCGTCCTGACCGCCGGGGACCACCTCGTCGATCAGCCCCAGCTCCACCGCGTACGGCGCGCTCACCGGCAGGGTGCGGGAGGTCAGCCGCTCCGCCTCGGCGGCGCCCACCCGGCGCGGCAGGGTGTAGGTCCAGTACTCCGAACCGTACAGACCCATCAGCCGGTAGTGCGGATTGAGCACCGCCCCCTCACGGCACCACACCTCGTCGGCGGCGAGCGCCAGCATCAGACCGCCCGCCGCCGCGTTGCCGGGGAGCGCGGCGATCGTCAGCCGGTCGGTGGTGGAGAGCACGGCATGGACCAGGTCGTCCATGGCGTTGATGTTCTCCCAGGACTCGCCGCCCGGGTCCGCCGCCGCCTCGATGACCCCCAGATGGATGCCGTTGGAGAAGAAGTCCCGGCGCGGCCCGAGCACCAGCACCGAGGTGGGTCGGGCCAGGGCCTCCCGGTAGGCGGCGAGCAGCCGCCGGCACCGTCCGGTATCCATCGCCCCGCCGGGGAAGGAGAACTCCAGGAAGCCGGCCCGGCCCAGCTCCCGGTAGCGGATCTCGGCCCAGGTCTCGCGGTCCGCCGCCGCCACCGGGTCCGCGCCGATCTCCGCCACCCCCGCCAGCAGCTCTCCGAGCACCTCGGTCGCGGCCAGCTTCAGACAGACCGGACCGCCGGGGGCGCGCCGCCGCCGCAGCTGCGGGATCCACACCGCGCCGTCCACGGTGGCCCGGCAGATGGCCCCGTCCCGGGTGGCGAGCACCGCACCGGGCGCGCCCCGCAGCTCGTCCTCGGGATGCCCGCCGTGCAGAAAGAGCTCCATGCCGTACAGCTCGTCCAGGACCCCCGGGCGGGAGTCGGCCGCGCGCAGTTTGCGCACCACCGTGGCGGTGTCGTCGCCGTGCCAGTCGATCCGGCGGCCGTCCTGGCGGAGCGCGGGCCGCAGGCTGCCGCGCACATCGGGGGCGGTGCAGTCGAGCGGCTCGGGGACGTAGGTGCCGGAGGCGAACCGTTCCACCGCCAGCAGGACCGCCCGGACGGCCGCGTCGGCGCACTCGCCCCGGTACAGCTCGCTCTTGCCGCAGGGGGCCACCCGGAACGGCACACAGGCCCAGATGTCCCCGGCGTCCATCTCGGCGTCCGCCTGGAGGACCGTCACCCCCCACTCCGTGGCGCCCTCCTGGATCGCCCAGTCGAGCGAGGAGGGGCCCCGGTCGCCCTTGGGGCCGGGATGCACGATCAGTACGGTACGGGTGGACCAGATGTCGTCGGGGACCTTCGCGGTGAGCATCGGGGCGATGATCAGGTCGGGGTCCGTCTCCTGGACCGCCTCCCGCAGGGGGTCGTCGCCGCGGACGAGATGCACGGCGACCGTGTGGTCCTCGTCCCGCAGCAGGGTGTGGACCCGCTGGGTGAGGCTGTTGAAGGCGCTGGCGATCAGCAGAATACGCAAGGGTGCCCTCCGTGGTGGGGCTCGGCGCCGACGCGCGCGAGCACGGCTGGTCCACGCGGTCAGGGGTGCGAGGGGAGCGCGGACGGCCGCTCTGCCCTGTGGCACGGGCCGTCCCGGCGCGCCGGTTCACCCGCACGGGAATCCGTCCCGAAAATCCTGCCCCGGGCCCTCGGCGGGCCGGGCCGGACCTTCTGCCCGGACGCTGGCCGGACCGTCGGGCGGACACCCGGCGCGCTGCTCTCCGATGCTGTGGCCGCGGCGCGGTCTCCGGGTGGAACCCTTCCGCGCTCCGGACACTTTTCCATGGGATGCTCGGATTCCGCTGTATTTTCCATGGAATATCCCCGGAGGTCCGCACTGCCGGGCGGGGAGCGGGCGGTGTCCACCGCTTTCCGGACAGCGGGCCGGGAGCTGTCCGGAAAACGGCGGACGGGTCGTCGGTCCATGGGCACCATGAGGGATGGCCACGCACGACCCGAACCCAGCGGCAAACGTTTCTCCCCTGCGGCCCGTCGAGGGGCGGCGCCCGGGACCGGCCGGAACAGCCGTGCCCGGCGGGTCCGGGTACTACACCGGGGCGGGCGAAGTGGCCGAGCGGCTGGCGCGGGCGGGGCTGACCACCCCTCAGGACCGGCGTCCGGGGAGCCGGCCGGGCGAGTTCTGCACAGTGGAGGCGACCCCGCCCGACACCTGGCCGGCGGGTGCGGCCCTCTGTGTCGAGGTCACCCACTTCCCGGCGGCGGCCTTCCGCTGGAGGTTCGGCCGGGACGACCCGCCCGGTGCGGCGGAGCACCGCCGGGAGCGGCTGGAGGCGGTGGCGGCGGCGCTGCGGGAGTCCGGCTACACCGTGGAGGTGGTGGAACGCGGCGGCTGGCGCCCCGGCCAGCTCGCCCTGCGGGTCCACCGGGCGCCGGGCTGAAGCGTGCGCCCCGGCCCCCGGGTGCGTCCGTCCACCGGGCGCCCGGGTGAATCCCGCCACCGGCTACCGGGCGCCGGACCGGCCAGGCCCCTACCGTCGGAGTCTCCGACGACAGCCCGACGACGACAAGGAGCAGGACATGCCCGATACAGCGGGTCCCGCCGGAGTGGCCGTACCGGACAGCGCGCTCGTCCGGGAGGCCACCGAACTGGTCCGGGACACCACCAGTGAGCTGATCTACCACCACTCCCGCCGGGTCTACTTCTTCGGCAGCCTCGCGGGCCGCCGCCGGGATCTCGGCTTCGACCCGGAACTCCTCTATGTCGGCGCCCTCTTCCACGACCTCGGCCTCGGCGAGAAGCACCGGGACAGCGGCCGCCGCTTCGAGATCGACGGCGCCGAGGAGGCCGCCGCCTTCCTCCGCGCCCGCGAGGTCCCCGAGGACGCGGTGCGCCGCGTCTGGACGGCCATCGCGCTCCACACCACCCCGGGTGTCCCGGAGTACATGGAACCGGAGATCGCGCTGGTCACCGCGGGAGTCGAGTACGACGTGCTGGGCATCGGCTACGAGGAGGTCAGCGCGGCCGACCGGGCGGAGATCACCGCCCTGCACCCCCGGCCCGACTTCAAACGCCGCATTCTGGCCGCTTTCACCGAGGGCATCGCCCCGAAGCCGGAGACCACCTTCGGCAATGTCAAGGCCGATGTCCTGGAGCACTTCGTCCCCGGCTTCCAGCGGGGCGACTTCGTCCGGGTCATCCAGGAATCCCCCTGGCCCGCGTAGCCGTACCGCCCGTACGGGGGAGGCCCGTGGTCCGGATCCGGCCAACCTCGCACCGCCGGACCCGGACCGGACAGATGTCCGCCGTCATCGGACGTTGGGCACCTTCAGCTTCTCCCAGCTCGCCCTGCCCGGGATGCCGTCGGCCGCCTGGCCCGTGTAGCCGAGCTTGCGCTGCCAGGCCGCGTACGACTTCCGGTCGGCGTCGCTCCAGGTCGGACCGGGGCCGACCGCGTACCGGCCACAGCCCTCGGCCACCAGCCGCTTGCCCATGGCGGTGACGATGGCGCTGCGCCGCCCCGGGGCGAAGAAGGCGGCGCCGGGGAAGGGCTCGTACGACACCGGCGGCTTGGGCTTGGGCTTCGGCTTGGTGGGGGGCTTGGTCGGGGGTTTGGTGGGCGGCTTGACCGGACCCTCCGAGTCCCCGGCGAGACGCTCCGCGATCCGGGTGCGCAGCGCGTCCATGGTGAAGCCCCGGGGGTCGATTTTCCCCGGCTGCCACTCCTTGTGCCCGATCACCGAGCGCTGGCTCCAGTCATGGGCCCGGCAGATCGCGGCGGAGACCCGCTCGATCGCCTCCAGCTGCACCTCGGGCCAGGGGTCCTGGCCGTCGCCCAGATTGACGCACTCGAATCCATAGAAATAGCGATTGCCATCGGTGTCCGCCGCGTTGTCCACCGGCAGGGGGGTCTCGCCGATCACCGCGCGCAGCACCGCGCCGTCGCCCAGGCCGGCGTGATTGGCGCGGCCGTTGCCGACGAGATGGACCGATCCGTCCTTCGCTATCACCCCGTGACAGAGGGGGCCGGGCAGGGCGGTGTAGCCGTTGTAACAGAGTTCGACGGAGCTGGCGGTGCCGGAGGTGACGGTGTGATGGATCATCACTCCGTGGACGGGGCCCCAGGGGCCCTTGTGGTTACGGTTATGTGTGCGCCAGCTCCGGTGCTCGACCACGCGCAGACCTTCGTTCCGCAGGACTTCGACAAGTCTGTCGGCGGACAGTGGTGTCGCCATGGGCGGTGCTCCTTCGTTCCGGGTGGTGCTCAGTCGTTGTCGGTCGTCGGACTGTTCTTGATCATCATTCCCGCCCGGGGCCCTGCCCGAACCGGCCCCGGGGGATGTTTCCTATGGTGTTGGTGTGTTTTGGCTGACCTGATCCGTGACAGCGCTGTTTGGCCCCGTGTTGTTCCTGCTGGACGCGGGTGTGCGCGGGCGGACGCGGAACCGCCCCGTGCGTCGGCGCACGGGGCGGTCCGGGTCGGGAGGTTGACGTTCCGTCAGGCGAGCACCTCCCGTACCAGCGGGGCGACCTGTTCCGTCTCGATGAGGAAACCGTCGTGCCCGTACGGGGACTCGATCACCCGCAGTCCGTCCGCCCCGGGCACGGCGTCGGCCAGCAGCCGCTGCTGGGCCAGGGGGTAGAGCCGGTCGGAGTCGACCCCGGCGATCAGTGTCCGGGCGCGCACCCGGCGCAGCGCCGACCGCGCGCCACCCCGTCCCCGGCCGATGTCATGGCTGTTCATGGCCTCGGTCAGCACCACATAGCTGCCCGCGTCGAAGCGGCGGGCCAGCTTGCCGGCATGGTGGTCCAGATAGGACTCCACCTGATAGCGGCCCCCGTGCCAGGGGTGCTCGGCCTCCTGGGGCTCCCGGCCGAAACGGGACGCCAGTTCGGCCTCGCTGCGATAGGTGACATGGGCGAGCCGCCGGGCGACGCCCAGCCCCCGGTGCGGCCCCGCCCCCGGATCCGCCCGGTGGTAGTCGCCGCCCCGCCAGCCGGGATCCGCACGGATCGCGTGCAGCTGGACCCCGGCCCAGGCGATCTGCTCCGCGCTGGCCGCCGCCGTACTCGCGAGCACCAGCAGCGCGGCACAGCGGTCCGGCCGGCCCACCGCCCACTCCAGCGCCCGCATCCCGCCCATCGAACCGCCCACGACCAGCGCCCATCGCCCGATGCCCAGCAGATCCGCCCAGCGGGCCTCGGCGGCGACCTGGTCACGGGTGGTCAGAAACGGGAACGAGCCGCCCCAGCGGAGACCGCCGGAGCCCGCCGGGGAACCGCCCGGGTCACGGAGCGAGGAGGGACCCGTACTGCCCTGGCAGCCGCCCAGCACATTGGGGGCCACCACGAACCACCGGTCGGTGTCGAGCGCCCGCCCCGGCCCGATCAGCCCGTCCCACCAGCCGGGGGTCGGATGACCGGGCCCGGCGGGCCCGGCGGCATGGCTGTCCCCGGTCAGCGCGTGCAGCACCAGGACCGCGTTGGAGCCGTCCGGGGCGAGCCGCCCCCAGCTCTCGTACGCGATCCGCACGCCCGGGAGGGCGCCGCCCGCCTCCAGGGGCAGGGGCTCCGGCAGCAGGGCCCAGCGGCGCGCGCCGGCCGGGTCCCCCTCCTGCCAGCCCCCGGAGGCGGGCGGCGGCGCGGCGGCGGTGTCCCGCGCGCCGGTCACGGTGCTCAGGACGGGCTCCCCGCCGTGCCCCCCGCCGTGCCCCCCGCCGTCAGGGTGGCGCTCTTCGCGGCCCGGAAACCCGCCTCCAGATCGGCCTTGAGATCGGCGAGGTTCTCGATGCCCACCGAGAGCCGGACCAGTCCGGGCGTGGTGCCGGTCGCCGCCAGCTGCTCCGGGGTGAGCTGGCTGTGGGTGGTGGAGGCCGGGTGGATGATCAGACTGCGGACATCGCCGATGTTGGCGAGATGGCTGAACAGCTCCACCCCGTCCACGAACCGCTTCCCCGCCTCGACCCCGTCCCGCAGCTCGAAGGAGAGCACCGCGCCCGCCCCGCGCGGCAGATAGCGGCGCGCCGCCTCGTACCAGCGGTTCCCCGGCAGCCCCGGGTAGTGCACGGCCGACACCTCCTCGCGCTCGCTCAGCCATTCGGCCAGGGCCTGGGCGTTGGCCGAGTGCCGCTCCAGCCGGAGGCTGAGCGTCTCGATCCCCTGGAGCAGCAGGAAGGCCGAGTGCGGGGCGAGGGCCGGGCCGAGGTCCCGCAGCAGCTGCACCCGGAGCTTGACGGCGAAGGCGCCCGCGCCGAGGTCCGGCCAGTACCGCAGCCCGTGATAGCTGGGGTCGGGCTCGTTGAACTCGGGGAAGCGGTCGGCGTGCGCGCCGAAGTCGAAGGTGCCGGCGTCCACCACCACACCGCCGATGGTGGTGCCGTGCCCGCCCAGGAACTTGGTGGCCGAGTGCACCACGATGTCCGCGCCGTGCTCGATCGGGCGCAGCAGATACGGGGTGGGCACCGTGTTGTCCACGATCAGGGGGACGCCCTCGGCGTGCGCGACATCGGCCACCGCCCGGATGTCGAGCACATTGCCGCGCGGATTGCCCAGCGTCTCCGCGAAGAGCGCCTTGGTCGTGGGGCGGATCGCGGCCCGCCAGGCCTCCGCGTCGTCCGGGTCGTCGACGAAGGAGACCTCGATACCGAGCCTCGGCAGGGTGTGGCGGAAGAGGTTGTAGGTACCGCCGTAGAGGGAGGTACTGGAGACGATGTGGTCCCCCGCACCCGCCAGGGTGAGGATGGCCAGGGTCTCCGCCGCCTGCCCGGAGCTGACCGCGACCGCGGCGGCGCCCTGCTCCAGCGCGGCGACCCGCTGTTCCAGGACATCGGTGGTGGGGTTGTGGATACGGGTGTAGATATGGCCCGCCTCGGCCAGCGAGAAGAGGTCGGCCGCGTGCTGGGTGTCCCGGAAGACAAAGGACGTGGTCTGGTAGATGGGCACCGCACGGGCCCCGGTGGCGGGGTCGGGCGCGGCGCCGGAGTGGAGTTGCCGGGTCTCGAACGACCAGCCCGGTGCGGGGGTGGCGGCGGACTCGTCGGGGGTGTGACCGGCGGCCACCTCGTCGATGGGCTGGTTCATGGGCGCTTCCTTCGGGCGTGACGGGCCCGACGGCGGGCCGGTGCGCCCGGCGGGGTGGCCGGGCGGCCGACAGGCGTCGGATGAGCGGGAGCGACCTCCGCGTCCGGTCCGGGGCAGCGCTCGGCAGGAGCGCCTCCGGACCGTCAGGGACGGTGCCGTCCAGCACGGTAACGACCGAAAAATCGAACATGGAACGCTGCGACGGGTATCTCCACACTGCCGCAATACGCAGGCAATATTCCGGGCCTGACCCGATGTGCGCCGCCCGCGCGCTCCGTCGGGCCCGCCGATGCGCGCGGGCGGCGCCCGGCCCGTCGCGGGGACGGTTTCCCGGCGGTCCCGAGCGGTGTCAGACCGTGAAGGGGCGCTGGTCGAGGAAGTCCCCGGCGACCTGCCCCGAGAGATGGAGGTTGGGGCTCTGGTCCCGGGGCATCCGCCGCAGGATGTCCTGGTGGAAGGCGCGGTAGCCGCCCGTGTCGTAGCCACCGCCCCAGACCTCCAGCAGGGTCTCGGTGAATCGGCCGTTGACCGGGCCGTCGGCGGCGACCTGATGGTCCTGGCAGGCGGAGATCAGCAGAACGTCCGCCTCCGCGGCCCCGCCGTCCTCGGCCAGGCTCCGCTGGATGTCCCGGTACAGCTCACGGTCCCGCTCGAAGATCTCCCGCTGCCGGTCCGGGGGCATCATCCGGGGTGCGAAACCGCCGCCTTCCGCCGCCCCCACCGGCAGCTCCACGGCGGTACCGCTGTGACAGCAGTCCAGGAAGACGAGGATCCGTACCCCGTCCGCGGCGTGGGCCAGCTCCCGGCGCACCTCGTCGTCGAGGAACTCGCGGTCGTACAGGACCAGGGTCTCGTCCAGCCGGTCCGACTCGTCCTCGTCCAGGTCGGGCACCTGTCCGCCGTGGCCCGAGTAGGTGAGGAGGACGATGTCGCCCGGGGCCGAGCGCCGCACCACCCGCCCCAGCTCGGTGACGACGTTCTCGACGGTGCACTCGGGCGTCAGCAGCACCTTGGTCTCGAAGCCCGCCCCCCGGGCCAGCCGCTCCATGTCGCGGGCGTCGTTCTCACAGGCCAGCAGGCGGCCGTCCCAGCCGCCGTAGCGGGCGGGGTCGACGCTGTTGAGCCCGAGATGCAGGGAACGGCCGGTGGCCATGGGGACTCCAGGGGCTGGTACGGGGACGGCTGGCGCGGGTGCCCGTACCCCTGGCCGGGAACGGGCCCCGAACCGATGGCTTCCATGGGTCCGCGCCGCCCAACCGGGCACCGGGACCATCCGCCCGAACGGGCCCGTTCCGGGGGATGGTCCCGCAGAGCCGGTGGAGTGGTGTCCCCGGCGCCCGCGATGGGAGCGGCCCGCCGGGTGGTACAGGGCCGGTCATGACCCCATCGGATCCTTCCTCCGCCGCTCTCTCCGCCGCCTCCCCCTCCTCCGAGGCGCCCGCGGAACCGGCGGACCTGGCGGACCTCGCCAGGCGGGGATACGACGCCACCTTCCTCGGGCCGCGCGTCCCCCTGCCGATGCCCCGGGACCCCGATGTCCCGACGGTGGTCCTGCCGTACACCCACTTCACCGTGGTGCTCCGGCCGGACCGGCGGCTGGCCACCGCCACCGCCGTCTGCATCGACGGCGCCCGGCTGCTGGCGGACGTGCCCCGCGGGGACAACTGGCGGATCGACCGCCGGGTGCCCCGCGGCTCCCAGGCCGGGGACGAGATCTACGCCGACAACCGGCTCGACCGGGGCCATCTGGTGCGCCGGCTCGACCCGGTCTGGGGCGGCCGGCCGGAAGCCGAGCAGGCCAACGACGACACCTTCCACTTCACCAATGCCGCACCCCAGATGGACCTCTTCAACCAGGGCAAACAGCTCTGGCAGGGGCTGGAGAACCATCTGCTCGACCATGCGGCGCTGCACGACCGCAAGCTGGTCGTCCTCACCGGGCCGGTGCTGCACGAGTCCGACCCGCCCTACCGGGGCATCCAGGTGCCGCTGCGCTTCTGGAAGGTGGCCGGCTTCCTCCAGGGCGGGGCGCTGGCCGCGACCGCGTACATCCTCGACCAGAGCCCCGATCTCAGCCGTGCGCCCGACCGGGCCTTCGCCGGGTCCCGGCCCGGGGAGCCGCCCCCGCTGGGCGCCTTCCGGACCTTCCAGGTGCCGGTCGAGGACATCGCCGACCTCACCGGCCTGGAGCTGGGGCCGCTGCCCGCCGCGGATTTGATGCCCCGGGTCCGCGACCCGGATCTGCGCTGGCGGCGGCTGGAGTCGTACGACGACATCTCCTTCGGGAGCCGCTGACCCACCGGGCCCGGCCACCGGACCCGAATGGCGCCCGGGAGGGCGGCGGTCGATACTGAGGGCGACCGGCGTCCCCGCGGTGTCGGGAGGCACGCATGCGCTCCTCGGGAGCCGCCCGGATCGTCTATGTGCACGGCATCGGCAACAAGGTCGGTCCGGAGCCGCTCAAGTCCCAGTGGGACCGGGCCCTCTTCGGCCATGAGCTGGGGGCCGTGTCGCGCATGGCCTACTGGGCCGGGGTCCGGCACGCCCGGCCGCTGCCGGAGACGGCTGGCGGGCCGGGGGCGGGGGACCCCTTCGCCGAACAGATCCCGGGGGCGGCCGGTGGTGAGCCGCCCGGGGAACCCGGTGAGCCGCCCGAGGATTTCATCGCCCGTACCCTCGCCGGGGCGGGCGCCGCCGGGCCCGGACCGGAGGCCGAGTCACCGGCCGCGCCGCGGCCGCGCGGGACGCCCTGGGCCCTGGAGGACTGGCTGCGCCGGATGACCCATCTCGCGGACGCGGTGGCGGACACCGAGGACCCCGCCGGGGACACCGCGATGAGCCCCCTGGATCGGCCGGGTGCCCTGGATCGGCCGGACCCCCTGAGCCCCCTGGATCCCCCGGATCCTCTGAACTCCCTGGATCCCCTGGACGCCTCGGGGGACGAGGTGCTGCCGCTGCCGCCCGCCGTGCGCCGGCCGGTCTTCCGCGCCCTGGTCAAACACACCTTCACCGAGGTCTACGCCTACTTCTTCGGCGGCGACGGACCGGCCATGCGGCGGATCGCGGCCGCGGCGCTCGACGGGCTCGACGCCGACCGGGGTGTGGTGATCGGCCACAGCCTCGGCTCCGTGATCGCCTATGAGGCGCTGGTCGAGCGCGGCCAGGACGTGGCCCTCTTCCTCACCGCCGGCTCACCGCTGGCGGTCGCCGAGATCAGGGACCAGCTGCTCGCCCCGCCCGCCGTCCCACCCGGGGTCCGGTCCTGGCACAACGTCTGCGACCTGCGGGACCCGGTGGCCCTCGGCCACCTCCTCGGCCCGGTCTTCCCGCCCGTGGGCCGGATCACCGATCTGCTGGTCGCCAATGCCAGCCGCAACCACCACGGCATCGCCGGCTATCTGCGCGCCCCACGGGTCCGGGCACTGCTGCACCCCCTGGTCACCGGCCCGGACCCCGGCGGCGCCCCGCCGCGGTGACGTTGCGACCCCTGGCACGGGGTGGGAAAATCTTGTACGTGAGCAGCTGATCCGGATGTCCCGGGGCCGGATGGGTAGGAATGCCATGCCATTGGCCGAAACGGAGTGGGATCTCGTCACACTCTGGGCACGGGAGTACCTGCTGGACACCGTCGATCCCCATGGCCGGCTGGTGGAGTACGGATTCCCGGCCGACTTCGTGGGCGCGCTCCGGCTCACCGCCGTCAGCACCGACAACGCCCGCGCCCTGGTCCGGGCGTCCCGCAGGGACATCGACCGTCAGCTGCGGCTCATCGACACCCTCTCCTCGGTCGACCGGCTGGCCGTGCTGCCGGACATCGCCAAGGCCCGCGAGTTCCAGGGCAGGCTCCGTGAGGACCATCGCGCCCACACCTCCCAGGACACCTTCCGGACCTGCGTCCTGAAGAACGGCACCGAGGTGTTCATCGACCGCAGGGAGCTGCGGGAGACCCTGCGGTCCTTCGTGGACGACCCCGAGAAGAGCGTCCTGCTCGTCGACGGCGACCCCGGCAGCGGGCGCTCGTACACCTACAACCTGATCCGCCACATCGGCCAGCACCAGGGCTTCCGGCCCGCGCGGGTCACCCTCTCCCGGACCTCCACCGCCGAACGCGTCATCCGCCGGCTCGCGGCCTTTGTCGCCGAGCCCGGCACCACCGCCCCCTTCGACCCCACCGGACTCAATGACCCGCTCTCCTCGACCGAGGACGCCGTGCACTGGGTCGTGAGCCGTGCGACCGCCGCCGACGACCGGTTCTGGCTCGTCATCGACGAGTGCGACCGCCTCGACCCCGGCTCCGACGTCTGGGACTGCATCGGCCAGCTCGCCCTCGCCGTCTACGAACACACCGCCGTCAACGCCGGACAGGCACCCCGGCTCGTCCTCCTCGGCTATGGCCCCGCCCTGCGCCAGCTCCCGTACGACCTGCGGGGCAGCCTCTGCCGGGACACCGCCCGCCCGGCCGGAGCGGCCGAACTGCGCGCCTTCTTCGACCAGTACTTCCACGAAAGGCCGCCGCCCTTCCTCGACCCCCGGCAGCCCGAGGAGTCCACCCTCACCGCCCTGGTCGACACCGCCGTACGCGAAGTGCTCCGCGCCACCGGCGAGGACAGCGGCCAGGAGGGCTACATGCGCCGGGTCTGCACCGCGGCCGAGGGGGCGATCCGTGTCTACCACACACTCTGACCCGCACGCCGACGCGGTACGGGAGTTCGCCGAACGGCTCCGCGCCGAGCTGCTCCCCGCCGCCCCGGACACCGAAGGGCCCGGCGCGGCCCGGCGGGGCTACCGCGAGGCCGCCTGTCTGCTCACCCACTTCGACCCCACCCTGCTGCGGCTCCCCGGCGAGGAGCACCCCACCGGGGCGGCCGTCCTCGAACTGCTGGACGACTGCACCACCATCGGCCCCCGGGAGAGGACCGTATGGAGCCTGCGGCGCGAGATACGGGAGGCGGCCCTGCGCTCCCTCGCGGGCCCGGACGCCGCCCGGAGCGCGCTGGAGCACAACCTCGGCGCGGTCCAGGACGAACGCCCCGGCGGGCCGGAGCGGACCGCCCTGGCCTGTCTCGCCGGCACCCCGCCGGAGCTGTCCGGCCGGGGGCCCGAGGAGCTGGCCGACATCCTGCGGGCGGTGCTCTGGCTCTCCCATGTCCCCGGTGTCCCCGGGCTGCCGGACCCGGCCCGGGTGCAGGAGGCCCTGGAGCGGGCCCGGCTGCTGCAACCCCTGGAACGCCTGGTGCGGCATCCCTTCCGCGGCCGGGCCCGGGAGCTGGCCGCACTGCGGGCCTACGCCTGTTCGGCGGCGGGGCCCGAGACGCCCCCGGCCCCCGCTCCGGCCCCCGCCTCCGCGCTTGAAGTCCCCGCTCCACCGGCCGAAGTCCCCGCTCCACCGGCTGACACCCCCGGACCCGGCGCACCCGGGGCCGGGCCCATGCCGCCCGTGGCGCCCCTGGTCGTCCACGGCCCCGGCGGCATGGGCAAGAGCACCCTGCTGGCCCGCTTCCTGCTGGACGGCATCCACGGGGGCACCCGGGGTTTCCCCTTCGCCTATGTCGACTTCGAGCGGCCCACCCTCTCCGTCCAGGAGCCCGTCACCCTGATCGCCGAGACCGCCCGGCAGCTGGCCGTCCAGTACCCCGCCCACCGGGCCGCCTTCGACGCCCTGGTGACGGAGTGCCACCGCACCGCCCGCAGCCAGCGCGAGGGGCGGGACCGGGTGACCCAGCTGCACACCCTCGCCACCACCCGCTCGCTGCTGGGGCGCGGCTCGTCCAAGGAGTTCCAGACGCTCGCCACCACGCGCGAGACCGACCTCGTCCGGCGCACCGCCGCCGTCCTGGTGACGGCGGTCGAGGAGGCGGGGCAGACCGGAGCCCCCCTGGTGATGGTGGTCGACTCCTTCGAGGAGGCCCAGTACCGGGGCTCACCCGTACTGGGCCGGATGTGGGCCCTCTGTGTCGCCCTCCAGAGCGGCTACCCCCGGCTGCGGATCGTGGTCTCCGGGCGGTCCCGGGTCGACCATCCCGGCCGCTTCCCCCGCTCCCCGGAGATCGAGCTGACCGAACTCGACCGCGCGGACTCGGTCGCGCTGCTCACCTCCTGCGGGGTGAGCGACCCCGAGGTCGCCGGGGCGCTGGCCGAGCGGGTCGGCGGCCATCCGCTCAGCCTGCGGCTCGCCGCCCGCGCCACCACCCTCGCCGGTATCGGCGTCGGCGAACAGGGGGGCGACGGCGGGCAGCGCGGCGACGGCACACGGGAGCAGCCGGAAGGGGAGGGCCGGGGCGGTGTCGCGGAGGTGCTCAGGGGTCTGCCCGAGCGCCGGGCCACCGTCTTCCGCCAGGTGGACCGGATGCTGGTCCAGGGCATCCTCTACGACCGGATCCTCCATCACATCGCCGACCCCGGGGCACGGGCGCTCGCCCACCCCGGTCTGGTGCTCCGGATCATCACCCCCGAGATCGTCCAGGAGGTCCTGGCCGAACCCTGCGGACTGCGGGTGGACACCCCCGAGGAGGCCCGCAGGCTCTACGACGAGCTGGCCCGGCTGGATCTGATGGAACCCGCGGGACCCGGCGCGGTACGGCACCGGGGCGATGTCCGCGCCATCATGCTGCGGCTGCCCGGCGGCGACCGTACCGAGGTGATGCGGGAGGTGGAGCGCCGCGCCGTCGCCCACTACGCCGCCCGGGAGGGGCTGGAGGCCCGGGCGGAGGAGATCTACCACCGGCTGCGGCTGGGCGAGAGCCCCCGGACCGTCGAGGAGCGCTGGCTGCCCGGTGTGGAGCGGCTGCTCGCGGGGGCCGTCCAGGACATGCCCCCACGGGCGGCGGCCCTGCTCACCGCGCGCCTCGGCGGCGAGGCCCCGCCCCCGGTCCTGGCCGGCGCCGACCAGGAGGACTGGGAGCGCATCACCGCCCGGGAGGTGGAGGATCTGCTCACCCAGGACTTCGCCGACGCCGCACTGGAACGGCTGGGCGAACGCCGCCCCTGGACCCCGTGCGGCCCGCTGCATCCGCTGCTGGCCGAGACCCTGCACCGGCTGGGGCGCGCCGGCGAGGCCCGTACCGCCGTGGCCGAAGCGGTGACGGCCGCCGACCGCGCGGGCTGCTCCGCCACCCTGCTGGAACTGCTGCTGCTCGACGCCCGGCTGGCCGAGGAGGCGGGCGACCCCGGCGCCGCCGACCGCGCGCTGCGCCGGGCCGAGGATCTCGCCGTGGAGCTGGGCCAGGACCTGGAGGCGATGGGCGCACTGCTGGCCCGCGCCCGGCTCCAGGCCGACCGGGGCCGGGCCATCGGACCGGGGCCCGACACGGCCGCGGGCACCCGGCTCGCCCAGCGGCTGCGCGGTACCCCCGACGCGGTCCTGGCCGGCCAGCCCGCGCTGACCCGGGCCGTCGCCTCCCAGGTGTACGCACGCGACCCCGCCGCGCTCGCCCGGGCGCTGGAGGTGGTGGGGCTGCCCACCGACGACGAGGCGCTGGAGACCCTGGGCGCGGCGGTCCGCACCGCCGCCTCCCGCCGGCCCGCGCTGCTCGGGCCGCTGATGGCGCTGTTGCGGGAGGCCGCGGGACCCTCCGGGCCATCCGCCGGCACGGGTCCCTCCAGCACCAGCGACATCCTGCGTCTCGCCCGGGACCGGGGCACCCTGGACACCCTCGCCCGGCGGCTGCTGGACGTACCGGACGACAGCGGTGCCATCGCCGCCGCCGTGGCCGCCGCGATGGGGGTGGGAACGGCCGCGCCACCGCCCCGCCGGCCCCCTGGGACCGATGAAGCAGACCCGTCCGACCCACCCGTACCGCCCGGACCTTCCGTGCCGCCCGTAGCGGCCGACCCGCCCGTACCGCCCGTACCACCGTCGCCGCCCCCGGTGCGCGGCGGATCCGGCGCCCCCGCCGGGACACCGGCCTCCGACGAAGGGAACGGCCTGGTACGGCCCGGACGCCCATGAACGGATACCTGCCCCCGGACGACATCCTCCGGATCCGCGACGCGGCCCTGGAGAGCGGGCTCACCGACCCCTCGGTACGCCCCCTGCTCCTCGACGGCCTCATGCCCCGCTACCTCGGCACCCTCCCGCTGCTCCCCGAACCAGGGCGCCAGGTCCACTCCGACCTCCAGCGGATGAACCGCGTCGAACGGCTGGTCGACGGCTCCGTACCGCTGGAGATCTGGCTGCGCAACGCCATCGCCCAGACCGCCGAGGCGGCCCCGCTCGATGTGTTCCAGCGGGCCCTGGACGAGGTGGCGCGCAGCGCGGCGGGCGAACCCGACATCGGAACCGGTCCGGACACCGGGGAGACCAAGGAGCAGATCGTCCACCGCGACGACACCGTGGCCTTCGCCTTTCTGCGCGGCGGCGACCGCGCCGGTGCCGCCGTCGCCCGGCTCAAGGTCCCGCCCTACCGGGACGGCGCACCGCTCCAGCCCAACGGCTTCCCGCACGCGGGCACCGGCTGGCTGATCGCCCCCGGGCTGCTCGTCACCAACCACCATGTGGTCAACGCCCGGGGCGGCACGGGCGCCGAACGCTCCCTCGCCGACCCCGCCGATCTCGCGCTCCAGGCCCAGAACACCCGCGTCCGGTTCGACTTCGAGACCGACGACCCCGACGACGACCCCGGTGGCGACGCCATGGCGGGCCGGTCCGGCACGGAGACCACCGTCAGCGCGCTCGCCGCCGGTGACCCGGAGCTGGACTACGCGGTGCTGCGCCTCGCCGAGCCGCCCGAGCGGCCCGTGCTGCGGCTGGCCGAGCGGCCCCTGACCCTCACCGACGGGGAGGTCGTGGCCGTCAACATCATCCAGCACCCGGGAGGGCTGGCCAAACGGGTCGGGCTGCGCAACAACCTCGTCTACGCCGCCGACGACGAGGACATCCGCTACTTCACCGACACCCGGGGCGGCTCCTCGGGCTCCCCGGTCCTCACCGACGACTGGCGGGTGGTGGCGCTCCACCGGGGTACCCGGCGGGTGGAGGATGTGCGCTTCCAGGGCCGGTCCACCGCGTTCGTCAATGTCGGTACCCAGATCAGCCGGATCATGCGGCATCTGGAGACCACCAGTCCCGCGCTCCACGAGGAGATCACGGCGGCGCAGCGGGACGGAGGGTGAGGCCACGGGGACAGCGACAGCGACAGCGGTATCGGCAGCGGCGGGGCCGGACACGACAACAGCCCCACAGCCACCGGCCACCGCCGCACCGAAAGTCACCGGCCACGGGCCACCGGCCACAGCCGGAGCAACCACCACAGCGACGGGTGAACGGACACCGCCACCCGCGGAACGGAGGCGCGGACATGGGCGCCCAGACCGGATCACCGCTGGCAGTCGGAGCCGAGCAGCTCTTCGCCGACCCACGGGCCGTCGCCCGGCGGGTGCGGGAGCGGCTCGCCGCCGAGACACCCGAGTCCGCCCAGGACCTGCCCGCCGACGAGATACCCGCCGAACGGGTCCTGGAACGGGCCCATGAGGAGCGCGACCGGGTCCTCGCGGCGGGCGCGGACGGGCTGGAGAAACTGGCCGACGGCCGTGCGGACGAGATCGGTCCGGACGAGTCCTTCGGCATGGAGGCCATCGTCCTGCTGGAGGGCCGCCCCGCCATCCTCGTCCAGGGCCAGGACTTCCCCGCACAACAGGGCGACTGGGCCGTACTGAACGGCGCCCGCGAGGCGATCCGGGAGTCCATCCGCCGGGTGGGCCGGGTCGAGGTGGACGGCCATCCCAGCCTGGACTGGCTGGGCACCGCCTTTGTCGTCGGCCCCGGGGCGGTGATGACCAACCGTCATGTCGCCGCCGAGTTCTCCCGTGAGAGCGGCGCCGGATGGACCTTCCAGGAGGGGATGAGCGCCCGGATCACCCCCGCCGAGGAGTACCACCGCCCGGGGGAGGGCGGTGCCGGCGACGGGGTCGCGTACCGGGTGACCGGGGTGATCGGCATCCACCCCGAGCTGGATCTCGCCCTGCTCCGGATCGAGCCCGGCGGCCCGGGCCCGGCGCCCGCCCCCTTCCCGGTGGCCGCCGACGGTCCGCAGGGGCTGACCGGCCGGCCCGTGTACTGCGTGGGGTACCCCGCCTACGACGGGCGCCGCAATGAACCCGCCGCCATGCGCCGGATCTTCATGGATGTCTACAACGTCAAACGGCTCCAGCCGGGTACCGTCACCGACCTGCTGCCCGGCCGGACCGTGCTGACCCATGACTGCTCCACCCTCGGCGGCAACAGCGGCTCCCCGGTGGTGGACCTCCAGGACCACCGGGTGATCGGTCTGCACTTCGGCGGGCGGTACGGGGTCGGCAACTACGCCGTACCGCTGTGGCGGCTGGTGGACGACCCACTGCTGCGCCGGGCCGGGGTGAACTTCGTCTGAGCCCGCGTCCCGGCCGGGTGGACCCGGTGGACCCGGTGGCTCCGGCCGCGACCGGATCCGTCCGCCACGGGCCCGGATCGTGTCTGCCACCGGGCGAGCGGGCCAGGTCAGACTGGGTGCCATGAGCAGAGCGCTGATAGTGATCGATGTCCAGGAATCCTTTCGGGCGCGCCCCGACTGGGAGCGGATCGCCAACCCGGGGATCGCCGACCCGGTGAACCGGCTGGTACGGCTGGCCCGCGCCCGGGGCGAGCGGGTGGTGTGGGTGCTGCACTCCGAGCCCGGCAGCGGGGGAGTCTTCGACCCGGTCCTCGGACATGTCCGCCCCCTGGACGGGCTGGTGGCCGCCCTCCCCGACGAGCCGGTGGTGCACAAGACCTCCCACAACGCGTTCACCACCACCGACCTCCAGCGGCGGCTGACCGCCGAGGGCGTCACCGAGCTGGTGGTCTGCGGGATCCGTACCGAACAGTGCGTGGAGACCACCGCCCGGGTCGGCAGCGACCTCGGCTACCGGATCGTCTTCGTCACCGACGCCACCACCACCGAACCCATCGGCCCGCTGAGCGCCGAGGCGATCGTGGAGCGCACCGAGGCGGTGCTGCGGGACCGCTTCGCCCGGATCGCCACGGTGGCGGAGCTGGCGGCGGAGGCGGCACCATCCCCGGTGTGACCCATGTTGTCTTTCTGCTGCTGCCCGGCGTCCATCTGCTCGATCTGGCCGGACCGGCCCAGGTCTTCAGTACGGCCGCCGAGTACGGGCAGCCCTACCGGCTCGGCTATGTCGCGGCGCGCGAGGAGGTGCCGAGCGCCCAGGGGCTGCCCCTGATCGCCGGCACCACCTGGCCGGAACTCGGCCCCCGCGATCTGATCGTCGTGCCCGGCTGGCAGGCCGCCGGCTCCCTGCGGTCCGCCCCGGCGGTGGACCGCGGGGAGCTGGAGCGGCTGCGCACCCACCATGCGGCCGGGGGCACCGTCGCCAGCGTCTGCGCGGGCGCCGATGTCCTCGGCAGGGCCGGGCTGCTGGACGGCCGCCGCTGCACCACCCACCACGCCCTCCAGGAGGAGCTGGCGGCCCGTCACCCCCGGGCGACCGTGGTGAAGGACACGCTCTTCACCACCGACGACCGGGTGGTGACCGCCGCCGGGATCGCCAGCGGGATCGACCTCGCCCTCCATCTGCTCGCCGAACGCCATGGGCCGGCCCTCGCCGCCCGGGTGGCCCGGGGGATGGTCGTCTTCGCCCGCCGCAACGGGGACGAGCCACAGGCCAGCGCCATGCTCCGGCACCGGGCGCATCTGGACGACACCGTCCACCGGGTCCAGGACCTCATCGACGAACGGTTCGCCGAACCCCTGCCGCTGGCCCGGCTCGCCGCGGTGACCGGGGTGAGCGAGCGCACCCTCACCCGCCTCTTCGCCCGCGCCACCGGTCTCACCCCGCTGCGCTACCAGCAGACCCTCCGCCTCGAACACGCCCGCCGGCTCACCGAGCGGGGCAGCACGGTCCAGGCGGCGGCGCGCGAAGTCGGTTTCGACGACGCCCGGATGCTGCGCCGACTGCGCGCCCGGGCCCAGCGGCCGACGGCGGACACGGCCGGCTGACGGCCTCGGTACCGATCCCTGTATCGGCCCCGGTACCGGTCCCCGTATCGGACCCGGACCCGGACCCGGTCCCGGGAGGAGTGTGACGACGGAGCGTCACCGTCACGGGCGGGCGCGCCCGTCACCCGTACGCACCACCGCTCACCGGCCCGCCCCCGTCCTCCCGGGGGACCGCCGCCGTGTCTGAGTTGCGGGCACCTCGGTGACATGAGTCCGTGAAGGCATGCTCTGCCGGATGTCACCGCCAGGAGGAGAGATGCGCACCATGCCCATCGACCAGGAGACCGACAAGCTGTCCGTGGTGTACTCGGTCCATGTCATCGAGGGGGGCGAGCAGGGCTTCCTGGACGCCTACGACCGCATACGGAAGTCCGTCGCGAGCGTTCCCGGCCATATCGTCGACCGGCTGGGCGAGCCCATCGACGACTCCCGCCAGTGGGTGATCACCAGCGAGTGGGAGACCCCCGACCACTTCTTCGCCTGGCAGCAGGGCGAGGACCACCGGGCGCTGCTCGCCCCGCTCCGGCAGTGGGTCGACCAGACCCAGTCGCTCCGCTTCCGTGTGGTCCAGGAGACCGTGGGGGCCGGGGCATGACCCGGCACCAGGGCACCGTCGCCGTCCTCGGTCTGGGCTCGATGGGCAGCGGACTCGCCGGACGCCTGCTCGACCAGGGAGTCCCGGTACGGGTCTGGAACCGGACCGCCGAGCGGACCGAACCGCTCACCCGCGCGGGCGCCGTCGCCGCCGCGCATCCGGCCGAGGCCGTCGCCGGCACCACCGCCGCCATCTGCGCCGTCGCCGACAGCGACGCCCTCTCCACCGTGCTGCGCGGACCCGATGGCATCCTCGCCGACGGCCCCTACCCCGGATCCCTGGTCTGCGCCAGCACCGTCGCCCCCGAGGAGGTCGTCCGGCTCACCGGAGGATTCGGCTCCGTCCTCGACGTCGGCATGCTCGGCAACCGTGAGCACGCCCGCAGCGGAGAGCTGAGGCTCTTCGTCGGCGGCGAGGAGAAGGTCTTCACCGCCGGGCTCCCGCTGCTGGAACTCCTCGGCAAGGAGGTCGTCCATCTGGGCGTACTCGGCTCCGGCATGCGGATGAAGCTCCTCCTCAACCTCCTCATGGGGATCGAGGTGCAGGCCATGGCCGAGGCCGTCGAACTCGCCGCCGCCAGCGGACTCGACCGGGGTCTGGTCCTCGACGCCATCGCGGGCAGCGGCTTCGCCTCCCCGGTCATGGCGTTCAAGTCCCGGCGGCTGGCCGCCGGACGCTTCGACCGGCCCGACTTCCGGCTCCGCCTCATGACCAAGGACCTGCTGCTCGCCACCGGGCAGGCAGACCGTGCCGGGCTGCGGCTGCCCCTGCTGGAGGCCGCCCGGGACACCCATGTCCGCGCCACCGAGCAGGGCCACGGTGACGAGGACTGCGTCGCGGTCGTCCACGCACTGACCCGTCCGACCCCGGGAACGCACACATGATCATCGATATCCACGGGCATCTCTCCCCGCCCGAGGCCGCCCAGCGCTTTCCGATGCCCCCGAGCCTGACCGATGTCGACGGCATGCTGGACGCACGGGCCCGTGCGGGCATCGACCTCACCATCATCGGCAGCCCCGTCGGCGCGGGGGCGATGGCCCGGGTCCCCGGCGTCGACAACTACCGCCAGCCCCGGGACCGGCTGCGCGGCTTCCACGCCTGGATGTCGGGGCTCATCGGCACCTTCCCGGACCAGCTGCGCGGCTATGTCTACGCCAATCCCTTCGGCGACGACGACCATCTGGAGGGGGTGCGCGAGACCCTGGCCGACCCCGCGTTCGTCGGGCTGATCACCACCTCCAGCGTCCATGGCGAACTCCTCGGCTCCCCCCGCTCGGACGCTTTCTTCGCGCTGGCCGCCGAGACGGGTGCGCCCGTCCTGGTGCACGCCCCCGCCGAACCGATCGGCACCGAACAGGTCGAGTCCCATGGCTTTGTCGAACAGATCGGCCGGTTCGGCGATCTCCAGCTGGCCCTCTCGCTGATCGCCTTCGCGGGCTGGCTCGACAAGTACCCCCGGCTGCGGCTGATCGGCGCCACCGGCGGCGGGGCGCTGGCCCTGCTGCCGGAGCGGCTCCAGACGGCGGCCCGGCCCCGGCACTGGGGCCAGGGACCACCCGGCGCCGCCCCCGGTGGCCCTGGTGGGTCCGGGGGGCCTGGTGGGCCTGGTGGGCCCGGGGGGCCACCTTCCGCCGGTCCCGGTTCCGGTCCCGCCGCCGACCCGGCCGCCGCGCTGCGCCGGATGTATGTCGACACCAGCACCTTCAACCCCACCCACCTCGGCCTCAACGCCGAGGTGCTGGGCCCCGAACGGATGCTCTTCGGCACCGACTCGCCGCCGCTCTCCGTGCCCCTGGAGGAGTTCATCCGCATGATCGAGAAGCTGCCCGTCGACAAGGCGGCCCAACAGCTCATCCTCGGCGGCAACGCCGAGGCTGTCTTCGACCTCAGGAGCCGTCCATGACCAGCGTGGAGGACCCGGCCGCCGCCGCCGAACGGTGCACCCCCGAGTTCCGGCGGAACCCCTACCCGGTCTACCGCCACCTCAGGGACACCGCCCCCGTCTGCCCCATGAGCCCGCCCCATGGCATCAGCACCTACCTGATCACCCGTTACGACGACGCCCGCGCCGCCCTCGCCGACCCCCGGCTGAGCAAGGACATGTACGGGGCCATGGACTCCTACCGGAGGATCTTCGGCGACTCCTCCGTCGCCCTCGACGACCATATGCTCAACGCCGACCCGCCCAAGCACACCCGGCTGCGGCGGCTGGTCAGCTCCGCCTTCACCCCCCGCCGGGTGGAGGCGCTGCGCCCCCATGTCCAGCAGATCGTCACCGAACTCCTGGACGACTGCCCGGTCGGTGAACCCGTCGATCTGCTGGCCGCCTTCGCCTTCCCGCTGCCGATCATCGTGATCTGCGAATTCCTCGGAGTGCCGCCCGAGGACCGGCCCAAGGTGCAGACCTGGTCCACCACGGTCGCCCGTACCGGATTCAGCAAGGAGTCCAAGCAGGCCCAGCAGCGGGCCGAGGAGGCCCTGCACGCCTACTTCGCCGAACTGATCGAGCAGAAGCGGCAACGCCCCAGCGACGACCTGCTCAGCGCCCTGATCGCCGCCCGTGACGAGAACGGACGGCTCACCGAGCACGAACTGATCTCCACCGCCTTTCTGCTGATGTTCGCGGGCCACAAGACCGCCGCCTATCTCATCGGCAACGCCGTCCTCCATCTGCTCACCCATCCGGACCAGCGGGCGGCCCTCACCGAGGACCCCGACCTGATCACCCGGGCGGTCGACGAGGTCCTGCGGTACGACGGCTCGGTGGAGACCGCGACCTTCCGGTACGCCGCCGAGGACGTGGAGATCGCCGGGACCACCGTGCCCCGGGGCGCGCTGGTGCAGATCGCCCTCAACTCCGCCAACCGCGACCCGCGGAAGTTCGACGAACCGGACACCTTCGACATCGGGCGGCCCCTGAGCAACCAGAGCGCCCACCTCGGCTTCGGCCATGGCCCGCACTACTGCCTCGGCGCCGCACTGGCCCGGCTGGAGACCCAGCTCGCCCTCACCGGCCTCTTCGACCGCTTCCCCCATGTCGCCCTCGCGGACCCCGCCCGGGACCCGGAATGGCTGGTGGTCCCCTTCCCGGCCTTCCGGGGCCTCGCGGAACTGCCCGTCGTCCTGGCGCCGCCCGCGCCCTGACCGGCCCCGGACGGGCCCGCCCCGGCGGAGGCGAACGCTCCACAGCAGAACGGACCCCGAATGACCGTCTGGACCACCCGTCCGGAGACCCCCGAGGACATCCCGGCCATCCACGCCCTCAACGCGGCGGCCTTCGCCACCGCCGCCGAGGCCGATCTGGTCGACGCGCTGCGCGCCGACCCCGATGCCTGGATCGACGGCCTCTCCCTGGTGGCCCGCGCACCCGACGGCACCCTGGTCGGGCACGCCCTGCTGACCCGCTGCCGGATCGGTACCGGCGGCGCGCCCGCCCTGGCCCTCGCCCCCTGTGCGGTCCTCCCCTCCCACCAGGGGCAGGGGGCGGGCTCCGCGGTCATCCGCGCCGCCCTGGAAGCGGCTCGCGACCAGGGGGAGAGCCTGGTCGTGGTCCTCGGCCACGCCGACTACTACCCCCGCTTCGGCTTTGAACCCGCCTCCCGCTGGGGCATCCGGGCCCCCTTCACCGTCCCCGACGAGGCGATGATGGCCCTGGTCCTCGACTCCGACCGGCCGGTCCCCTCCGGGGTGATCCACTACGCCGCCGCCTTCGGGGTCTGACCCCGGGGCAGCCACCCGCCGCGCCCCGGGCCCGCACCGATGGGGGACGGGCCCGGAGCGCCGCGGTACGGCTCAGCGCGCCCCCGCCCCCCGGACCGCCGGCTCCGCCAGCCGCTCACGCACGGTCCTGTGCACCTCGTCCGCCCGCTCCTGGAGGAAGAAGTGGCCGCCGGGGAAGACATGGCAGGAGAACGGGCCCTCCGTGTACTCCCGCCAGGCCTCCACCTCCGCCACCTCGGCACGGGGATCCGCGTCCCCCGTGAGCGCCACCACCGGGCAGCGCAGCGGCGCCCCCGGCACATGCGCATAGGTCTCCACCGCGCGGTAGTCGCCCCGGATCGCGGGCATCACCAGCTCCAGCAGCTCCGGATCGGTCAGTGCCTCCACCGCCGAACCGCCCAGCAGGGTCAACTCCCGCAGAATGCCCTCGTCGTCCTGGAGGTGCACCCGCCCGGGCTGGTGGTAACGGGGTGCGCGCCGCCCCGAGAGGAACACCACCGCCGGCTGCGGCCCGTCCGCCGCCTCCAGCCGCCGGGCCACCTCGTAGGCCACCGTCGCGCCCATGCTGTGCCCGAACAGGGCCAGCGGCCGACCGTCGTCCAGCCCCGACAGCACCGGGACGATCCGCTCCACCAGCTCCGGGATGTTCTCCACACAGGGCTCGGCCCGGCGGTCCTGACGGCCCGGATACTGCACCGCCGTCACATCCACCACGGGGGCCAGTGCCTGCACCATCGGATGGTAGGCACTGGCCGCACCCCCGGCGTGCGGAAAGCACACCAGCCTGACCGCGGCCCCCGGTGCCGGGGCGTAGTTCCGCAGCCACAGCCGTGCACCACCGGCGTACTCATCCATCGTTTCGCTCGCCTTTCCCCTGGCCGCCCGCGCGCCGGGCGGTCCCCGGCGCGCGGCACGGTCCGCTGTCGCATCCGGGAGAGTATGCCCAGGGTCCGCGCCGGGTCACCCCGATTCCCGGTGGTCCCTGTTCCCGCCCTCAGGGGCAGGAACGCCGGGGGACAGACAGGGGAAGAGCCGCTTCCGCTGTCGGGCTTCCCCTGTCGGGCTTCCGCTGCCGGGGGTCAGTTCTTGCGGTGGTTGATCTCGTCGGTGAGCTGGGGCAGGACGGTGTGGAGGTCGCCGACGACGCCGTAGTCGGCGAGGTCGAAGATGGGGGCC
>NZ_JBEPCY010000051.1:0-34686 GCF_040299965.1 Streptomyces sp. NPDC000594 | reverse complement strand
GGCTACGACGTCCCGGCCGGACACCGCCTGATGCTCGTCCTGGACACCAAGGACCCCTTCTACGGCCACGCCAACGAGGCCGGTGCCAAGCTCACCCTCTCGTCACCCGAAGGCGCCCCGTCCCACCTGGACGTGCCCCTCGCCTGACCGGCTGGCCCACCGCACCACCCAGGGCGGCGGCACAGGACACCCTGTGCCGCCGCCCCTCTGCATCCAGGGTGCGATTCTGAGGCTGGCGTGTGATCTGGTTGTTCTTGGGACGGGGCCATCAGCTCCGGGCGAGCACAACTCGCTATGACAAGCGAGGCTATGTGTTCCTCGGCACAAGCACCGCGGCGTCCGTCATCACCGGGCTTCGAACATGATCGACCGGACAGGCCGTAGCTCTTCTTGTTCTTGTTCTTCTTCTTTTGCTGCTTGCCGCCGCCCGGGACCATCCGCACTCCCGGTGCGATCTCCACTGCCTCCCCGTGCAGTACGGCCTTCTCCGTGGTCACACGACCGGTCTGCGGGTCCGTCACCTCGCGGACGCGTACGCGCTTGCTCATCAGGAATCCCTTCCGGGGCCGGTCTCTCCGGCTCCCCCACCCCGCCCGGCCGCCCCGTCAGGGGTGCAGGGCGAGGAGGGGCAACCGGCGCCGTCGGCGCCGTCGATCGGCTATTCGGTGACCACGAGAACAGGGGCGTCACCGGCGGCCAGCGGCGTGAGTGCGGCGGCGCGGAAGGCCACAGTGAGGAGCTGGCCGACATCGGCCGGCCCCGCCGGTTCGTCCGGTCGGGTGTGGGTGGCGGGGGTCACCGGCGGCCGGGGCGGGTGGTGAGCCAGGTGGTGACGGCGGCGGCACCGACGCCGATGGCGCGGTGGAGCGCCGCGTCCAGCTCCATCCACGCGCTCCCGGGCCCGGTGATCTCCTGGCTGATGTCCCCTTCGGCGTCGAGGCGGAGCGCCTGGCAGTGGTCGATGTAGCCGGTCTGCTTCGCCTTCCGGGCGAGCCACAGAAGGAAAGCTCCGCGATCGATGGCGGCATGGGTGCCGGCGTTGATGGCCGCTCCGGCGAGCAGCGCGGCCGGGGTGACGCGGTAGCCGAAGGCGCGGGTGATCGCGATGGTCGCTCCGAGCTGGACGGCGGTGTAGGAGGCGACGTGGCAGGCGACCGCGCGGCGGCCGAGGGTGCTGATGGTCATGGTCGGGCGGGTGGAGTCCGGTGTGGCGGGGGAGCCGTCGGCGTGGACCAGGTCGTCGCCGTACAGCCGCTTCCAGGACGCGGTCTTGCTGCCCTGGACCCAGTGGTCGCAGGCGGGGTGGAGCTCGCCGAAGGTGGCGAGCAGGGTGCCGAAGAGGGCCAGGCGCTCCGTGGTGATGGGCAGACGAGGCATGCTGGAGGTCTCCTGATCTCGGATTCTCGGGTGGAGGAGTGGGTGGCCGGCCTCTAGCCGATGCTGCGGTCACCCGGTGGTCCCGCCCCGGCCTGTGAGGTCGGGGCGGGGCTGTTTCAGAACGGGGCCCGTTGCCGGTGGGTGACCGGGCGGAGCGTCCGGGTCAGTGCTGCAGGGCGAGGAGGGCGGTGCCGAGGACGAGGGCTATCGCGGCGGTGAGGATGAGGACGGCTCCGGCGCTGGCCCACCAGTAGTGGCCCATGGCCTTCTCGTCGTGGAGGTCGCTGAGAGTGTCGGCGAGCCGCGCGTGGGCGGCGGCGATCGGAGGAAGCGCGGCGTACCAGCGGCCGAGGCGGTCTGTTTCTCCGCTGGTCTCGCCGTCGGGGTAGTGGCCGCCGTGCTGCGAGTCGCGGTGGTGTTCGCCTTCGGCCGCGAGGGCGTTGAGGCCGTGGCGGACGGGGCTGGTGGTCTGGCAGACGGGGCAGCGGTAGCGGTAACGGCGCACGGGCGTCGTTCACCTTTCTCTGTGGCGGACCGGCATGTCCGGGGTCCGGGTGACGGTCGTGGCAGCGTGGGGCGGGCCCCGGCCGCAGTTGCCGGGGCCCGGAGTGCCAGGTGGTGTCGCTCAGGTCGTGGTGTCCGCGGACGCCGTCCCGTACGGGGTGGTGGGTTCGTCCAGCGCACGGCGGATACGGGCGGCAGTGGCGAGGACGTGGCCACGGTGGTGTTCGGTGGTGGTGCGGCACGGCGGCCGCATGGGGAAACGCACTGCATGGGCAGCGGTCAGGCGGCCTCGTCGGTGGCCTGCGGCCGGGGGCCGAGGGCCACCTTGGAGGTCTTCCCTTCCTTGATCCGGTGGATCTTTCCGGCCTTCTCCAGCTTGTTGAGGACGTTCGCGAAGGTCGACTCCGCGACGCCGCAGGCGGCCTGGAGCTGGCCCCGCTCCACGTAGTCGATGTCGTCGGGGTCGATGTCGTCGCCCTCATCGAGCATGTCCACGTACATGGGGTCGGATTCGTCGCGGAGGGCGGCCAGGACCTTCTCCTCCGAGGTGAGCTCCTTCGGCTTGGGGAGGTGGACACCGGGGAACGAGGTGCCTGCCTCGCCGGTGGCGCCTTCGCCGTCCGTCTCCTCAAAGCCGGGGATGGGGGTCCGGGCCAGCTCCTCCATGTACGCCTCGTCGCCCCACCAGGGCACGTCGACCGGGGCCATGACGTTCTCCGGCCGGATGTGCGCGGTGGCGTCCTCAAGGGTGTCGATCCGCATCATGCCCGCGCGCCCGCCAGGGGCCGCGACGTAGCCGAGGCCGAAGGTGCGGCGCGGGTCCGACTCCTCCAGGGTCGGGTCGTACACCAGCGCGTCGTCCTCCTCCACCCACACCGGCGGGATCAGCGAGGGGTCGATCCCCTCGAAGCCGGGGGGAAGGTCGCCCAGGTTCACCTGGTCGCTGTCGGTGCGCAGGATGATCCAGGTCCCGCCGGCCAGGAGGTTCGCGCGGATCGCCTGCTCGCCGCCGAGCTGGTCGAGGTTGACGGTCTGGTTGATCAGGACCCAGGGCATGCCCAGGGAGCGGGTCAGCGAGGCACCGTCCTTGACGATCTTCACGGCCTCCTTGCGGTTCGGCGCCCCGGGAGCGAGCATCTGGGCGGCCTCGTCCAGGATCGTGGCGCAGTACGGCCGCATCGCCGACGGTTCGAAGTTCTTCAGCTCCAGGCGGGCGGCCTCTTCGATCCGGTGCTGGAGGACCCACCAGGACAGCCGCATGGCGCCCAGGGCGCCCTCCTTCGTCAGGCCGCTGTAGGCGGCCATCTTCGGGATCGCCGGGTTGCTCGCGCCCTTGGGGTCACCGTAGATCTGGGCCATCCTGTTGGCGTGATAGGCCAGGCTGATCATCTGGCCCGTGCCGCCCTTGCCGGAGCCGGTGGTACCGGCGATCACGACGTGGAGGGCGCCCAGCTTCGGGTCGAACAGCTGGATCTTCGCGGGGAACCCGCTCACGATCTTCCCGATGCTGACCCAGCCTCCCGGGGTGGCCACCAGGGAGTCCAGGCCCTGGAAGTCGTGGCCGGCCTCCAGGGGGTTGTGGTCCATGACGCGGATGATCGCGCGCCTGGGGTCGCGCCGTCCCGGCTCGTAGGAGACGAGGTCGATGGAACGGCGCAGCGCACCGGCGAGCTCGCCGAGGTTGACGACGCGGGGGAGTGCGTCCAGGTCGTCGTCGGCGACGACGCGCGCGACCTGCCCGCCGGTGTTCTCGTCCTTGCCGACCTCTTCCAGGTGGGTCTTGGGCAGGAGCCGCGCCCGCACCCGCTTCCAGGCGCCCTGGAGGGTAGCGGGGTCGAGCTCCGCGCGCTGGGTGTACCAGACGGTGATGAAGACCTCCCCGGAGTGCGCCCCCACCTTCATGGTGATGTCCTCGACCGCGCGCCCGAAGAGACTGGAGACGGTCTCCTTCGCCACGCTGACGGAGTCGCCGAGGGCAGCGGTGATCCGCCCCTCCCACCGGTCGGCGTAGATCACGACGTCGGACAGGACCTGGCCCCGGTGGCGCCCGTGCTTGGGGTCGCTGATCACCCGCCCCCAGGCCGCGATCATCTTGTCCGCCAGGGACACCGCGGCCGGGCCGCCGGTATTGGCCGGGACAGCCTGCACCGGCGGCTGCGCCTGCTCCACCACGATCCTCCGCCGTCCGAAGACCCGGCGCAGACGCCAGCCGGTGAAGACGACCGCCGCCCACCAGCCCAGCGACAGAATCCCGGGAATCGTGGTCGGCTCCAGGGCCCCGGCCATCAGCGCGTCGGACGCCTCGGCCCCGCCGAGCTGCCCCAGGGCCAGACCCATACCGGTGGTGATCGTGGAGATCCCCATCGTGTCGCGGTGCGCCCGCGCGATGTCGATCCCGGGCAGCAGATCGGCCCAGCGGCCCAGGCGGTTCATGTAGTTGGCCCCGGCGAACGTCGCCCCGGCCACGAAGCCGAGCGCGGCGTAGGCCGCCGCGTCCGGATCCAGGAAGGGGGCCAGGATGCCCACCCCGACGGGCAGGACGACCTGGAGCGCCGCGGCGGCACGCTCCGCCGGCGCAGAGTTCGGCACGGTCTTGGTGATGGTGGTGGACATCGAGGGGGACTCTCCTGCCTGGAAAACGGGGGCCACGAACAGCGCGGCCGACCCCCGCGGGGTGTGTGATCCCCAGGGGCCGGCCACGCCAGCGGTGTGAATGGTGTGGGTGGTGTGGTGGTGCTATTCCTGCTCGAACCAGTCGCGCGAGACCTTCTCCAGGCCCGTCACGTCGGAGCGGTCGAAGGCTTCCTGGAACCCGCCGTGGGTGGTGCGGGCCTGGTCCCCGGCCGCCTTCGCCGCCTTCACGATGTCGGCCGTCTTCGCCGCGTAGGTGAGCGTGCCGTCCGACACCCCGCGGATGACCTTCGCCAGCTCCTGGCACTCCGCCAGGGAGTCGCGGTCCACGCTCTTGGCCCCCAGCGCGTCCGCATCGGAGGCGGTGTCGTCGGCCAGTTGCCTCATGTTGTCCGCGGAATTCCTGGCCCCCTCCGCGTGACGGGCCAGGGCCTTCTCCTTGTCCTGGACCTTGCGGACGAGGGCCTTGTACGTCAGCTCTGCCATGATCAGCTCTCCCGTCCTCTCCTACGCGGCGGACGCGTAGGAGCCCTTGTCGTTGTAGAAGCGCAGCTCGGCGGGCTTCGTCTCGTCCGAGTCCACGACCGCCTTGTACAGCGGCGCGTACCGGGTCCCGATATTGGTCAGGACGACCTTGCACATCTCCGCCGCCCGCCGCGCCCGCTTGTGGAGCTCGGCGGCCTCCACCGCCTGGGCCTTCGCCGCGTCGGCCAGCTTCGCCAGCTTCCCGGCCAGCTTCTGTCCGCCCTCGACGCCCTTCGCCTGCTCCGCCAGCCGCTGGCAGTCCCTCGCCTCGAGCTCGGCAGCGGCCTGCAGCGACTTGCACGTCTCGGCCACCTTGACCAGGTAGCTCTCCTTGCCCTCCAGCTTGCGCTCGTACTGCTTGAAGTTCCGCAGTTCCTTCCGGCTGATCGGCTTGGGGGCACCCTCCACCTCCAGGGTCAGCGTGTTCGCGTTGATCTCCTTCACCAGGAGAGGCTTCACGTCCGTGCTCATTCCGTCGTCTCCTTCCTCCGGCGGGGCGATGACGAGCGTCCGGCCGTCCGGCCCGGTGACCGCCACCCCCTTCGGGCTGTCCTTCTTCGGGTCCTGCTGCTTCGCCTTGCGGCCGGCGTGCGCCTCGTCCAGCCGCGCGTGCTCCTTACCGTTCTCCTCCTTCTTGTCCTGATATCCGTCCTTCGCGCCCTTCGCGTACGCCTGCACGTGGTCGACCACGTTGCGGACCCTGGAGCCGTCGCCATGACCCGTCTCCCGGGAGCGCTGGAGCGGGGTCCGGCTGTGGGCGCCGTCCGAGCCGGAGTCGGAGCCAGCCTTGCCGCTCTTGCCGGACCCGCCGCCACTCCCGGAGGAACCACCCGAACCCTTGCCCCCGCCGCCGCTCCCGGAGGAGCCACTCTTCCCGGATCCGCCGCTGCTCCCCGAGGAGCCGCCGGAGCCCTGGCCGCTGCTCCCGGAAGCGCCACGCGAGCCGGATCCGCCGCCGCTCCCGGCGGCGCCGCCCGAACCCTGGCCGCTGCCGTCCTTCTTCAGGTCGGCCTTCGCGCCCCGGCCCGTGTCGCCCTTTTCTTTCGAGGCACCGGAACTCCCGCTGGACGAGCCGCCCGAAGCCTTTCCACCAGATCCCGCGTTCCCCGAGGAGCCGTCTTTCCCCTTACTCACGGAGTCCTTTACCGACTTAGGGCGGGTGTCCTTCGACGGACCTCCGCCACCGATTCCGCTGGTGCCGCGCCCGCCGCCGGAACTTCCGCTCCCGTTCGAGCCGGAAGAACCGGATGGGCCGCGCCCGCCGCCTCCGTTGGTACCGCCGCTTCCACTGCGCCCGGTGCCCGTGGAGCCGTTCCCGGTAGGGCTCCGGCCCGAATTACCGCCACCGCTGGCGCCGGAATTCTGGCTCCCGCCACCGGCCCCTCCGGAACCGTTCCGGGTGGGAAGTCCGGGCGATTTCATGACTGTGGTGGTCCGGGTCTCCTTCACCTGGTGCGCACCGGCCCGGGTCCTCTCCAGGTCGAGGCGCTTGTTCGCCGTCCCGCCGCCCTTCGCCCAGCGAGTCGCACCGGCGCGGACCAGGGTCTTGAACACGCCCTCCTTGTGCCGGGCACCGGCCGCGTCGGACCCGGCGCCCGTCAGGTCGTCCCGGGTCTTGAACGACTCGCTCGTGACGCCCGGGGAGGAGCGGTCCACCACCCCGTCCGGGTCCGCCTTCGCGGCCGGGTCGTCACCGTCCGGCCGGGCCCCCGCGCCGGTCGCGGTGACCGGCCGGGCCGGTTCCACCGCGGCCATCAGGGCGGCCATGATGCCGGTGTCACCGGCCTTCGCGGCCTCCGTGCCGACGGCTGGCGCAGCGGGCGGATCGGGCGGTCCCGCAGGGACCGGGGGCGCCGTATCGGTCGCCATCTCTACTCCCCTTTCTCGTGTACCACCAGCGACCACCGGCGGCTTCGGCCGGTCCTGTCGTGCCGCATACGCTCCCTCGATCGTTACTCAGGGTGGTTACTCCTTACCTACTTCCGGGCTCAGAAGATCGCCCAAGGCGCCCCAGGGGAAGCGATTTCGCTGTTCAGGCGGTAGTGAGTAGGGAAGGAGTAACCACCGCAACTACTTTCCGTGACTACACATCGGGCTGCTTGCCCTTGCGTGCGAACACCGCGACGACCAGCGCGCCCCCGGCGACGAGGCCCAGCAGGGCGGGGGAGTTGATCCCGCCGCCCCCACTCTCACCGGTGGCCTGGGCGTTGCCAGCGGCCGTCATGCCGGACCCGTCGGCGGTCTCGTACTGCTGCTTGCAGTCCGCCACGACGTCGCTCCGCGAGGGTGATCCGAACCCCTTGCCGATCAGGCCGGAGGAGTCCTTCACGCACCTGTTGACAGCTGCCTGGATCTTCTCGGCGGAGGCAGTCGCGGCCTGCTGGTCGGCGCCCGCCTGCGCGTTGCGGATCCTCATCTCCTCCAGCTCCAGCTCCTTCATCTGGACCTGGAGGGCGGCGGCCTCCTTCCGGTCCGCCTCCAAACCGGCCTGGTGGACGTTCCACCAGATGGTTCCGCCGCCGATGACCGCCACCCCGGCGACCGCGACAGCGACCTTCCCCCGGCGGGTCAGACCGGCCTTCCTGTTCTTCACGACCGGGGTCCCGTACGGGCCTTCATCGGCGTACGGGGACGCGTCCGGAGCGCTGTTCCCGAAGGCCAACCCAGCCGCCATTCCGGCCTGGATTCCTTCGAATGCCCTCTCTTCTTCCGGCGTCATTTTTATTCTCCGTTCCTACGCGCCAGGTCGGAAGCAGCAGAGATCATGGCCTCCACGCCCCGGAAAGTGTTGCGGGAAAGGTCGTTCCACGCCCAGAACTCCATCTCCACGCCCTGCCGGGCGATTTGGGTCTGGAGGTAGTTCACGGCCTTCCCCCGGTCGATCACGGTCACGTGCCCGGTGGATTCCAGAAAGGTCTGGGCACCCCTGATGCACATACGGCCGGTGGGGGAGAAATCAAAGGTCTGGCACCAGCCGTAGCGGGTCAGGACCTCGATCACCTGGACCAGGTGGAACGACGGCTTCAGGGGGCGCGGCTCCTGCCAGAGCCCCCAGTCGGCCATCACGGACCGGATCCCGTGGGGGATGATTCGCTGGCCCCAGGTCGGAGGGTCGGGCGCCCACCTGGCAAGGGCCGGCGGGATCACCGCGGGGGGTGCCGGCGCGGGCGCCGACGGGGTCGTCGTACGGGTGCAGCTCCCGGACTTCGGGGGCGGCCCGGTCGCCGTGGGTGCCATGGTGTGCTCCTTTCTTGTGAGTGGACAAGCCGAAGACCCCTTGCTGATCACGCTTCGTCAGGGGCCTGGAACTGGGTGGTGCGGGGCTCGCCGGGGTCACTCACCGGGTCTGCACTCCTGCGGGTCTGCGGCTTCTGCCGCTCACCAGGGGGTGCGCGCCGGGTCTGCCAGGCCGGGTCTGCCACCGCGCTCGACTGCGTACGTGCGTGCTTCCGGCAGTCGCGGCGAAGGCCAGCCCGAATGTGCGCGGGCTGGCCTTCGCCGGTGGTGCCGGACATGAAAAGGGCAGGAGGTCAGGGCCGGGGGCCGGCCTCTTCCTCGTCCTCCTCGCCCACCGTCTCCTCATCGGCCGGGGTCTCTCCCGGGGTTCCGGCCGTGTCGGACGGGGCGTCCTCCTCCTGGGACATCAGCTCGGCCCAGGTGCGGCGGATCCGCTCCTCGCCCCCGACGAAACCGGCCCGGCGGAACGCGGCCATGGCCTGCCGGTACGACAGCGGCGGGTCCACGCGGTAGCGAAGATGCCGCACCACGACCATCAGCTGCGCGTCGGAGAGGCGCTCGCCCTGCTCCGGGACCGGCACACCCACGACGGCGGCGATCTCCTTGAGCGTCACCGCCGTGCCGGACGACACGACCGGCACAACCACCTCCGCGTCCGGCACAGCCGCATCCGTGACGGCACCGGTGTCCGGCACTGCGGGGACCGTGCCCGTATCCGTGTCCGGCACGCTCTGCGTGCCGGACGGTGTGCCGGTGGCCGTGACGCCGTCACGGGCCGGGACCGTGCCGGTCCCGCCGGTGTGTGCCGGTCCGTCACCGGGACCGGCGCTGACCTGCGTGACATCCCCAGTGCCGGGAACCAGCGGGGCCGTGACGGGGACGGGCGGGGCCGTGACGGCACTGCGCCGGTCCCTGCCCTGCGCGTGCCGGTCCCCGCCATCCGGCACGGAGGCCGTGCCGGATCCGCCGTGGCCTGTCCCCGGTGCGAGGGCGGGTGTGCCGGAAACGGGCAGCGCGGGTACGGCCGGTGTGACGGCGGCGCGGGCGGGGGTGAACATGGCGGCGAGGGCCGTGTCGGCGCCGCTGGTCAGCCGTTCCCGCTGGACCGTCACCAGGCCGGCGCCCAGGTCGTCGTCGCCGATGCCGACCTTGCGTGCCAGGCGCCAGGACGCGAGCTCGGCCCGCCGGCGGGCCCCCTTCTTGGGGTGGTTGGCGGCCAGGGCGCGGAGCACCGCCATCTTCTGCACCGTGGTGGCGTTCCGGCGCCGGGCCTCCATGTCGACGCCGGTGCAGTAGACGACGACCCTGCGGGCGATCAGCCCCAGTCCCTCAGCCGCCGCGATCATCGCCAGCGGCGTGACCGCGTAGACGACCGCCTCCTCCAGGGTGTCGGCGACCGCCGCGCCCGTGGCGGACGCGATCAGGGGCAGCACCCACAGTCCCGCCCGGACCCACCCGGGCGAGGACTGCCCCAGCAAGGTCACCAGGACCATGACGATCGCCAGGGTCAGCGTGCCGCCCTCACCGGCCGCCACCACACCGATCGCGGTCGCGTCCCGCGGGAACTCGGTCAGGATGTTGGTGAACGTGCCCCAGCCGCCCAGGCCGCCGCCGACGGCGATCGGCACAGCAGCGGCGATCAGGATCCCGGTCTGCATCCGGGTCAGACGCCGCCCCGGCGATCCGGCCTCATGCGGGTTGGTCGCTGTGTTCTCCACGATGACTCCTCTCTATGGTTTTCAGTCCCGCCGGGCGGCGGGAGCGGTCGTGGCGGTGATGTCTCCGGCGAGGGCCGCAACCTCGGCCAGGCGCTCGCGCTGCTCGGCGATCTCCCGGCCGGCGGCGGCGACCAGCGGCATCTCCTTCTGCCAGTAGCCGGGGTAGGGGTTGTAGGAGTCGGCCGGCGAGATGTCCCAGCCGCTCGCGTCCAGACCGGCCTCCCGGGCCACGACCGTCAGCGCCAGGTCGTTGTCCTCCCCGGCCTCGCGGACCTGGTCCTCGGCGAGCCGGGCCAGCTCCCCGGCGACGCCGTCCCACGCCGTCGCCGCCTCCACCGCGGCACGCTCGGCGTCGGTGAGCTTCAACAGCTGCGCGCGCCACATGCCGTCGGAGGTGTCCCAGAACGCGCGGAACGTCTGGTGGAGTGCGGCCTGCGCCCGCTGCCACGCCTCCCACAGCGGGGCGGCCTTCCGCAGTACGGGCACGGCCCGCAGCCGCAGGCGGGCCTTGGACCACAGGACTCGGGCCGAGTCGTACTGCCGCCCGAGCTCCCACCGCTCCTCGGAGGTGACCGTCCTGTCCCTCCAGACGGCGGACGGCATCTCGGGCCGTTCCTCGCGGCCGGTGAAACCACGGAAGTGGTAGGTGGTCCAGCCCTCGTACTCGCCGGGCTCCGCCCGCACGAACAGCGGGTGGTGATACCGGGAGACATCCGCAGCCAGGAGAGGTACCGGCCGCTCCGACGGAGCAGCAGCCGTCCCGGCCCGGGCGGGCAGAGGCACAGTGCCGGGCGCGGGCGCAGCGGCGGCGGCGGCAGCAGCGGTGGGGGACAGGCCGGAACGGTCGAGCTCGCGGTGTAAAGCAATGGTGCGTGAGTTCATGGAGTCTTCCAGGTGGACGGGCCCGGGACTGTTCCCGGGCAGGCGGGGAAGGAAAAGCGGTCCGCCCGCCAGGCGGGCGGGCGGACCGTGTGCTGCTCAAAGGCGTGGGCCACGAGTTGGGAACCGGGCCCGCCGGGCGGGAGCAGAAGAAGAGTGAGGGAGGGCCTGGTCCGCGTTCGGGCGCTGGCCGCTTCAGCTCTGGCCGGGCAGTTCCGGACGCCGGTTCGCCGTCGCCTGCTGCTGGGTGAGCCAGCACATGGCAGCGGCCGTCATGTCGTCGGCGGCCCCATCGGTGTTCAGCGGGGCGGTGTCGATGTCGCGCATCGCGTCGACGGGCGGCAGCAGCCGCATGTACTCGGGCCGCGCGTCGTAGACGGTACTGCCGGTGGCCAGCGCGGTCAGGTTGTACGTGCCGGTCGCCCAGGCCGTCTCGATCCGGCAGACAAAGGTGTGGTCGGGCAGGCCCCTCCAGAAGCGGGCGGGGTCCCGGTACAGGACATAGTCACCCTGCCCGAACCCGGACTTCACCGTGCTGGCGTTCTGCTGCGCGAACATGCTGCTCCTCGATGAGCGAGTGAACTGAGTGGCCCTGGGCTGCCCCAGGCCGGTGAATACGCAATAAGCGGGGTGCCCGTCAGGCGGGCAGCTGGTGGCCTGAGGCCCACGCGCACGGACAGCTACCTGTCTGCGGCTCCCGCCGGGCGGGCGGGACGTTCTGCGGTCGAGCGGCGGCAGGTCCCTTCACGGGGTGGGCTGTCCAGCTCCCCACTGCCCCGCACCCCCTGGCCGGTGTGGCCGGGGGTGCGGGGGGACGGTTGGCAGACCGCAGGGTCAGCCGTCGGCGTCGCACAGGGCCGAGATGCGGTGGATGTGCGCGCGCTGGCCGGCGCCGTCATGGCGCAGGCGGTGGCACACCGGCCCACCGAACCGGCCGTACTCGGTGTGGCATCCGGCGATCTCCCAGGCGGGGTCGACCCCGGCCAGGGCGAGGGCCTCGGCCCGCCGGTCGCCGAACAGGCCGTTGAGACGGGCCCTGGCGATGTTCTCGGCGGCGGCGTCCCAGGCGCGGGCCGCGTCATCGGCCGCGTACTGGGCGTTCAACAGCCTGCTGACGGCCGCTTTCCACTCGGCGTCGGGCGTGGAGTCCAACGCGGTGAACACCTCGGCCAGCGCGGTGTGGGCGCGGGTCCACTCCGCCCACAGCGGGGCGGCGGCCTCGGCCGCACCGCGCAGCACGGCGAGAGCGGTGACGGAGATGGTGCCGGTGGTGCTGGTCATGGGGTGGTCCCCCTCGGGTGATCACGGTCCGGGCTGTCCGGCTCCCGGTCACCACCCGGACCGCAGCACGCTGCGGTCCGGGTGGATCAGGCAGCCGCCAGACCGGTCAAGCCCCAGAAGCGGAGGCGGCGCGGGAGCGGTTCCGGGCGGCGCGGCGCCTCATACGACGGCGCTCGCTCTCGGACAGGCCGCCCCAGACGCCGTGCTCCTGGTCGGCCTCCAGGGCCCACTGCAGGCACTGCTCCATGACGGGGCAGCGGCGGCACACTGCCTTGGCCTCGTCGATCTGGAGCAGGGCGGGGCCGGTGGTGCCGATCGGGAAGAAGAGTTCGGGGTCTTCCTCGCGGCAGACGGCGTTGTGTCGCCAGTCGACGCCGGCGGTCGGCTCGGTGGCGGGGGAGTAGGTGGTGCGGATGATGTCGCCGCGCATGGCGGGACCTCCATGGATGAGAAGAAGTAAAGAGGACGGTCCCGGGCTCTGCGCCTCGGGGCCGGAAGGAGCTGCCGCGGTCCGGACGCGGACGACGGCAGCGAGAGAGGGAGAAGGACGGGGTGGCTGGTGGTCTCCGGCCCACCGGGTTCCTCGCCCCCGGTTGTGCGGGCGAGGAACCCGGCAGGCTGACCTTCCAGCCGCCCGCGAGGGCTCAGCGCTTGGTGCGCTGGAGGTAGGCGTCCTGCAGGCGGGCGAACCGATCCTGGAGAGGACGCGCGACCGGGCACGGCTCCTCGGCCCGGCACGCCGGGCACTCAGCCTGGTGATCGGCGAGCTGCCTGGCGGCTGTGAGGTACCGGATGTACAGGTCGTCGGGCACGGCGGTCACATTCCGTCCGGGGTGCAGTGGGCACACGCCTCGTTGTCCTCGGCGTTGTGCCCGCCGCAGTCGGGGCAGGTCCAGGCGCGGAGCACTCGGAGCAGGGCCAGGAGGGTGTTCACCGGGGCCTGCTCTCGGACCGCTTGTTGGCCTCACGCACCCGCTCCGACAGCTTCTTCCGCTCGGCCTCGGTCAGCCTCATCGAGCACTCCCGGACAAGGCGAGCCTGGACGTCATCTCGGCCACCGTCCGCCGAGCCCGGCGACCGACACGGGCAGCCCGACGGTCACCATCGGCAACGAGCTCACGGACCAGACCGTGCAGACGGGCTTCGGGCTCCGGCTCACCGGTATAGCCGGTACCGTCTCGACCAGTGGTGTCCTCCTCCTGCTCGACTTCCTCCCCGGTCCACGCCCGCGACTCGTGCGCACGAGCGGCGGGGGAGGGGAGGGTCTGTCGGAGATCGCAGACAAGCCGGCGGCCCCGAGCGGGATCCACGGGTACAGCCCCGATGTCCGGGAGCATGCGGTCGACGTCGAGGGTGAGGGTCCGGGGGCGCCGCAATTGGGTGACGGCTTCGTCGTCGCGAGCGACCGCTTCCTCAAGATCCCGCTGGTGTTCGGTGCCGAGCTCACGAAGCTCGACGGTCGTCAGCCCGGCGCGAACCATGTCGTCGTCCCCACGATTCAGATCCATACCCTCGCGGTCACGCAAAGCGAGCTCAAGGCACGCAGCCCGTGCCGGGCACGCCTCACAAACCCGGCGGAAGCGAGCGACCCTCACGTACCAGAGGGCGGCCGGCTCACGGAACCGGCGAAACCAGTCGTCGGCGACGCTAGTGGTGCAGACGGCACCAGCCGCGAGCTGCGCCTGGAGGCTGGGGCGGCGGGAGAGCCGAGCCAGCACGGGGGAGGCGGGGTCCGGCAGCAGCCAGGCACCGTCGTGGTCGCGGGAGCCCGCGGCGGTGACGGCCGTGGTGGTCGGCTCTGGGGGGCGTGTAATCATCGTTTCCACAGGCGTTCTCCTTTGCTGGGTTGGCCTGTAACCGCGCCGCCCGGAAGGTCAGAGTTCCGGGCGGCGCACCTGTAAGTTGGGGTGTCCTGTAGCCCCACGCCGCCACCAACCGCCGTGCCTATAGCGGTTGGGGACGACGTGCAGAACAGGGGACGGGGGGCACGCCTCTGCGACGATGGGCAGATGGCACATACCGTCAACAATCGGCAAAGCCGCCAGGGAGCGGCAGGTCGGAAATGCGGGCTACGCATACGGAGGTGATCCGCCCTGATCCGCCCCGCCCGCGCAGGGGTCGTCCCACAGGTGATCTCCTTGTCGGTGAGCCTGTCGCACCGCCCGGGGCCTTCACCTCCCAGGCGGAGCCGGGGCGTTCCTGCAGCCCCACGCCGTCCCCGGCCCACACCTCGTGGGCCGGGGACGACATGCGGAACAGGACAGGCCCAGGTCAGGCCGCCGCTGCGACCGTCGGGACGTCGGCGGCATCAGACGGCGAGACGACCAGGGGTGCCGGGGGCGTCCAGCGGACACCGGGCAGGTCCATCCCGTACGGCAACTCCCGGCTCCGGGACGCCTCCAGGTCGGCGACCGCCCGGTCCAGCAACGTGGTCAACACCGCCCAGGCGTGCCCGAGCTCCGGCATCACCAGCAGCTGGGCGGCGTACAGCCAGACCTCCTGGGCGACATCGTCGACATCGGCGACCGGGTCTGCGCCGACCTCGGCGAGCTGCTCGGCCGCGACGGCAGCGAGCCGGGCGGAGTAGTGGGCGTAGAGGCTGTTCAGAGTGGTACGCATCGGGATCTCCTCGGGTGTCAGGGCATGGAGAAACAGCCCCCGGGAGACGTTCTCCCGGGGGCTCCTGCTGCGGTGGAGAGATGCGGCGCGGGGTCGTTGTCAGCTCTCGCGACGCTCAGGGCGGAGCATCTGGAGCGGAACCGGCGGCGCGCCGAGCGGTGTGTCACCAGTGGGCCGGTACACGCGGCGGGTGTCGGTGTCGGCGACCGCCGGGCCGGTGGACGCCCACTTCATCTGTCGCCGTCTTCGGCTTGCGGAGCACCATGCTCCGCCGCCGGGACAACGTCTCTCTGCGGCTCGGTCGGCGTCGTCGCCGTCTGCCCGGTACGACATTCCGGCATCAGCTGGTCCGCTTTCGGGTGAACCGGCGGCGCAGAGGCAGCCCCGGCAGATACCGTGCTCGCAGCAGACCTCCACGGGAAAGGGCCGACCAGATGCAGGTAAACGAAAACTCCATGATCACGTGACAACACCGCAGGTCACGAAGTATCCGCCCCGCCCGCGCAGGGGTAGTCCCACCACGATCGTGGCGCACGGAGCGACCCTCCGATCCGCCCCGCCCGCGCAGGGGTAGTCCGGCGTCCAGCCATACTGGGGCACCATCCTGGCCATCCGCCCCGCCCGCGCAGGGGTAGTCCCCGAATAGCTCCACCTGATCCACCTCGAACAGCATCCGCCCCGCCCGCGCAGGGGTCGTCCGGGGTCCGTACGATGGATCGGCGGTTCATCAGGGTGTCCGCCTCGCCCACGCAGGGGTCGTCCCTCGTCCGCGTAGACGGACAGCATGGGGTAGGGATCCACCCCGCCCACGCAGGGGTGCTGTCGCACGTGGTGAGCTCGGTGCTCATGGGCGAATCCTTCCGGAGCCGGTCGGGAGAGGCGGCTGCCGTACAACCAGTCCACGCCCCCGGCCCGCCCCTCGCCAGGGGTGGCCCAGGGCCGTGGTCGATCGTGCGGACTCATCGGTCAGCGGAGTGCGGTCGCCCGGCGGACCCGCTGCCGCAGCCCGACCGCTACAAGGCAACGACCGGCACGGCAGTAGATGCAGCCGCTCTCCTGGTGCGCGGTGAGCTCGTCGCCCAGGGCGCGGGCGACCGGGTTCTCCCGGAGACGAGCGGCAATGGGTGCTGCTGGCGGGCGGGTGCGGTACAGCTCGGGGCGGGTGTTGCGCAGGTGCTGGTGGGCGTGGGCGGTGATGCGGGCGGCGAGGCTGCGTCCCGCCGGGCACGGTGTGTCGCCGGTGCACTGGGTGCAGGTAGTCCGGTGCTGGTGCAGTGCGGTCCGGAGCTGGCTGTAGATCGGGGCTGCCGGGGCGGCGGCGATCTTCTCGGCGAGGCTCATCTCCTGCCGCAGCCCGATCACGACCGGGCAGCTGGCGGTACCGGCCCGCTGGCAGCGGACGCAGCGGTCCTGGAGGTGCGCGGCGAGGCGTTCACGGGCCGTACGGGTGGCCGTGGACATCCGGGCGGTCGCGGGCGGGGCCTCGGGCCGGGGTTTGCGCACCGGGTGGGTGGTGCGGCGGCTGGCGGCGGTGGTCTCGGCCGCCAGGAGGAGTTCACCCCAGCGCTCGACACTGAGGTCGAGGGTGATCCGCTGACCGCTGCCGGGACAACGGCGTCCACCGTACGGTTTGTCGCCGAGGTAGCGGCGCTCCTCCCGGTGCGGGGCGGCGTCGGCGGCCCGGTGCGGGGTGATCATCGACCTGGTGAGGCGGCGCCAGGCCCCGCATTCGGAACAGACCGCGAGAGGGGGCTCACCGTCGCGGAGGCTGAGGTGCTCCGGCGGCATCAGGCTGGCCAGGACGGGGGCACGCCCGTTGTGACGCATCAGATGTCTCCCTGCTGTTGCGTTCTCCGCCAGTCGCAGGCCGGCCACACGGGAGCGTGGTGGTCTGTGGCTCGCGGGCAGCGCAACGGCGCTACGGGTGGCGCACCTGGCTGTACTCCTGGGGGACCGCATGGAACTCGTCACCCCCGGCCGCGCCTAGAGCAGCGGTCAGCCAGACATATGAAGTTGAAGTGACGGCAGAACCTGGATCTCGCTTGCATATCCAAGTTCGATGCCCTGACGATAGAGACACCAACTTGGTTATGCAAGAGGTGGATGTGAAGTGGCCGCAACATGAAGCGGCCCCCACCCGACGGGTGGGGGCCGCTTCATGCTCCTGACCTGGCGTCACACATCAATCACGTACCGGAAGGCATGCCGATCGCAGGGCAGGATCGAGTCAAGAACTTCAAGTGGCTCGCCTGCAGAGTCGTATGCCGTACGCAGCAGCCGTGCCACGGGCACGCCGTCCGGGATGTCGAGCTGCCGAGCCTCGTGGGGGTAGGGCATCCTGACCTCGATGTCTTCGATGAACTGGACGATTCGCCGGCCGATCGGCCCCTCGGGGTCCTCGATGTAGGCGTTGATCCCTCCCTTGATCAGCTTGGCCTCGGCAATACGCGTGCCAGCCGCGATCGCGACATCGTAGTAGCCGTCCACCAGTTGCATGGGGGCGCCGTCCACGGTGAACAGGAGACGCCGGGCAACCACAGGGGCGCCCGGCTCGACTCGCAGCAGCGCGGCGATCCGCTCCGGCACGGGCGTCACGACAACCTCCCTGATCGCCTGGACTGGCCGCCTGCCCTGAGCCTCCACTTCTGCGGTGAAGTTGGACTTGCCAGTACCCCGCCGGGCCCGGTACATACTTCCTGTCTGTCGAAGATTGACGTGCGGACGCTCGCGGACAAACGCCCCCTTGCCCTGATGCGTCGTCACCAGCCCTTCCATACGCAGGAGCGCAATGCCCTTGCGCACGGTGGCACGGGTCACGCCGAATCGATCCTTCAGCGTGTTCTCCGAAGGGATTCGCTCCCCCGGGGGCAGATCACCCCGCAAGATCTCAGCTCGCAGTTCGTTCGCAACCCGCTTGAAGGGGTGCTCTCGTTCCGGACTCGGCGACATGGCACTCCTGACTCCTGGCTATGCAAGTCAGCCTAGCCTCGCCCCGGGGAGACTTGTCCACCTCTCATACCACACCCCACCCTGACCAGCGGTTTACCTGAATCTCGATGACAGGGCCAGCCGGGCGAACACTGCGGTACTGCTCGTACTTGTCTACCAAAGCATCGACAAGCAGCCGAGCCGGTTCGTTGTCGACCACCTGGCCGACCCCATCCCCGCGGACCCACCACAGCCGACTCCAGTCGTCGTCGAAGTGATCCACAAGCACCGATACTGCGGGGTTCTCTCGAATGTTCCTTAGGCGCTTCAGATTGCTGCTGCGCTTCGGCTTGTGATCCACGGCGATCGCGACGATGTCACCCAGAACGACGAACGTCGCTGGGACCACGTGCGGCGTGCCGGCCGCGTCAGCCGTGGCCAGCCGGAGGACCCGCGCCCCTGCGAACCGGAGCCGGAATTCTTCTTCCCTCATGACGGGACCGTATCTGCCCCGCCTAGCCGAACGGCTTGCCTGTCCGGTTTGACGCGTCTACGATCACACTCAACTTGGGTATGCAACCTGGCACTCAAGGCACCCCCAGGCCGTCACGCACAAATCGAGGCCCGAACGGGGAAACGCATCTGCGGATAGAAGAGATATGGAAGGGCAAGGAGGGCACCTTCCACCCCTGCAGCCGCCTGCATGCTCGTCGACACCTCTTCCCCCGCCGCCGGCCCGGGGCGCCAGAGCAGCAGTGACGACACGTCATCAAGGGGCCATCTTCGCGCTTACGGGAGGGGTAGGCTGATCTCCAGCGTCACTGACCATAGAGCTGTGGCCCCATCAACCGCCCTTAGACAAGGCGAGAGGGGCCACGTGGCCCGGAGACTTTGTGAGAGGAGTCTTCGGACCTGCCGCACACCCTTTCAGCGAAGGATGGCGACGCGTGATCAGGGTACCCGTACCCAGCAGCAGTCTCCTTGCACCCCGCCGTGGTGCCAGCACGCGCTCGCGCGCCGGCTGGCCCTTCGGTGGGGTGTTCGTGCTGCCCACGCACGCCCTCGGACATGCCTCTCCAGTGGAGGCGACGACGTCGTAGGAATCTGATGCGGCGCCCGCATTAGCGAGGCTCTCGCCGCCGGGGCGCTAGCTCTACGAAGTGCGCCAACACTTCGGGCTCAGCGTCCCCTCTGCCACCAAGAGGCTGTCGGCCTCCTGAAGGGATTGCTCGACCGGCGCCAACCGGATCGAGCGGTTCGATCTTTAGGTTCTCCCCAGAACCGAAGCCCACGAGGGGCTTCGTCATGCCATGCGGCGCTGCCCCACGACAGGAGCCAGTGTGCCGCACCATCGCGCCCTTTTCCAGCGCAGCCATCCCCGTTTCCCACAAATCCGCACTCGACGTCGACTCCAGCGCATCCCATTTGGAAGTATTAGCGAGGAAATCCACCTTTCCTCCTCTCGAGGTAGGCGTCTCACGGCACCGGGTGCCGCACCGTCGAGCAGCACGCTCCCGGCCGGCCCTTCGGCGGGCACCCCCTCCGCTAAAAGCCAGCCGATCCCACCGCACGGGACCGGAACCAGAATTTCCGCGCTCCCCGCCCGCACCCCGGGACCGGGCATGGCGAGCACTTGCGCGGCTAACCCCCCGGTACCGCAAGGTGCCGCCATGCCCCCAACACCCCCCTCCTTCTCGGCGTCCGGCCGTGCTCGCGTCAGCGTCGCGCACGCCGCTTTCACGCACGGAACCCGCTGCTCCAGGCGCCGGTCGACCGCACTGTGTCGCCGTCCCTCGGCTCCGTACGCCGTGTCCGCTGCCACACCCTGGCACCGCCCTCCGGGGGCCTCTGCCTCTGAATCCGGAGCCCGCGTGCTCCGTGATCAAAAGTTTTCGGGGCGGAGTGTCACACCGCAGCGATTTTTCACACCTATAGAGCACGTGAAGACCCCGTTCTCTACCTGGTCCCCTGTCGACCGCGTCCCGCTCTGCGGGCCGCCTCCCAATCTCGTTTCCCGCTGGCCGGGGGACGCGTGCCGTGCTGCCCACCTAGCGGATCCGCCGTCTCTGTCCACAGGCCAGGCCACGCGGGCTGCCGGGATGGATCTCCGCGGGGAGTTCGGCAAAAACGCCGCCGCCGGCAGTATCCGCCAGGGCCGCTTCCCGTGGGGCGGGACGCGATCCGAGGTTGTTGCCCGCCGTGCGGGAGCGGTGGAAGTCCGGCCGTTGTCCACAGGCAGTCCGCGCGAGGCTGCCTGGATGATCTCTTTCTCGTACCTCCGGATGGGCCGGTGAGCGCCCTGGCGGCACCGGCCGCCGAGCTGGACCAGCTCTTCGACGACTTCGTCGACGGGGCCCCTGTGCTTCCCGGGCAGCGGACCGCGCTGCGGTCGGTGCCGGCCTCCGGGAAGCCGAGCCCGGAGGGCCCGGAGGACCCGCTGCGTCTTGGGCGGAGGATGCGGCTGCGGCTGCGGGATGCGGTCCAGGCGCTGCTGGCGGACCCGTCGATCGCCGGGCTGAAGGACGCGCCGAAGCTGGCCGCGGTCGTGCTGTACGCGAAGTCGCGGGCGCCCAAGGGCGAGAAGGACGACAACCAGACCTCGATCTGGGGCGCGGAGCTGGGCCGCTGGCTGGGCATGAAGGAGTCCACGGTCCACCACAAGGTGCTGCCGGTGCTGCGCGGCACGGACGCGCTGCACACGAAGGTGAAGTCGAACGGGAAGGGGCACGTGACCGGGCTGGACTGCCTGGTCATGCCGCTGTGGAACGCCCGCAAGAACGGGGGAGCAGGACACCCGCTGGCGCTGACGAAGGCGGAGCTGGCGACGCTGTTGCACCTGCTCGAGGCGCTGTTCGGTCCCGGCTGGACGCCGGAGGACAAGGAGCCGACGCCGCCGGGGCTGCTGGCCGGCCGCACGGGCAAGGGCGCGGCGACCGACCGGCTCGGGCTGCTGCTGATGGTGCTGAACACGCGGGCGTCGGGCTGGCTGCAGCTGGTCGGCGGCTCGGTGAAGAAGCGCGAGGGACGCGGGGCGGCGACGCTGGCCCGGCTGCTGGGCTGCTCGCCGTCGGGGGCCCGGAAGGTGCTGGCCAGGTTGACGGAAGCGGGGGTTGTGGCGCGGGAGCACCGGGCGACGTCGACGCGGATGCGCGGCCGGGGCCGGGTCATGCTGCTGCCGGTGGCCCGTGCGTACGGCCGCACCGTGGCCTCCGCGGAGGCTGTTTCGGGGCCTGGATCGGTGTTTTCGGCGCGTCCTGATGGTGCGTGCGGAGATCATGCCCCGGCCGCTGCGGCTAGTGCCCTTGGTACGCCTGGGATCGGCGGCACCAAGGACCCCGGGAACGCGGCGGACCGGGAGCGTCCTGATGGTGCAGAGCTCCACGCAGACCACGCTTCTGTGGTTACTCCTGGTGGTTCTCTCTCGCTCTCTGGTGGTTTTTCCGGCGAAGGCCGTGGGGGTGGAGGCCGTCGGCCGGGACGCGTGTGCGCGGGCGAAGACCGGGCCGCCGACGGCGAGAGCGCCGTTACCGGGCGCTCCTCACCGGTGGTCGCGGTCGGCCCGCTGCGCGGGGAAAAGCCGAAGGAGTCCCCGGTCGACGAACGGCATGGTGAGCGCGCTGCCGGGGCTGGTGCCGGTGGCCGGCCGAAGGCCGGAGGGTGGGAAACAGCGCAGCGGCAGAGGCGGCTGGCCCTTCCGGCTGATCTTCGTCTGCGGGTGGCGCTGGGGCCGGTTTGGTGGCTGTGGAAGCTGCTGAACGGGTGGCAGCAGGACCAGGTGGAGGCCGCCGCGAAGACGGAGCTGGGGCAGCTGGCGGGCCTGGGCGTGGCGCCGGAGGGTGCGCCGCGGCTGCTGGCCGACCGGCTCACCGACCGTCTGCGGGAGACTGGTGGCGAGGCGTTGGTCGACAAGCCGTTCCCGTGGCTGATCCGGCGGGGGCTGCCCCAGCGGCAGGCGTGCTCGCACCGCAAGTGCGACGACGGGATCCGGCTCGACACCCGCGCGGACTGCGAGAACTGCGCCAACGTCATCCACATCCGCCGCAGCTGGCGGACCTGGGCCGCGGCCGACGTCGACCGGGAGCAGCCCGGTCTCGGTGACGAGGCCCGCCCGCAGGCTGTCGAGGCCCGTCTGCGTGAGTACGCCGCGCTGGAGGCCGAGGACTTCGTGTGGCGCCGCGAACAGGCCCGCGAGCAGCAGGCCCGCCGGGATGCGGCCCGTGCGGCCACCGCTGAGCAGCGGGAGCGCGAGCGCCAGGCCGCAGCCGCCGCCGACGTGGTCCGGCAGGCGCTGGCGTGCCAGGACTGCGGACGGGGCCGGGCGGCCGGACTGTGCGAGGCGTGCGACCACCGCCGTCAGACCGAGACCCTGGCCGTGGAGGCCGGTCTCCTCGCGGCGGCCGGGTCCGCCGACCTGAGCGACCCCGACAGCATCGCGGCCGCCGCCACTCAGGCCCGGACGGCCATCGGTGACAGGAGCACCGCCGCGTGGCAGGAATTCCTGCAGATCACCGACGTAACCACCCTCGAGGCCGATCCACAGGCCGCCGAGGACGCGTACGCGTTCACCGTCTTCCAGGCCACGCAGCAGGCCGTCGGCGCATACCGGGAGACCGCCCTGGAGATGCTGCGCCGTACCCAGAAGGCCGAAGCCGAAGCCGGGCGGGCGTACCGGTCCGAGCAGGGCCGCCCCTGGTTCCGGCGCAACCCGACCGGCGCGGACGCCGTCGCCGCCGCGACGAAGGCCGCCGACACCGCCCGGGAGCGCGTGGCCGAGCACCTTCTCGCGGTGCGGCTGGAGCAGCTGCGCGACCAGTCCACCGCCCGCACCGAGACGGCCGCGGCCGCGCCGTGGGCGGAGCGGCTGCCCGAGCTCGCCGCGCGTTCGCTGGATGGCGGTACGGCCGGGGCGGTGATCGCGTGAGCACCGAGCCGAGCGGGGTCGACCTCGCGCGCCAGGCGCTGATCGCAGCCAGGGAGGCGGCAAAGAAGAACGGCGGCGCCCAGGCGAAGAAGCCGAAGCGGCGCACCGGTACCGCCGTACGCCGTGACGGCCGTGAGCCGCTCGGGCTCGGTGCGGCGATCGGCATGATGATGACCGAGCGGGGCATGGCTGCCCCGGCCGCCGGCGGCAGCGTCCTCGCCCGGTTCGACGACATCCTCGCCGCGGCCGCGCCCGAACTCGCCGGTCACGTCCAGGCCGTGGGCTTCGACGCGGACACCGGCCGCCTGGACGTTGCCCCCGATGCTCCCGCGTACGGCACGCAGCTGCGCTGGAACGCACCGAAGCTGATCGCGGCGGCCAACGAGCGGGTGCAGGGTGCGATCGTCCGCGCCGTCCACGTCCTGGCGCCCGCGCCCGTGAAGGGCGGCCGCAGCACGGCGGCCGCCATCCCGGCCCCGCAGCCGACGGTGCCCGCCGCCTTGGTGGAGCGCCGGATCCGCCCGAGGGATACCGCCGCGCGATCGAGGCGCACCGGCAGGTTGTCCGGCCGTCCCTGGCGGACCCGGCCATCGCGGAGGTGGTGGAGCAGCAGGCCGCGTCGATGCGGGAGCTGTCGCGCCGGGCGTTCCCCGAGCCCGACGTCGTCGCGGACGATGCGCCGGCGCCGATCGACCAGGCCCGTGCAGAGCGGCGCCGCCAGGCCGCGGCGATCGAGGCCGCCGCGCTGCGCCGGGCCCGCGAGGAGAAGGCCGGCCGCCGGACGGAGCCACAGCGCCTGGGGCAGACGGCGTGACAGACTGACCGAGGTGACTGGCTTCGGATCAATGCGTTGTTTCACCAGAACACCTGGCGCCCCATGGCGCGGAAGGAGACCACCGGTGTCGAAGAAGAAGTCCGCCACGCGTCGGCGGCAGGCCAAGCAGCGCAGCTTCCAGGTCCGATACCCCCATTACGTTGCTTGCCGGCCGGAGGAGATCGTGCGGGAGCTGGGGGCGCAACGGGCATCGGAACTGGAGCAGATCTACGAGGCCCCTCTGCAGAAGGCGGACCTGGAGCTGGAGAAGTTGCTGCGGGCGGGGCAGTTCACCGTCGTGGACTCCGCTCACCCTTCGGGGCGTATCTGGACGATGGACGAGTACCTGGCCTCCTGGAACGAGGAGTTGGCGCAGGACGCCCGCAGGAACCATGAGGAGCCGGATGTCATGGACGCTGCCGAGCTCATCGAGATCATTCACCGCAACCATTTCGAGGGATCAGTGCGGCTGACCGGCGACCTCGCTCTCCACTGGCCTTGAGCACCAAGCGCGTGGCGAGGGGCGCCGGGGTGTGTCCAGTGGACACGGTGCGCTGAAGGAGATCCCTCTTTACGGCGTAAAGAAGCCGCCGCACGCCCCGGCACCTCTGCCCGGTGCACGGCTGACGACGGACGCCGTCGCCGCCGCGACGAAGGCCGCTGACACCGCCCGAGAGCGCGCTGCCGAGTACCTGCTCGCGGCGCGACTGGAGCAGTTGCGCGAGCGGTCCGCCGACCGCACCGAGCAGATCGCGGCCGCTTCGTGGGCGGACCGGCTGCCTGGCCTCGCCCGTACGTCCTCTGGACGGCGACACCACCACCGGGGCGGTGACCGCATGAGCGAGCTGAGCGGGGTCGACCTCGCCCGCCAGGCCCTGACCGCGGCCCGGGAAGCGGCGAAGAGGAGCGGCGCCATCACCAGGAAGCCGAAGCATCGCATCACCACCGTCGTACGGCGTGACGGCCGTGAGGCGCTCGGACTCGGTGCGGCGAACGGCAGGATGATGACCGAGCGCGGCCTGGTCACCCCGGCCGTCGGCGGCACCGTCCTCGCCGACTTCGACGCCATCCTCACTGCGGCCGTGCCCGAACGCGCCGGGCGCGTGCAGGCCTTTGCGTTCGACGTGGACACCGGCCGCCTGGACCTCGTCCCCGACGCCCCGGCCGTCGGCACGAAGCTCCGCTCGGAGCGCGCCAAGCCGATCCACCCGTCGCCAGCGAGCGGGTGCCGAACGCGAACATCCGCGCCCTGTACGTCCTGGCGCCCGCGCCGCTGAAGGCCAGCCGCGGCACGGTGACCGCGGACTCGGTCTTGCAGTCGGCCGTGCCCGTTGTGGCGGGGGAGCGCCGGACGCCGCCGGAGGGGTACCGCCGTGCGATCGAGGCGCAGCGCCCTACCGGGTGGATTCGGGCATCGCGGCAGCGGTGGAGCGGCAGACTGGCTACGTAGGTGAGAAGCGGCTCTGGTCCACTTCTTGTGGTTGCGTACGCAGCGTGACTGTTGATCTTCATGCGACGCCGGTTGAGGACGCCCGAAAATCACCCGGCTGGAATGCGAGGTGGTCGACAGTCCTTCGCTGTGAACAAAGTACTGTCGCAGCTGGATGAGCTGCTGTTCTCCTCGGTGACTGGTGTGTCCGTGGTGTCGGTCGAGGTGACCGACACGGTTGTCCGGGTCGCCGCCCGGACGACCGAACAGCAGGCGACCTGCCCAGCCTGTGGATGCTGGTCGAGCCGCATACACGGTTCCTACCTGCGGTTTCCTCGTGATCTGCCTGCGGCTGACAAGTTCGTCGTGGTGTCCTTAGGGGTCCGCCGGTTTGTCTGCGCGGAGGAATCCTGCTCACGCAGGACCTTCGCCGAGCAGGTTCCGGGGCTCACCCGCCGGTTCGGCAGGCGGACCGAGCGGTTGCGATCGACACTGGTCTCGGTCGGCCTCGCGCTTGCGGGCCGGGGACGTCTTCGAAGCGCCCGTCAGCCGCAACACTCTGTGCTCGTCGATGTGGAGACACATCGCCCGATCGACCTCCTGCCGGACCGGGAGGCGGACACGCTCGCGGCCTGGCTCGCCAAACGACCCGGAATCGAGATCATCTGCCGCGACCGCGCTCCCTTCTTTACCGAAGGCGCCACCCGCAGAGCCCCGCAGGCCCTCCAGATCGCCGACCGGTGGCACCTCTGGCACAACCTGGGCGAAGCCGCCGAGAAGTGCGTCTACCAGCACCGTGGCTGTCTCCGACCTGCCCCGCCTACCGGTGCCGGGCAACAGGAAGCAGCGGAGCCGACCGGGCTGTCGCCCTGGCCGACGGGCCACCGGTTCGCCGAACGCACCCGCGCCAAGCACGCGACCATCCACGCCCTCCTGGCCGCCGGGCACAGCAAGCGGTCCATCGCTCGACAACTCGGTATGGGCCAGAGCACCGTTCTGCGATTCGCCCGCGCGGCCACACATGAGGCCCTGTTCACCGGACAGTGGCAAAACCGCCGCACCGTGCTGCGGGGCAGTCCGCGACCCGTCGGTCCACGGCCGCCGACGGCCCGCACCGTCACCCGATGGATCCTCACCCACCCCGATGCTCTGCAGGAACCTGACCAGATCCAGCTCAAGACTGTCCTGGCCACGTGCCCCGAACTTGATGTCCTGGCCGGACACGTGCGCTCATTCGCCCGCATGCTTACCCAGCTCGAAGGCCACCGGCTGCCCGAATGGATCGAAGCCGCCAGCACGGCCAACCTGCCCGGCCTTCAGTCGTTCGCCCGGCACCTCGAACGCGACCTCGACGCCGTCACTGCCGGCCTCTCCCAGCAGTGGAACTCCGGAGTCGTCGAAGGACATGTCAACCGGATCAAGATGCTCAAGCGCCAGATGTTCGGCCGCGCAGGATTCGAACTCCCCCGCGAGTCCTACTGGCGTAACCGAACGTCACCGCTCCACAAAAAGTGGACCAGAGCCCCCGGCGATCTGGGCCGCCTTCCTCCACCAGGGACATCCGCAGCCCCTGGACGAGACCGGCACCACTGAACACGTCCGGTTGGCGACGACCACGAAAGGGAGCGACCCCATGCGCCAGGGACCGACAGTCGACGACGATCCGCACAGGGGCGACGGGGCGGGCACCGAGCGGCTGCTGCGGCTGGTCGCCGAGCACCACGACAGCGTCCGGGCGGCGCTCGACGAGGACCAGTTCGCGCTGCTCCTCCTTCGGCTGCGCGGGCTGACCGACGCCCCGCCCGACGACGACCGGGCCGTGCGCCGGGCGCTCCAGGGTGTCCGTCTGGTGCTGCTGCCGCTGCCGCTCGGCCATCCGGTGCGTGCCGCACTGGACTCCGTACGCCTGGTGGCGCCTCCGCCCGGCGCCTCGGCGGTGGCGGACGCCAGGATGCTGATGGCCCGGCTGACGGAGCCGTCACCACCGACAAGGCCCCCGGCCCCCGACGGGGGCGGTGCGGCAGCGCGGGAGCAGTTGCTGAGCGCGCCCGCCCTCACTCTTGAGGAGGTACGGGCACGCTGTGGCACGCCACCCCCGAACTGATCGGACTCGCCGACTCCCAGGGAGCGGACCGCTATCCCGCGTTCCAGTTCGCCGCCAGCGGCGACCCGCACCAGGTCGTCCTGAAGGTCAACCGACTGCTCCTCGCGGACGTCGACCCCTGGGGCGCCGCCGCCTGGTGGCTGAGCGGGAACAGCTGGCTGGGCGGACCTCCCGCCGCGCTCCTCAGGCAGCTGCCCGACCGCAGGTTCGTGGATGCCGCCACCGCACTGGTAGAGGGGGAGTGATGGCCGACTTCTTCCCGATGACCTCGCTGGAGCTGCGGCCCAACATCCGGCGCGTCCCGGCGGGTACCGAGCTGTGGCGGGTGCACAAGTCCAGGTATCCGCCCGAAGGGTTCAACCCGTCTGAACGACCTCTTCAGCACCTGCGGCGACATCGGAGCTGGCAATCGCTTCGGCGGTAGCGTGCTCGACCCCTATCAGGTGCTGTACCTGGCGTACGACCCGACGACGGCCCTCGCGGAGAGCGTACTGCGTTCCCGGCCCTTCGCCGCGGAGAGCGGCATGCGGCTGATTCCCTACGCCGCCGTCCACGGCCGCTCGCTCAGCGTGGTGCGCCCCCGGCGCGACCTCACTCTCGTCTCGCTCGTCGACGAGGCGGACCTCGCGGCCGTCTGCCAGGACTCGACCCTCCTGGAGGACGAGCGCAACTATCCCCAGGCGCGTCGCTGGGCGAGCGAGATCCGGGCCCAGGCCTCCGACGCCATGGGTCTGATCTGGCAGTCCCGGCGCAACCGCCCCCGGCTCGCCCTGGTGCTCTTCCACGACCGGTTCGACGACGGCAAGCCGCTGGAGAGCGACCCCGACGGTGGCATCGGCGACCTCGGGTCTGCTACGGGAGCAGCGGAGGCCAACCGGCTCCTCGCGCCGCTGCGGGCCGAGATCACCTTCCCGCGACGGAGCTGAAACGCACCCGGCCGCCGGGAACGAGGCTGGCCGTCGCTGGTCGCGACCCCGCAGCCCGGCCCGGGGCCCGTGAGAGCGATCCCGACGCCGCGTTCCTGCTCACGGTCGCGGCGTACCGGATGTCACCCACGTCGTGGAGACGGCTGTCCGTCTCCACGACGTGGCCGCGACACCGCTGCGAGACGTACTCGACACCGGCGACGGACCGGTGAGCCCGCTGCCTTGGCGAGAGGGCGTCGGTCCAAGACGGCCGGCGCCGCACCGTACGGCGCGAGGTAGGCAGGGACAAGGGCACCCTTCTGTTGATCCGTATCCCCGAGGTCTGCTCTGCCCATCACGGCCTGTCAGTTCCTGATGGCTACGCGAAGAACTCAGGAGGACTGTTCCAGAAGGCCCCTCGACATGTCCGCGTGCACGATCATGGCCTGGCGGTGGCATGCAGTGACGACATCGAATACGGTATCGCTCTCATCAGGCAATAGCACCCGGCCGATTCCGATGCGAACCTGACTGACATTGAACTTCGGTCGTCGGTAGAAGTTCACTTCGACGTCCGTCGTTTGTTTGAGGCCCTTGAGGAAATCGAGGTCCGGTTCGGGCCCGTTCAGAGCGATCACCACGGTGTCATGCGCGTTCCAGTCCCACGGAGCACGGTGCGGGAACCACGACTTGTCATAGCCCCATGCAAGAACGGGACTGGCAGGCTCGGCGGGGACTGCTCCGGACCGGTTCTCGACAGTCAGACGAACTCGCCACGCAGGCGTCATCCAGTCGCCGAACTCATCCGCGTCGATTTCATAGGAGTAGAAGGGAGTATTGAATGAATCCATCGACCAATCGGCCACGGGCGAGGAACCCATGCCGAGTTCTTGTGCAAAATGCCCGAAGAGCTCCTGATCTCCGCCGCTGAGAAGTGCGTCGGTCAGTGGTGCCACATCCACCAGGCAGGTCAGCCAGTCGCCGTCCCTGACATATCGTGGATGCCACAAAGCGTACTGTGCAGCGCGTTCGGCCATCTTCACCCTCTCTCATGTCTTTCAGTCGTTCGGCCCCCGGAAGTCAGGTCCGACACGTACCGTGTAACGGATGCCACCCTTCTCCTCGTTGGCTTGAGCGGAGATTACGCGCAGGTTGCCCTTGAAGTTGTACCAGTCCTTTCTGGTCTGCTGATCGGTGTTGCTGCCGGTGCTCCCGTTGTGGCCCGTGTTCCAGTGCTCCGAAACCGGTACTATGTGGTCGATCTCCGGCGCGGTGATAGGGTCGCTCGCATCGACTACATGCCCCTTCTCCACGCACAGATAGAGGCTGTCAAGACTCATTCCCTGGCGCTTGAACGAAACAACGAGCGGATCCAGTGCGTGCGCCGGGCTGCGTGCGGCGGCGGCGAGCCGCTTCATCTGATCATCTTTCCAGGCATTTTTCACGGCGCTGTTAAATCCCTTGTAGTAACGACTGCGAATCCGATTGGAGCCGCGGAAATCCTGCATGAGCTCACCCGCCGCGACATCATTTGATGTATGCGCGGCAATCCGACCCAGTGGCCACAATCCATACTTGCGGCCGATCGTCGCCAGATGTGCCTCCTGCTGCTTGAGACGTGCGAAGGCATCCCGGAAATGAGGAATCGTACGCAGCAAGTGAGGCATCACCCGGTCCACTGCTGTTCGAACGTCTCCAAGTATCGGAACCGCAGATGTTGTAGAAGCTGACTTCTTGGCCTCTTTGATGGACGCGTCTACCAGAAGGAGCAACTGATCCTTCTTGTCTTCCACATGCCGAAGCTTGATTGACTCACCATCATCCGGATCCAATGCATAAATCCGTGTCCGGCCCGTCGGATTGATTGATCCTTCAATATATGCGTCGTGCCCGCCGCGACGCCGAACGACCACAAGATCGATTCGCTTGAGGCCATGCTTCTGGCGGATTGCTGGTAGCGCCGAGTAAATTTCGAAACGCGTTTTTCTCGACGTGAGCAGACCCTGCGCCTCGGCAAGGGCGGCATCTAGTTTGATGCGTCCCTCTTCGCGCCTGTCGGTAAGATTTTTGGCATCCCTCCGTCCCCCGCCGGTCTTCTTCGTGATCAATTTCTTGTCGAATTTCGACCCGCGTCCGAACCGGAGTCTCCCGGCCAGAACGCTGATCCTGTCAATCACGCCGTCGATGAGGCGGTTGACGGGTCGGGACATGGTCTGGACGATCTGGCGGATGCGGTTGGTGATGCCTCCGATGCCGATGAGGGCGGCGAGGAAGGCGAGGAGGACGGGGATGGCGCGGGCGAGGGCGCGTTCGATGAGGGCGGGGACGGCTCCGGTGGCGCCGCGGGCGATGGCGATGACGGAGTCGAGGACGGCGTTGACGAAGTCGATGATCTGGCGGGCCCGGGTGACGACGAAGGTGATGACGTCGATGATGAGTTTCATCGCGCGGACGAACGCGGAGGCGGGGTTGAGGAGGGAGAGGATCCACATGATCCCCGCGGTGACGATGGTGGGGGTGGCGTAGGCGATGACCTTGTCGAGGAGGGTCTTGCGCAGGTCGCCGACCTTGTTGCGGACGTCGTCCCAGAGCGCGGCGACACCCCGCCGTCGCACGTCCGCGACGACGGGGAGCGCGGTCTCGGCCGCCGCGACGGCCTCCTCGGGGACGCGGCGGGTGAGCCGGGCGCGGATGTTCGCCCAGGACAGTCCCAGCAGCGAGGCGAGCATGGTGAACACGCCGCGGGTGTCGAAGCGGGCGGGGAGCTGGAGCCCGGCCGATGCGGTCTGGCCCAGCAGCCAGCCCATGATGCCCTGCTGAAGGTGGTTCTTGATGTTCTTGAGGAAGAGTTTCAGGCCGGCGCCGACCCCGGTGACCAGATTCCTGAGGAAGCCGATGGGGTCCTTGAGGATGAGCATGATCGCGGTGCCGGCCTTCGCCAGCACCCCCATCAGGAGTTTACGGAGTTCGTTGATGGTGTTGATGGCGCCGGTGATCGCGTCCTTCGCCTTGTCGACCAGGCCCTTGTTCTTCTCCTTCGCCGCCGCGATCTCACTGTCCACGGCCTTCAAAGCGTCGGTGTACTTGGAGGCGAGGGTGTCGACGAGTTCGGTGCCCTTGTCGTCCACCGACCGGGCCAGGTCCTCGAACCGGCCCTGGAAGTCGGCGGCCGCCTGCCGGCCGATCGCCCGCAACCCCACCGGCAGCCGCTTCACCTCCGCCTGAAGCTCGGAACGCCCCTCCCTGATCCGCTTCTTCGCCAGGCCGAGTTCGGCGGCGATCAGATCCGCGATCCCGGCGATGACCTCCTTCATCCGCCGGATGTAGTTCCGGCGGGCGGTGTCGAAGATCTTGTCCGCCTCCGGCGGCAGACCCTTGAACAGATCCCTGCCCCAGCGGGCGAAACCCGCGGGGTTCGGGGGGTAGCGGCGGCGCTTGTAGGCGGCCATCTCCCGCTTGTGCTCGGCGGTGAGAGCGTCCCGCGCAGCCTTCTCCTCCCGCGTGAACCGCTCGTCCACCTTCGTATCCAGGCCGGTGAGGATGGCCTCGACGTCCTTCTTCATGCCGTCGAACACCGTCTGGAGCCTGGCGGTGACCTGCGCGCGCTGCTCCTCGTCCCGGGTCTTCGCCCCGGTCTTCCCGGCCCCGACCTGCTGACCGGTCGCCACCCGCGCCCCGGCCATCCCCGCCATCGCCCCGGAACCCAGGGCACCGGCCTGCGCGGTCGCCGCGCCCAGCTCGCCCGCCTCATGCCTGCGCATCCGCCCCGGCGCCGACGCCGAATGCTGCTCGGCCTTCTTCTTGTGGCCCAGCGCGCTGGTGAACGCGGGCTCGTTGCCCTTGCGGAGCTGCGTCTCGGTGACCTGCGCCGCGGCCATGTCACGCCTGACCCGTGCCGGGCCGGCGGAGAGGTCGGTCGCGGACGGCGGGAGACGGTCGGGGACAGCATGGGCGGCATTCGGCGCGGCCGGGGCACCCGGGGGGCGGTCCGCCGCCAGCGGGGTGACCTCCTTCACGACCGCCGCCGACGTGTCCGGCGGCGCCGCAGTGGTGTCGGTGATCTCTCCGGCGGAGGCTTCCTTCCCCTCGCCGACCTTGCCCTGGACCTCGGCCTTCACCTCCTCGGCCTTGCCCGAGTCGGCGAACTTGTCCGCGTCGTCAAGGTTCTTGGGGGCGCGGTCCGTGATCGCTTTCTCCACCGCCGCGACGAACGCCGCCTTGTCGAACGTCCCGGGCTCGGCCTCGTTCATCCGCTCCGCGTTGACGGTCTTGCCCTGGGCCTCGGCATCGTCCTTCGGCGGCACCGCGGCCGCCTGCGCCGCACCCGCCTCCACCCGCGCCGACGGATGCGACGACGCCACCGCCCGCTTCTTCCGCCCCACATCCCCCTTCAGGGCGACAAACTTCGGGTCCGCATGCGGACCCGGACGCCGCACCGAACCACCCGCAGCGCCCGATCCGGCCGACGGGCGACCGGCCCCCGTCGCTGCCGGCTCCCGGGTCAACGCCTCCGCGACCGCCCCGTTCCCCACCCCCGACTGCGCCCCACGCGGCGGACGCCCCACCGGACGCACGGGCCGACGCGCCCCCGACGGACCCGACAGGCCCGCCGCCACAGCCGCATTCGACACCGGCCCACCCGACGCACGCACCGGGCGGCCCGATAACTCCCCCCGATTACCCGGGACGGCCGTAGCCGGCTCCTTCCGTGGCCGCGGTACAGGAGACTTCGGCGACACCACCGGACCCGGCCTCCCCTCATTCCCCACACGTCGGCACCGCGGAGAAACCGGCGACCGAGCGGATACCGCTCCTCGCACACTGCCAGCACCGGCGTGACCACAGCGTCACCACACTGGCGCCGGAGCATCACGCCAGCGCCCGCCGGAGCAGCGCGCGAGGGCTCAGATCAAGTGGCCGACGATCGGCTCGGGGTACTTGAGCAGCGGCCTTTGGCAGTGACCGTGTCGCGGTTGGGCTCCTCCAGAGCCTTGGCCAGGCTCCGCGGGGATTCGACGGCGGGCTGGAGGGTCTTCGGCAATTTCCGTGAAGATGATCATGGTGTGGTAGTGGTCATGGGTGCTCGGGGGTCAAGCTGCTGAACTGTTGAGAGTCCTGTTTCCGCACCTGTCGCGGGTCGTGGTCGACGCGATCGCTGTGGTCGGGACGTCGTTACGGATCAGGGCGCGTTGTGCCGGGCCGGACGGAGTGTGTCCCGCCTGCGGCACGTCGTCCGGGCGGGTCCACAGCCGCTACGCGCGAACCCTCGCCGACACCGCGGTCGCCGGACGCGCGGTCGGCATCGAGCTGCGTGTCCGCCGCTTCTTCTGCGACGACGCCGTATGCGGGAAGCAGACGTTCGCCGAGCAGGTGGACGGTCTGACGGTCCGGTACGGACGGCGCACCCCAGCCGCGCAGCGGCTGCTGGAGCGTGTCGCGCTGGCACTGGGCGGCCAGGCCGGCGGACGGCTGACCGCACATATGGCCGTCCCGACGAGCGGGTCGACGTTGCTGCGGGCGGTCCACCAGCTCGTCGTCCCCGCGCCGCCGAAGGTGGAGGTGCTGGGTGTGGACGAGTTCTCGCTGCGGCGCGGCCGGGTCTTCGGGACGATCCTGGTCGACGTGGCCTCGCGCCGGCCCGTCGATGTGCTGCCGGACCACACCGCGGACACCTTCGCTGCCTGGTTGCGGGAGCACCCGGGGGTACGGATGGTCTGCCGCGACCGCGGCGGCGCGTTCGCCGAGGCCGCCGAACGCGCACTGCCCGGTGTTCCACAGGTCGCGGATCGCTGGCATCTGCTCGACAACCTCGCCACCGCGGTGGAGAAGGCCGTCCGGCGCCTCCGTGCCTGCCTGGCCCCGCCGAAGCCCGAACGCACCGTCCCTGAACCCGAAGCCTCTCCTGATTCCGATAGCGAGGAGAACCCGGCTCACCAGCGGATACGCGCCCGCTGGACCGAGATCCACACCCTCTACGAACGAGGTGCGACGATCACCGCGATCAGCGAGCAGACCGGGCTGGACCGCAAGACTGTCCGCCGCTACGCACACGCCGACACCGCGGACGAACTGATCACCGTCCGACCACGCCGGGGCAGCACCCTGACGCCCCACATGCCCTACCTCGCCGCGCGATGGGCCGAGGGCTGCAACAACGCTCAGACGCTCCGCGACGAGATCGCCGCCCGTGGCTACACCGGCGGCCGCAAGACCGTCCGCCGATTTCTGAACAGCCTCGCCGAGAAGGAGCTCTCACCCATGAAGCCGTCCCCGCCACCACCCGTCCGCGAGGTGGTCCGGTGGATCGTCGGCCGGGCCGAGCGGCAGAGCGAGGCCGCCCGCCAGCAGCTCAAAGAACTGTGCGAGCGCTGCGACCACCTCGCCGAGATCAACCGGATCGCCCGGAGCTTCGCCACGCTCCTCCGGTAGCGCCACGGCCACAGACTTCCCCAATGGCTCACCCGGGCGGACGCCTCCGGCATCAAGGAGCTCCGCACGTTCGCCCTGGGCTTGCGCAAGGACCTCGACGCGGTCACCGCCGGCCTGACACTCCACTGGAACTCGGGGCCGGTCGAAGGCCACGTGAACCGGAACAAGATGCTCAAACGCCAGACCTTCGGCCGCGCGAGCTTCGCACTCCTGCGACGGCGAATACTCCTCTCGGACTGACCACCTTCACGGAAATCGCCGAAGACCCAGAGCTAAATGACCGTTGACATGGGGCGCCGCGGAACAGCTGCTGCACGGTGAGCCGCATCCGGGCAATGTGCTCACCACCGAGAACGGCCCGCTGTTCATCGACTTCGAGACGTGC
>NZ_JBEPCY010000050.1:0-45356 GCF_040299965.1 Streptomyces sp. NPDC000594 | reverse complement strand
CCTGAAGGCGGACCGATCGGTCAAGTCTAGGCACGCGGCCTTCCCCGGAGGCACGGTATGCGCGCATTGCGTGCCCGGCAGCGCGGTTCGCGGCGTGAGAGGCGAGCTGGCAGCGGCGGCCGGTTCACGACCGCTTATCCGGTGCCGGGCCCGGTGTCTCCGCGCCGGAGAACGACCGGAGGGGCCGCCGCAGCGCCGGAGCCCACACAAGGGAGAGGCTCAGGCCGGGCTCACAGCCCGAGGGCGACGTCCCAGGGGGGCGTACGTCCCGTGCCGAGAGTCCAGGCAGGCGCCGGTTGACGGTCCACCAGGACCGGCGTCGTCGTGGCGTTCGGCGCTGAGGACCGGGCCCGACACGACAGGCGAACAGGTCCGCGCCCACCGGCTGCCCGCGTGCTCGGGCTACAAGTCGGATGTCGCCCTGGGCGAGCTCCCCGCGCAGGCGGGGCGGGTCCTGCGAAGGCGCCCGCGACCTGATCGTGAAACGAGCTACCCCTGCGCGGGCGGGGCGGATCAGCGTCCGCGTCCGGGGCCGGCACTGGACCTCGAACGACCCCTGCGCGGGCGGGGAAGAGCCTTCGTGGCCTGCGCCATTGTCACGTGATCATGGTGTTTTCGTTTGCCTGCATCTGAGCAAGCCTCTCGGCGATGGAGGACTGCTGAGGCAGAGTATCTGTCGGGGCTGGGCCGGCGCTGTCGGTTCGTCGGAGCCGGAGCATCTACTGTCGGCGCCTTGACCAGGGCAACCACGACCTTGGTGGGCGGACCAGGGTGTCGGTGGTCGAGGACCTGGCCCCCGGGGCGACCCGGGTGGAGGTCACCGCGCGCGAAGCACTTCGAACCAGATCATTGGTGGCACACCCATCGGCGTTCCCCTCAGGGCCTGCGGCTCGCGGAGCAGGACGCCGAGCACCTGGCCGCCTTCACCCGGCCGCTGCGCCGTGGGATCATCCTGGGCGCGGACGGTTCACGGCCGGGTGATGGGGTGTATGCCCTGGATTCGGCGTTCGCCCGCCAGGTGACCGGCCGGGCCCTTCCACCGGCCGGTCTGCTCATCCCCCGCGCCTACCGCGTCGACGACCTCACCTACGGGCTGCTGTGGGCGCTGACCGTGGTCGATGACGCGCTCCAGGCCGATGACCGGGCCCTGCGGGCACAGGTACCGGTCGTCCACGCTCTCGCCTCCCGGCCCCGCGCCGCGATGACCGCCGGTTCGGTGCCCTCACTGTCGCGCGCGGGCGGGATGTGGCTCGGCTCCGAAGCGGGCGCCCGCCACCTCACCACCCGGATCACGGCCGCCGACGGTCCGGTGCGGATGTGGCTGGCCGCCCAGAACGGCGAACAGACCTGCGGATGGCTCCTGTTCCCCGCCCGCCGGATGCTGCTGCGCCACCTCGCCCCGGCGGGCGGCACCGCCGTGCTGAACCTCCCCGAGACGGCTGTCAAGGACAGCGAACCCTGGGAGCGGGTGCTGCTGATGCTGACCGCCGCCTTCTTCGAACACCATGGGCAGGCCGTCCGGATCACCACCGAGACGGCGGACACGGGCGTGGACGAGTTCGTGATCGCCGGCGGCCGCGCCCACATCGCCCACTGGACGCCCAGCCCCGCCGCGGACATCCTCTGGCACACCGAGACCATGCCCGACACCGCCGCCACCCAGCCCTTCACCGACGCCCTCGACCACGCCCTGCCCGCCCCCGGCCAGACGGCTTGAGGCCCTCGCCGCCCACCTCGGCCTGGACTGGGCATGGCTCACCCACCGCTGCCACGACCTCCACACCACCGGCTCCACCGGAATCCTCCGCCCCCGCAGCCGCCTCACCCACACCAGCGGCATCACCGACGCCCTGGAACACCTCGCCCGCCACACCCAAGAACACCGCACCGGGGATCAGCACGCCTGAGAGAGGGGCCACCCGAGCCGTATCGCGCGCACCGGCAGCTGCACAGCCCCGCTGACCCGCTTACGCCGCTCCACCATCCTTGCGCCGCTACCTCAACACGCCCTTCAGGCAGCATGATTGGCTGTGATTCATCTGATCTGATGAACTCCGCTGCTCTGGTGCGTCCCCACACGCAACGGGGTGGCAGATTCTGCGGTGCACGTCGGTGGCTCATCACCGGCGTCCGCCTCATGCCGCCGTCGGCGGAGCAGGAGCGAGTTTCGAGATGTCCAGGCGCCACCGAGGCGTTGTTGGGACTGATCGCACTTCGGACGTCGGCAGGTGGACCGTACGGGGCGAGGACCGCCGCACTCCCACTTCTTTCCGGAGGGTGCCCGTTCCTTGCCGGCACGAGGCTTCGGCGCTCGGGCGCGTGACACGCTCCCGAGAGACGGGAGTCTCTGTGCTCGCCCGGTACGCCCGGGTGAAAGGAACACCACTGTGGTCAGCAGACGACCTGACGGCATCTTCCCACGCATCGGCACCGATATATGGGGCCGGAATCTTGCGGACGCCATCAACAACACCTGCGCGGAACTCGAAGTCGTACCGCCGCCCCGGCAGGCCATCACCGAAGGGCTGGCCACCGCTCTTCCGGACACCGAGATCAAGAGCCTGATCGCCACCCGGGGCGGCAAGAAGGTGCTCAAGCCCTCGGCATACCGCCTCGTACAGGCCGGCGACGAGCAGGTACTCCTGCTGATGTGCGACGTCCACGGTGCCGCGGTGGTCCCGTGGGACCTCAACGACCGCACCGCCAGCTGCTGGTCGCCGCCCGTTGCCGAAGCGAGTCAGCGCATCAAGGACCTCATCGCCGTGGAACTGGCGCTGCACGAAGCCAGGAAGACGCAGAGGGCCGCGGAGAGCGAGCGGGAGAACGCCCGCCGGGCCGCCGGTGACGCCACCTACGCCGCGAACGCCCTGGCGGCAGCGGTGCAGAAGCACGGGGACGCCGAGAAGCGCGTGGGGCAGCTCGAAGGTGAGCGCCGGGCTCTCCTCACCGCCCTCGGTGGCCGGCGACCGCGTCCCGTGGTCCGCGCGGTGGAGGAGGACGGGGAGCCGAAAGCGGCCCTCGCGCTCGCCGAGCAGCCGTACGCGGTCGCCGTCCACATGCAGCGGTACGCCGCCGAGAATCTGGAGCGCGCGGGCAAGACCCGCGGCTACGATCTGGCCGAGTCCCTCGTCGACGCGGGGCAGCTGTCCAAGGGCATGAACGTCCTGCAGCAGTGGCGGATCACGCATCCCGACGGCACGGTGTCGAAGCTGTGGCGGCTGGCCGCCGTGACCGGGAACAACCGTGCGCTGGCCCGTCTCGATGTCTTCCGTGTCCGTCCGGAGCACCTGGTCACGGGGATGCCCCAGTCCCTCCTGCCCGCGCCGAAGGGCAGGAAGACGGATCCGGAGCTGCTGCTGCTGTGCCAGCGGGAGATCCTGAACCGGCTCTCCGACCGCTTCAACGAGCTGGCCGCCAGACCTGAGACGGAGGCGACCGACCCGTCGGTCCGGGCCGGGAAGATCGCCGCGGTCTCCGCGGAGATCGTCATCGGCTGCACCAAACCGGCCGCGCTGGAGCACGTCCTCCGGACCCTGAACGTCAACGACCACCTGCGCGGCATCCAGCCCTACGACGAGGACGCACGCCTGATCGCCCTCTTCGCGACGCTCGTCGACGCATACGCCAGGGAATCACTCCTCGCCGCCGCGCTCGCCGACGCGTTCCCCGAGGCACGGGGCGCGGATCTCCTCGACCTGGTGGGGGTGCGCGACGCCCTGACCGCCAACGGACCGCTCGACCCGCTCGCTCCGCTCGCGCCCGCAGGCGACACTGTCTCTCCGGCGGTACTCCGCGATATCGCGGTGCACGCCATCACCGCGCTCGTGTTCCCCGAGATCCCGCCCGAGGCCCCCAGGGAGACCAAGACCCGCACAGTCCGGGACACAGGGCCCTTCTGGCCGATCGTCAGGGGGACGCTGCAGGAGCCGGCGTGGAGCCAGATCAAGGGCAGAGCAGCAGAGGCACGCACCCGGCTGTGGTCCGCCGCCATCGCCCAGCTGTTCGTGCACCGGGGCAACATCCTCTCTGCCCTGGGCTTCTTCGGGACCTCGGAGACCAGAGGCGCCGGGCACGACCGGCGGCCGCTCAGGCAGCTCCTCCTCGGGGCGGAAGCCGGCGACGCGACCGCCTGGAACACCCTCGTCAAGCGCATGGCCCCAGCCCTGATCCACGCTCCGCAGCCGTTCATCACCGCCGGTCAGGGCAGCGAAGCGGGCGACGGCCGCAAGGGGGTGCGCCGCACCCCCACAAGCGCCCTCGCCTCCCTCACCCTGGCGTACACGACGGGCGCACCGCGTGTCAGCCGGGCACTTCTCCTCGCGTTCGCCAGGGCTGTGCTGGAGCACCCGGACGCCGCGCAGCCGCCCGAAGCCGAAGACGGTACGCCTCTGATCTGCTACGGGGAGCGGCACTGGGCCGAGGGCCGGACACCGATCACCGCGGGAATGGTGATCGCCCCCGACACCGAGGGACGGCCCACCGCCTTCATCGCCGACAAAGCATGGTTCGACGAGACATTCCCCGTGGAACTCGGCCGTCCGGCGCCGGGCCGGTCCCCGGGAGCCACCGCGCCCCCGCCCGCCGGCAGCACCACGAATCCCACAGCGGCCACCGCACACGGCGCACCCCCGGCTGACCCGCGCGACGAACTGGCCGCGCTGCGCCGGGAGCTGCCCGCCCGTGTCGAACTGGTCGAAGGGAGCTACCGGCAGGCCATGGACTCCGCCCACACCCTGATGACGGACTTCGAAGAGGCGCACCGCCTGCGCACCGACCTCAACAAGGACGCGCTCCCGGCCGAGCAGCGGATCGAGTGGATGGAGAAGCTGACGAAGGCCCGGGCCGCGGCACAGGCCAGCGTGACGGCGCTCGAACAGGTGGAAGCGCTGATCCTGCAGGTCTGACCAGTGCGGTAGACCTTCAGATTAAATGAACAGGAGCGGGCTTCTCACGGCGGATGAGAAGCCCGTCCTCCCGTTCTCGGCGCAGTAGCAGGAACCCCAGGCTCCGCCCCGGGTTCCCTCCGGGCACCCGGCCGGACGGCTTGAGGCCCTCGCCGCCCACCTCGGCCTGGACTGGGCATGGCTCACCCACCGCTGCCACGACCTCCACACCACCGGCTCCACCGGAATCCTCCGCCCCCGCAGCCGCCTCACCCACACCAGCGGCATCACCGACGCCCTGGAACACCTCGCCCGCCACACCCAAGAACACCGCACGAGGGATCAGCACACCTGACCGCCTCAGTCCGCCCCCGGGCCGGGCGGCCCGCACCCTGCCGCCCGGGAGCCGGATTCACGAGCGCCGACCGGACCGCCGGATGCCGGAGCGGTCCCGATGCCGCGAGCGGTGCTGACTTCACGCGTCCTGAACACCGGGTGAGGCGCCGGGCCGGTTGATTGAGGTCTGGCATGATCGCGCGGTGAGTGATGCGAAGGTACCGGCCGCAGAGGTCGTCGAGTCACATGTCCGTGAGTTCTTCGAAGGGCATTCCGTCGAGGCCGTTGTCCTCAGCCCCCGGCCGGACCGACCCGGGGCCGTGCCCGGCCTGCGGGTTCTCGTCGTCGGCCCCGGTCCGCGCAGCGCCAGCTGGGCCTATGTGACAGCAGGGTGCTGGGCCGCGACGGAGAAGGACGGCCACGGGCTTGAGTTCGTCCTCACCGCGCACGTCCGGGACCAGCGGTTCATCGACCTCATGGCCATGATCGCCTCCTACCACCGCGGAGGGCACCGGCTCGATCTGGAGCACAGCATGCCGATCGGTGAACCATGGGTGCCGGGCTCGGCCTGCGACCATCTGCTGATCAGCCTGCCCTATCTCCACGGTCCCGATCTTGAGCACTGCCCGCTGCCCGCAGGGCACGCCCGCATCCTGTGGGCCCTGCCGGTGACGGCCGCCGAAATCGACTTCCGCAGACGCTCGGGTCATGAGGAGCTGGAGCAGCTCTTCGACGACGCGGAGATCCATCCCACTGATCCTTTCCGGGCATCGGTGGTGTGAGGCGTTGGCCAGACCACCCCGACACTCACCACGTGTGATCGCCTGGAGCCGATAAGCCCCCGGTGATCACACGCGGTGAAGCGCGGTACCCGCCCTGGGGCCGCTGAATCACGCCCGCTTGCACCGTGGCCGACGCGAAGCCCGGTGCCGTACCCGTGGCGCCTGGAATGTCCGAACAGCCCGACCGTGACCTGCGGCTGCTCCTGAGGCTCATCGCCGGCTCAGCCGTCTAGGGTCGCCACTCCTCACGGTAGCCGGGGTGGTCGGCGTAGGACTGGGCAAGGACGCGGAGGGCATACTTGAGTCCGGCGGAGCGGCTGTCGGAGGGATCCATGGCCTTGTACTCGCGCGCCAGCATCCCGACCAGGTCGAGCATCGGCAGGTGACTGTCGAGGAGGGCCTCGCCTCCGAAGCAGTGCGCCACGTAGGCATAGGCATGGTTGTCCGCCTCGTTCCGGGCATGAAGGAATCTCAGAAAGTCGTCCACGAGATGATCTTCCTCCAACTCCAGGATGCAGAAGGAACGGGGTCCAGGTCTTCGGCGACGAGGTCCTCACCACCCCCATCTCCGACCGCCTCCCGCACCACTGCGAAGTCATCGTCATCAACGCCCCCGGCTACCGGCTGAGGCTGAAGCACCGGCTCAAGGCCATCGAGCGCGCGTGGGAAGTGGGAGAGCGAAGTCGCCTGAGCCTGGCATTCAACCCGTGGGGGTCGGACGACCCCTGCGCGGGCGGGGCGGGTTGCTGGACGACCATCGGGTCGGTGTAGTGCGCGGGGCGACCCCTGCGCGGGCTGGGCGGATACCTCCGACCGCGTCGCTCTCCTCGTAAAGCCGACCAGGGGCCGGGCCCAACAACTGAGCCATCCCTGCGCGGGCGGGGAAGATGAGGATGTCGGATCCGGCGGGGGCCCGCCGGGCTAGCGACTGTTGCGGCGCCGGCGACGAGTGCGGGCGTCGTGGAAACGGACCACATCAGCTCCGGACTTGCCCCTGAGCGCGGCCATCTCCTCCGTCCCGTGCACGAGTCGGCATGCCCCGGTGTTCTGGTCGACGATGATGGGCCAGTTCCCCCCGACGCTGATCCGGCGCCCCCGCTCGTCCTTCACCGTGGGATACCAGGTAAAGCCATAGACACCCCTGCTGGACGGGGTCGCCACGAGGCCAAGCTCGAAGGCCCACTCATCCCAACGGTCGGTCAGGGCCCGGCCGAACTCTTCCGCACGTCTCCGCGCTTCACTCTCCTCCAAAAGATCCCCTTCCACCGTTCTCCGATCTTGAGAGAGCAGACATTACGGGACCGCACCCGGTCACGGAACGGAGCCACCTTGGTACACATCTCTGTAGGAGCTACCCCTGCGCCGGCGGGGCGGATCCTCTGCCAGCAGCCGCCGCCGCATCCTGCGGAGAGCTACCCCTGCGCGGGCGGGGCCGGCCTCGGGGACCAGGGGAACAGCCAGTAACGCTAAGCGCGTGATCTTGGGCTTCCAGCACGTCAGGGCGCGATTGTGGGCAACGAGCCCGCTGGTTACCGACGGGGCGTCAACGGGCCAGGCCGTCACGTGGCAGCCCGTAGGCTCGCCCCGTGGCGGACATCAGGAACACCCAGGGCTTCAAGGCCCTCCTCGCGCAGACCGAAGCCGAACTGCTCACCCGCAGCCTGGACGTGGTGCCCGTCGGGGTGCGCAACGCCCTCGCCCACACGGTGACGACCGTCGCCGAACGGATGGACATCCAGCCCCGCTCCGCCCTGCGCTACATCGACCCCGCGCACGTCGCCGACCGGATCGCCAGGGCCGGTGCCGAGTCCACCGACGGCTCGGAGGGCGCCCACGGCGTCCGCCCCTTCCGCCGGGATGCCCGTACGGTGCCCACCGACCGGACGGTCACCGGCCGCCCGCTGATGGCCCTGGCCCAAGCCGCGAAGTACGCCACCAGCAACGGCGACTCCCGCACCGCCCAGCACGCCATCGATCTGATCTGCGAGATGGGCGCCGCCATCGCGGAACTGGACCAGCCACTCGCCCCCATCCCCGCCGGGGTCTGGGACGAGACCGCGCAGATCCTGGAACGGGTCGCTCAGCGGATCGAGAAGGACTGGTGGAGCGTCTGCCCCTGCGGAGAGGACCACGGCCAGGGCCGCCTCGACGCCAAGGTCCCCTCCGTCATGCGCGACGACGCCGGCCTCGTGCGCACCGTACGGGCGAGCATCGACCGCTGACGCCCTGCCCGGCCGGGACTCCCCGGGCCCCGCACCGTACCGCACGAAGGAAGCCGGACGCGGGCGGGATTGTTGGCCATCACGAGGGCTCCGGCAGACCATCTGCCGGAGCCCTCCCCGTTGCCCAACAATCCCGCCCTGACCTGCCCGAAGCCCAGGAACACGTGCTTGGTGTCACTGCCTGTTCCGCTGGTCCCCGAGGCCGGCCCGCGCCGACGGCGGTTCGGCCGGCGCCTCGGGAGGTGCCGGGTCGCCAACGGGGAAGACGGGCCGCTTGCGCCCCCGGGTGCCGGACCCGGTCGGCACCGGCTCGCCGGCGAGTTACCCACCCCTACGTCGGCAGTGATATCCGGCATCCGCGCGGAGGACTTCGCGATGCCCGTCCCGGGGCCTGTCGCACCTCTGGGCATCCGCCTTACCCAGTGGTAATTTGCATGACTGTTACCCATGGTAACTCGCAGCAGTCATCCCTGTGATCCCGTCACCGAGCCGAGGGAAGTCATGCACACGATCGCGATGAGGCCACTGGCAACCGCAGTCGCCACCGCGCTGGCCATCAGCGCCGCTCCGGTGAGCGCGGCCGTGGCCGCCCCGCCCGCGCCGTCGACGGCCGGGTCGGACGATTCGTTCTACACCTACGACGGCGGCAGGCCCCTGTCCTCGTTCGCGCCGGGCGCGGTGCTCAAAACGCGGACGCTGCCGTACCACGTCGTCGGCATTCCGACGCCGGTCAGGGCGATCCAGCTGCTCTACCGCACCACCGACGCCCAGGGCCGCCCGTCCGCCGGTGTGACCTCGGTGGTGCGCAGCCCCGGTGGTGACGGGCGTAAGGCGGTGTCGTACCAGTCGGCCTACGACTCCCTCAATCCCGCGGACGGTCCGTCCCGGGCCATCGCGGGTGACGTCACGCTCGGCGGACTCATCCCGAACGCCGAGTCCCTCGTCCTGGTGCCGCTGCTGCTGCAGGGCTACGACGTCGTCATCCCGGACACCCAGGGGCAGAACGCCAATTTCGCGGCCGGTCCGGAGTACGGAACCAACACGCTGGACTCGATCCGGGCCGCCAGCCGGTCCCCGGAGACCGGCATGAACACCGGTACCCGGTTCGGCCTGATCGGCTATTCCGGCGGGGCCATCGCCACCCACTGGGCCTCCGTGCTCGCGCCGGGCTACGCGCCGGAGGTCAACCGCAGGCTGGTGGGCTTCGCCGAGGGCGGTCTGCTCGTCGCCCCGGCACACAACCTCAAGTACGTCTCCGGCAGTCTCGTCTGGGCCGGTGTCATCCCCATGGCCCTGATCGGGGCCGCGCGCGCCTACGACATCGACCTGAAGCCCTACATGAGCGGCTACGGGCTGAAGGTGTACAAGAGGCTTGAGCGCGGATCGATCATCAATGTGCTGGGGCAGTACCCCGGGCTGACGTGGAAGAAGCTGGCGAAGCCGCAGTACGCCGACCCGAACTCCGTACCCGGGTTCGTCGAGGCGGTGAACAAGCTCAACCTCGGTTCGGCCCCCACCCCGACCATCCCCGGCTTCATCGCGCAGGGCAACGGGGGCGTACTGGAAGGAACTCTCAGCAACCTTCCGGGCATCGGCACCGGTGACGGGGTCATGGTCGCCGGCGACGTGCGGACGCTGGCCCGGCAGTACTGCGGCGACGGCAACAAGTCGATCAAGTACCGGCAGTACGGCCTGCTCAGCCACGCTGGCGCCGCTGTGCCCTGGGCGCCCCTCGCGATGGACTGGCTCAACGACCGGTTCGCGGGCAGGACCCCGCCATCGGACTGCGGCCGGATCCCCGCGGGCAACTCGCTGGCTCCGGAGAAGCCGGCGTCGAGTTTCTGACATTTCGCGCGTTCACCCCACACGGACCCGGCGGGCATCGCCGCGCCGGGTCTGCGGAATGAGGGCTGTCCACCCGCCCTGCGGTGTGCCGAGCCGGCTGCCGCTGCCCGCGATACCGCCGGAGCGGCCGTCGTTCCGGGACTCCGGGCAGACGGGTCAGTCGCCCGGGGAGCGGCGGGAGACGCGCCGCTTGTGGCCGAGTTTGCGCAGTTCGCGCCACGGTGTCCTGGCCGCCCGTCCCGCTCCCTTGAGTTTGTGCTCGTTGCACATCAGATCGTGACCCTTCCACCGTTGGCGGGGAGAGTGCCTGACCATCGGAGTGCTCCTTTCCCACCAGCCCCGCCTCGGGGCCGGGACAGGGAAGGAGCGGGGTGCGGAGCGCGAGACATGCGGTCCATCCTGTCCGGTGCCCGGTGCTGGGTGATTTCGGGTTCTCCTTGTGCGGCTCCGGGACTCCGGGGACGGCTGCCCTTGTCGGGGCTCTGCGCCGCCGGGGTGTCCTGGCCCGGGTTCGCGCCCGTCGCGGCTGCCGGTGCCTTCTACGGGTGGAGCAGGGGCATTGCGGTGAAGGTGTGGTTCGCCCAGATCCGGCGGGATTCCTCGTTGGCGTACGGAGCGGTCCGGGTTTCGGTGTCGATGAGCTGGGTGAGGCGGCCCGGGGGGCGGTAGGGGGGCCAGCCGGGGTCGCCGTCCGTGGCGAAGGAGGTCCATGCCCGGCGGAAGCGGGCGGACAGGGCCTCGGCGTCGTGGCGGGCGTCGCCGCCGATGAGCGTCGCGCTGGCCTCGGTGGTGAAGTCGCCGAAAGTGAGCGGGACGTCCAGGCCGTGGCAGGCCCCGGGCAGGCCGTCGAAGGCGGGTGCGGGCCAGGTGAGTTCGTAGGCGTGTACCTGTCCGCCGGCCGCGGCCTGGGCTTCGGCGAGGTGGACGGTGGGCATACGGAACAGCCAGTCGGAGTGCACCAGTTCGTACAGGTGCTCGTCCGAGGCTTCGGGGAATGCCTGGCGATAGGCGCGCTCGCCGTCCGGGGCGGGGGCCAGGGAGCTGAGCGCGGCATGTGCCTGGTCCCCGGTCACGGTGCCGAGGAGCCCGCCGAGGACGAGGGCCAGGCGGAACTCGTCGCGGGTGTGTCCGACGATCAGGTCCACCTGGCGGGCCGAGCCCGCGGCCACGTCCTGCCAGGGCGCCGCCGGCAGGACGTCGCCGTCGACGACGGGGCAGATGAGCATGGAGGTGTCGGCGATGGCGCCCCAGCGCCCGGCGTACTGCCGGGATGCGGCGGCGTGCGCGCCGGCGGCCTGCGCGAGGGCTGCCGGTGACACGGCGGCGAGGTCCGTCACGGTCGCCTTCGCGCCCAGGGAGGAGGCGATGGTGGAGGCGATGTCCGCCGCCAGTTCCGGGGAAAGAAAGGTGCCCGGCACGCTCTGCGCGATGGCGCGGCCGAACAGCCCCCGGGCGCGCGGGACGGCCAGGAGGGCGGCGATGGAACCCGCTCCGGCGGACTCGCCGAAGACCGTGACCCGGCCGGGGTCGCCGCCGAAGGCGGCGATGTTGCCCTGCACCCATTCCAGCGCGGACATCTGGTCGAGCAGGCCGCGGTTGGCGGGAGCGCCCTCGATGTGGCCGAACCCTTCGAAGCCGACCCGGTAGTTGAGGGTGACGAGGACGACCCCGCCCTCCCGGGCGAGCCTGGCGCCGTCGTACTCGCCGGACATGCCCATCGTGTAGCCGCCGCCGTAGATCCACACCATGACCGGCAGCCGCGCACCCGCAGCGGGCTCGGGGCTCCAGATGTTCACCGTCAGCCAGTCGTCGCCGCCCGGTGTATCCGTCTCCGTCGTGGCCGGCGCGACCATCTGCAGCGGGGTCTGCACCGGCGGCGGGCCGAAGAAGAACGCGTCGCGCACCCCGTCCCAGGGCTCCGGAGGGCGGGGCGCGGCGAAACGCGCCTCGCCGACCGGTGGCCGCGCGAAGGGGATGCCGCGGAACACGGCCAGGCCCTCCTCCGTGCGTCCGCGGACCACGCCGGACACGGTGCGGACCACCGGGCCCGCGCCCTCGGCCGCCGCCTGCCTGGATGTCGTCATGAGGACTCCTTCGTTCCGTCCTGACTGATTCCCGGCCGGGGGCCACGGGCATGGAGCGTGGACGCGGCCGGACTATCCTGACAGAATAGACGAGAAATGTCAGAGTGAAATAGGGGTCAGGTTCCGACGGTCATGGCGATCAAGAGGCCCAGAAGCCGCTCCCGCTCCTTCACGGCTCCGGGGTGGAGCGCGATGCCCTGCACTCCGCAGAGGAGCACCGTCGCCACGTCCGCCGTGCGCGCGGGCGGCGCGGACCGCGGAAGAGGAGCGCCGCCGTCCGCCAGGACCGAGCGCAGCGCACCCAGGATCCGGCCCTCGAAAGCGGTCCAGATGTCACGCGCACGCGCGTAGGTCTCGTCCATCAGTTCGGCGTGGAATCTCGCGTGCTCCCGACGGCCGGCGACATCGTCCCCGTGGATCCGCAGTACCACCCCCAGCACGGCCGACAGCCGCTCCGCGGCTCCGCCCGGCCCTCCCGCCTCCCGCTCCGCCTCCTCGGCCAAGCCCTCCAGACCCCATGCGACGGCGGCCCGGAACACCTCTTCCTTGTTGCGGAAGTACTGGTAGACGGCAGGGCGGGACATGTCCGCCGCCTGCGCGAGAACCTCCATCGACGTGCGCCGGTAGCCGTAACGGACGAAGCAGTCGACGGCCGCCTGGAAAAAGCGGTCACGCCGCGCCGCGGGGAGTGCTGACATACAGACAACGATAGTCGAAATGTCAGGTCCAGCTCAGAACACTGCCGTACCCCGAAGCGCATGGACCCGACGGCCGGCCGGGCACGAGGCGCCGGCGGCAGGGACAGCTTGAAAGTGGTGGGGCGTTCACCTCCCGACGCGGCTCTGGCGGCCTGAGCCGGTCCCGGACAGCGCAACGCGAAGCGTGCGGGCCGAGCGCTCCGGCCGGCCCACTCGGCAGGACGGCGTGGTGGCTCGCCCGTGCGGTGCGGGACGCCGGCAGCCGCTGTGTCAGGCGGAGGTGCCGAGCCGGGAACGGAGAAAGTCGGTCGTACGCTGCCAGGCGAGCGCGGCGGATTCGGCGTGGTATGCCTCGGGGCGGGTGTCGTTGAAGAAGGCGTGGCCCGCGTCCGGGTAGAGGTGGAGGACCGGGGTGCTGCCGGACTGGGACTCGATCGCGGTCCGCAGCTCGCCGAGGGAAGAGGGAGGAACGGTGTCGTCCTGCCCGCCGTAGTGGCCGAGGACGTGTGCCGTGAGGCGGGAGAAGTCGGGGATGCCGTCCCGGTTGACGCCGTAGAACGGCACGGCCGCGGAGATCCGCTGGTCCTGGGCGGCAAGGCTGAGGACGAATCCCCCGCCCATGCAGAAGCCGACGGTTCCGATCGTGTCACCGTCCGTCTCGGGCCGCGCGAGCAGATAGTCCACGGCGCCGGAGAGCAGTCCGACGGCCCTCACGGTGGGCAGTTCGCCCATCATGCGCACCGCCTCGCCGGAGTCGTGGGCGACCCGGCCGCCGAACAGGTCGGGAGCGAGTGCGACGAAGCCCTCCCGGGCGAGGCGGTCGGCGATGTCCTTGATGTGGGCGGTCAGGCCCCACCACTCCTGGATCACGATGACGCCCGGGCCGTGCCCGGCGGGCGGCACGGCGAGATAGCCGTGTGCGGTCGTGCCGGCACTCGGGAACGACACGTTCTGAAAAGCGGACCCGGCCCCTTCGGTGGCCCTTTGGCCCTGCTCCTGCGCGTTCATGGCCTCATGACTACCGTGCACTCCCGCCCGCCGAAACACCCGGCGGGGCCGAAGGGACGAACCGGAAACGGACCGCGGACAGCCGGTTCCTTTGACGCAGTCCAGTCCGGGGGTAGGCGTCGCGGGCATAGCCGACACCCCGGAGACCGGAGACCGTGGCGCCACTGCCGTGAGGAGGGCTGGAACGGCGGCGAGGGCAGACGGATCGCTGACAGGCCCAGGTCCGAAGACCGCTCGCCAGACCGTGATCCGCTCACCATGTGGACGGCAGCCCAGCTCATCGCCAGCGAAGCCGGTCAGCGCACACCGGCGGCGACTGCCCCGTGGAGGATCCCGATGCCGTGACCGGTGCCGCCGCACAACCCCCACGGACAGTGGAATTCACCGGTACCGTCCGCGACGAGACAACTCACCGTTCCCGGACGGCGTGGCACGGGTCCGTGCTGCCCGTTCGGCGGCGCCGTGTGTGCGCAGTGCGTAATACAGGAGTGTGCTGAGGACGACATCCCTGCCCGGGCGTGTGCGTGCCGGCCCGTCGCCGCGTCACGGGGCCGCACCGGAGAATGGAGAACGATCACCATGATGCCATCGACCGCCGCGCGCTCCCTGCCCCCAGCGGCCCGTTACGGGCGGCCGGTCCTGCTCGGCGCCGCTGCCGTGCTCGTGGCCGCGTTCGCCGGCGCTGCTCCTGCCCGTGCGGCGGGAACGACCACCTGCACCGTCAACGGCACCGCGCAGTCCGCGACGGCCGCGAACAATTTCACGATCACCGCTCCGAGCGGGCGGAACAACGACATCGAATGTCCGCAGGGCATCGGAGCGGGAGACACCGTCCAGGGCGGCAGCGGCGGGGAGAATTTCATCGGCACCAACACCCTCGACGGCACGATCACCTCCCTCGGCACCAACGACACCGTCTTCATCCAGGTGGGCGTCAGCGCCACCGGCGTGGTCAATCTCGGAGCGGGCACCGTCAACTTCGAACTCGACGGGAGCAACAACGGCACCATCGTCTCCACCGCGAGCGGCATTCACAGCGTGAGTCTGCTCACCCGGGACGGGAGCAACGCCGGCCTCATCGACCTGCGCCAGGCCGCCCGGTCCACCGCGACCGTCACCGGACAGCGGCCCAACACCCCCACAGGAACGATCCGGGGCTCCGGCACCGACAGCACCGTCAACCTCAAGCCAGCCAGAAGGCTCGTGGCCGTTGTGCCCCACCCCGGCAACGAGGGCACCATCAGCACCCTGGCCGGCCTCACCAGCCACGTTGAGGTCACCGGGGGATACGGCACCACACCTGGTGCCGGGAATACAGGAGTGATCGAAACAGGATCCGGCCCCAGCACCGTCAGCGTCACCGGCGGATACCAGCTCCTCACGGGGAGGGGAGCCGCCGGGAACACCGGGAGGATCACCATCGGACAGGGCGCGCCCACCGTCACCGTCACCGGCGGCGCTGGCACGCTCGCGCTCGGCGGCGACGGCAACGCGAGCGGCGGAACCATCACCGGCGGCCCCGCCGACGACACCTTCAACCTGAACGGCGGCTTCCGCCAGACCTTCCTGGGATCCGGCAACACCGGCAACGCGGGCACCGTGGACGGCGGGGGCGGCACCAACGAATGCGACATCCGCCCAGCCGGCACCGGCACCGTCACCAACTGCACCGTCTCCTGACCCCCGCAGGCCGTCCGCGTACCTCCTTCCCGGCTCTGCCGTAGTACGGCCGGTGTCGCCGCGGCAGAGCCGGAGGGCTGGGCGTCGGCCCGGGGCCGACTCACCTGGCTGGAGCAGATGTGGCGGTGAGACGGACCGTCCAGGGGCGGAGGCGGACGCTCCGGGGCGGTGCCGGTGAAGACGGTGAGGGCGCACGCCAGTCCGCCACCGGTTTCGCCGGCCGCCGCGTCATCAGGGCCATGACGGTCCAGACGAGGTGCGCTTCGGCGCGCTGGGGAAGTTTCGCCGGGCAGTGGGGACACATTGCCGTGTTCCCACCCCTGAGGTTCCCCCGGGATGCGGAAGATGCTGATCAGCCAGCGCGTCGAGCACCGGCTCGCCCGACGGGCTCGCCTCGAACGCGCGCGTCTTGAGCAGATCGTGGAGGAAGCGGGCGGCCACGGTCCCGCTGGCGGCCCTGCCGGGTCCGGTCTAGCGTCGGCCGGGAAGGGGGGCCTGGACAGAGCGCGGAGATGTGCGGAGATGCGTGAGAGAACGCCGACTGGTCTGATGCGCGGACACTGGGGTGCCCGGTCCCGGCGGCACATCCTTGCCGCGGGCGCCACGGTGCTGATGCTGACCGGGGCGGTGACGAGCGCGACTGCGGCCGGTGCGCCCACCCTGCAGTCCGCCCCGGCCGGCACGCCCGCTGTGCAGTGTGCGTCCGGGCAGTACCGGGTGACCCCCCTCAACGGCGCGCCGACCTTCTGGAAGCTCGGGGACCGCTTGATCGAGCGCGAAACCTGGAACATCCATCAGAACTCCTGTCTGGGCCTGGACGAGCGACTGGACAAGTACTGCCAGAACGGCAGCGACCCCATTGAGATCTGGGAGCCGTGCGGGTTCGGCCACATCGGGTCGAGCACCTCGTTCCTCCGTGACGCCGTCCAGCTCTGGTGGATCCGCGCGGACCAGGTCGAGTACACCCCGTGAGGCAGGCGCCCCTCCGAAACCCGCAGGCCGCGCGCCCCCCGGAGATCCGAGCGCGTGACCGGCTACGGGGCTGGAACCGGGGTGAGCCGCACTGTCCAGGGATGAATGCGGATCCTCATGGGCGGGGCTGGTGGGGGCGGCGGGGGCCAATGACCGTCGCGCCCTCGGGCGCGTCGTTCGCCTCTGCTTCGGCGAGCGCCCGGTACAGGGAGGCGACCGAGGGGGCGTCGCCCGCGTTCTTGCCGGTCTTGATGGTGAGCTTGCCCGCGATCTCGGGGACGGGGACGCCGCGGTCTTTGAGCGCGCGGGCGAAGACGAGGGAGTCGTCGTCGATGACCTTGGGCCGTCCGCCGTGGTTGCCCTTGGCGGTGGCCGCCTGCTGGCCCTCCAGGGTCTTCTCCCGGATGTAGTTGCGGTCGAGCTGGGCGGCCACGGCGAGGACGGCGAAGAACATGGCGCCCATACCGCCCGGGTCGTAGATGCCGGTGAGCGGGCCGGTGAGCAGTTCGAGCTGGACGCCGGCGTCCTGGAGCTGGCCGGACAGCGTCATCAGCTCGGCGGCGTTGCGGGCGAGGCGCTTGAGTTCGTGGACGGTGAGGATGACCTCCTGGTCGGGGGCGGCCTCCTTGATGTCGTACGCCAGCCTGAGGGCCTTCTCCAGCTCGGGCCGGGTCCGGATGCGGGTGCTGATCTTCTCGGAGAAGATCCGCTTGCAGACCGGTTCGAGGGCGGCGAGCTGGGAGGCGAGTTCCTGGCCCGCGGTCGAGCAGCGGGCGTACCCGATCCGGATCGGCTTCGCCGCCGCGGCGGCCGGGACCGCTTCGAGGGACAGGCCCGGCTTCCAGGGGTGCCCCGGGCCCCGGTCGTCCGGCACGGCGACCGCCAGTTCCTCGCGGAGCGCGGGGACAAGGATGAAGCGGGCGGTGTGGTACTTCGTCGCACACTTCCCGCTCCGGGTCCGGCAGGCGCTCCCCGCCGGGGCCTCACACTTCGGACAGTTGTTTCGTTCCACCGCGTTTGCGGCTTGTTCGGGCGTCAGATCCACCCCGGCAGTCTGTCAGAACTGTCTCTCAGAACCTGTCAGTTCTGAGAGGGGTTCTGCGAATGGCGACCCGCAGGAACACGGCCGCCCCCAGGGCTGTCGCAGAACTCTCGCAACTGGTCATTTATGAGAATCACCGTGAGCGACGGCCGTCACTCGTCCCGGCCCAGGAGGGCCTGGAGATCGGCGTCGGTGAGCCCCATGGCCACCAGGAGCGCGCGGATCTCGTCCAGGAAGGTCTGGGCCTGGTCGGACATCGTGAGCAGACTCAAAGGCGCGTACGGAATCTCAGCACTGGGGCCCAGCAGGGCTCTGGCCGCGTTGAGGTGGAGACACGCCTTCGTCAGTTCCGTGAACACGTCGCCGGAGGACTTCCCCGAGGCATCACAAGCCGTCATGTTCCCTCCAACGACGTCCCGCCGCCCGGGGTGCCGGTCCAGGGGTCGCTTCCGTCCTCGTCGTCATCGAGTTCGGCCGCGTCCGGGTCCCGCAGCGGGCGCAGACCGCCGCCGGCCGGGGTCGAGGAGGTGAAGCTGTACCGGCCCAGGACATTCAGGTTCTTGTGCTTCAGCGGGGAGAGCCGGGCGACGTCCTCGTCCCGGATCTCGTGGCCCTCGGCGCGGAGCTGTTCGACTGCTGCGTCGATGTACCGCGTCGTCCACAGCACCACGGCGTTCAGCACCAGGCCCAGCGATCCGAGCTGGTCCTCCATCCCGTCCCGGTACGCCTGGTGGATGGTGCCTTTCTTGCCGTGGCAGATCTCGCGGGCGAGCTTGTGGCGGGACTCCTGCACGGTGAGCTGCTTGTGCATCTGCCGCCGGTAGGTGTCGTCCACCGGGTCGACCACCGCCAGGAGATGGAGGGTCTTGGCGATCCGCCCGTACTCGGCGAACGCCTGCCCCAGCGGACTCGGGTGCCCCTCCCGGCCGAACATCCGCAGCAGGTCGTAGGCCCTCACCTGGTTGGTGACCAGGGAACCGGCCACCCGCAGCATGTCCGGCCAGGCGGTGAGCACCTTCCGCACGTTCACCTTGTTACGGGCCAGCGCCTCCAGCGGCCCGTACCCGCCCGCCGCCTCGGCACCGGGCATCTGCGCCTTCCAGAACCGCTGGTCGGCAAGGTCCTTGAACCGCGGGGAGAAGCGGTAGCCGAGCATCTTGAAGACGCCGAAGACCATGTCCGAGTACGAGGCGTTGTCGGTGGCCACCATCTCCGGCTTCACCCCGCCGTCCAGATTCAGCAGCGCGTCCAGGATGAACAGCGAGTCGCGCGGCGTGCCCGGTACCACCATCTGCCCGATCCCGATCACCTGGTCGTTGATCGCGTTCAGCCAGGTGATGCCAGTCCTCCTCGCAAAATACTTGGGGCTCGGGGCGGCGCTGATGCTCCGCACCGGGACGACGAAGCGCAGGCCGTCGACCGAGGCCAGCAGGCCGCTGCCCCAGTGCTGCACGATCGGCACCTTCGCCTGGGCCTCGATCAGGGCGGCGTTCGCCGCGGCGATCGTGTCGCTACGGAGGTAGAACTGGTCGACGTGGACCAGCCGGGCGCGGGTCAGCGCCTCCAGATTCGGGTTGATGACCGGGGTCATGCCGATGTTGCACGCCTCCGACACCAGCAGGGCGACCACCGAGGTCGCCAGGTCCTTCATCCGGGTCTTCCCGTCGCCCAGGTGCACGAAGGCGTCCAGGAACCCGGTCCAGCCGTGCACCTCGAACAGCAGATCCGGCAGGTCGACCTTCGGGAGCATCTTCTCCACGGTCTTGCGCAGCCAGTTCAGCGACTTCGGCTCGCCGAGAGCGTGGAGCTTCTCCACGTTCAGCTTCGCCCGCCCGTTCGGCTGGACCTCGATGCTGATCTTCGCGTCCGCGCCCGCCTCCTCCAGGCGCTCGGCCATCTGCCGCCACGTCGCGTCCAGGACCGCGCACAGCTCCGCCAAGTGCTGTGCGGCGTCCTCATCCAGGCTCAGCCCGGCCAGGACGTCCTCCCTCACCGCCTCCCAGCCCCTGCCGTCCAGCAGCCGGGCCCGCGGGTCCGACCAGCGGTGCGACGGGGACGCGAAGACATCCCGCCGCTTCAGCGCGCGGAACAGCTGCTCCAGCACGCACACCACATAGGCGTCCCGGTCCACCGCCCCCTGCGGCAGCTCCGCGTTCGCGTACACCACCCGGCGCCAGTGCCCCGGCACCAGCTTGTCGTCCACCTCCCGCGGCAGCAGCGGCTTCTCACCCACCCGCCGCCGCGCCAGCGCCGGAAGACGCCGCACCCCGGCCAGCACCCGCTTCCCACCCGTCGCCGCGTCCAGCGCCTTCGACTCCCCCAGCAGCGACAGGAACGGCTTCACCGTGTTGTAGCGCAGCGCCAGCGCGCCCCGCAGCGCGGTCTCCGCCGTGTCGTCGTCCTCCGGCACCAGGCTCACCACCACGGCCGCCGCGCTGGAGAGCGCGGTCCGCGGCGCGACCTCCTCCAGCGCCCGCCACAACGCGGCCACGTCCACGTCGCAGCCGGTCTCCTCCAGCAGCTCCAGCTCCCCGATGAACACCCTCGCCGCCCTGGCCACGATCCGCGACGACCTCTCCAGCTGCGGCAGCGTCGCCAGCCGCTGCTTCTCGCTCGACCTCTTCGCCGTGCTGATCAACCGGGTGGCCATCAGGATCTCGAACAGGTCCAGCGCGTCATCGATCGCCTTCGCCTCCAGGTGCCGCATCACCGCGGTGAGCATCGCCGTCCGCTTCGGCTCCGGGGCCCGCTCCAGCTTCACCGCCTTCGTCCCCAGCCCGTACCGGGCCAGCGCAGCCAGCCGGTTCGGCGGGACCTTGTCCAGCTTCACCCGCCCCAGCCGGAACGCCGCGATGTCCTCCACCCGCTGCAACGCGCCCTTCATCGCCGTGCCCGTGGTCCGCGTCGGCGGCCGGCGCAGCATCTCCAGCTCCGAGAACTGCCTGCCCTCCACCCTCTTCAACGTCGCCACCAGGTCCCCGGGCAGCGACGGATCGACCCGCCGGGCGGCCAGCGCGACCGTGGTGTGCAGCCTCCTGTCCGCGACGGCGCGGACCTCGGCGACCTGCCGGGCCAGCACCGACACCCCGGGCAGCAGCACCCGGTGCCGGCGCAGCCAGCCCACCGCGTGGTCGAACAGCGCCTTCGGCCCCTCGGCGTGCGCCGTCCACGCCCGCCCGTGCAGGAACGCCCGGAACCTCCGGCCCTGGGACCGGTCCTCGAACAGGTGGTAGCCGTACGCCTCCCGGATCTCCCACGCGTGCTCGTACGCCGTCGGCCGCCGCTCCGTGTACCGCTTGATCTGGGAGGCGTCCCCGATCTCCAGCTGCTCGGCCAGATGCTCCACGACCGACCACGGCACGGCCAGGGGGTCCTCCAGGAACAGCCCGATGTACCGCACGCTCGTCAGCTGGACCGCGAACCCCAGGCGGTTGTGATCCCCACGCCGCTTCCCGATCAGCTTCCGGTCCTCGTCATCGAGGAAGAAGAAGCGCTCCAGCTCGGGCCTCGTCGGCTCCTCGGCGAACTTCCCGTACGCCTCGGCCTGCTCATCAGTTAAAAACTCCACCGGCATGGCCGGACGGTAGCCACTCCCCGGCAGTGATCGAGGGTCTTCCCCCGAACCCCCGCACAGCACTGATCATCTGTGCTAGGCGGCCAAGATCAACCGCTTAGCGTTACTGGCTGTTCCACTGGTCCCCGCCGCCGGGCCCCGCCGAGGCGATGCGCAAGATCTGCCGCGCGCTCGGCCGGAACCTCACCCCGGCCGAGCGGTCGCTCTATCTGCCGGACCAGCGGCACCGGCGCGTCTGCCCGTGAGACCGGACGGCCGGGGAGCCCGCTCGCGGCACTCTCCGGCCGTCCGGCACGCCTCTCAGCGGGTCTCCGTCTCCGTGAGCCGGTACAGCTCGGGCAGCGAGACCTTCACCGGCTCCTGCGTGGTCCGTGCGATCACCACGACGACGGGCTCGTCCGGGGAGGGGTTCTCCTCGCGGTGCGGTACGAACGGGGGGACAAGCAGGAAGTCGCCGGGTGCGGCGGTGATCCGCACCTCCCGGGCGCCATCGTGGTAGACGAACACGGGACGACCGCCGCCTCCGACGCCCCGTGGTGGTGGTTGTCCGTCGCGCTCCCCGGCGGGTTCTCCACCAGCCCCATCCAGAGCTGCTTCGAGCCGACCGTGCTGCCGCTGATGGCAGTCCAGCCGTCCAGCTCACCGGAGCGGATGTGATGGACGCGGTCGTTGGGCGGTGTCGCGGCGCCGGCGGCGCTCGGCGTCGTACCGGTGTCCTCGCGGGTGGTCATGATGGGGCCTCCTCGATGTCGGTCGCCTGTCGGCGGGACATCAGGCTGCGCCCACCGCCGATGGAGCAACAACTGCCGTTGCCATAACGGCAACACGCCTCTTATGGCGAGTCCGGCCGTGGGAGTGCGCTCGCATGTTGAGGTGTCGCGTATTCCGGACTGATGCGGGCCGCCGTCACTCTGCGTTAACCGCGGATGGGTGCTCAGCAGACCCGACGCCGTAGTAGAAGGGCGAGGGCCCGTCGATCCCCGCCCGCTGCAGAAACAGCCCCTCGTAGTGCTGCAGCAGCTCCATGCCGAAGTCGACCTCCGGGGCCGCCCCGTCCTCCTTAAAACTGCCGAGAAGAAGCTGCGTCCAGTGCTGCTCGACAGCTGCCCACACCACCAGGTGCGAGGGCGCGAAGAACACCCACACGGCGTCGACCTCGTCTGGCAGCATCGGGGCAGTCAAGGTGTGCGCGATCACCGGGTCGAGACATCCCACGTAGGGCCGGTCGAAAAAGTGGGACACGATAAACACCACCCGCGCCCTGTCGGGCGATGACTTGTCCCGCAACTGCTTCGCGGCCTTGGCGATCATTGGCTGGGCCGCCTCGACGACATCGTTCGCTGACACGACCGTCGACCAATGAGTGTTTGGCGCCTCACCTCGTTTCAGTGCCCGCAAGGCCGCCGCGTTGTGCTCGCGGAAGCCACCGGGTATCGACTTCACCTCGAAGTCAGCGAACTCGACACCGTTGCGGCCGATCAGCGAAGACAGCACGTCGCTGTCCGAGTCCGCCACGCGGTAGACAAGATCCACGCCACCGTGGACGTCTACGGCGACCGGCACGATGCCGAGATAGGCGGTCGTCAGCATCGCCGCGAGATGCTGGCCTGCGGCCAGCTTCAACTTCTTCAGGCCGTCCGCCGGTACGTGCGTCGGGAGCGCCTCCGTTGCCCAGTCCATCACTTCGTAGGTGATGACCATGACGTGAGTGCCAGTGACTCCGTCGATGGTCTTGGCGCTGTCATGGCTCATGGGCGCGAGTGTGGCAGCACCGTGACGCGGTCGCGACGGGTTTCGGGACCAACTGGTAGGCCCACATGTTGAGGCATCGCTTCTTCCTCCGGGGTGACGGAAGCCCTGTCAGCGTGTGTGGTCGCCGGGGGCATATCGGCTCCAGGTTCCGCCAGCCTCGGTCACCAGGCGGGTGGCGGTCTTGCCGTGGTAGCCGAGTGCTTTCGCGATGACGGGGCCGGGGCTTGGAGGACTAGCTGACGGATCGCGGAGGTCCTGCCGCGCTGTGGAGGGACGCCGATCTCACGCAGATGGACTTGCAGGCTGACCGGGTTCATCGGCTGTCCGGGCTGACGGCCGGGGAAGAGCCACTGTGAGCTCCTACTGCTGGCGTAGGGCAGGTGTTGCCGGGACTGGATGTAGGCCCGCATCAAGTCGGCGACGGGCTCCGGCAGTGGTGACGGCGGGTCTCCCAGTTGGACGGTGCCGGTGGTTTCGTCGTCGGTGATGTCGTCGATGGTGAGGCGGACGATGCGGCTGACGGGTTGCGCGTAGAGGAGAACGAGCGCGGCGGCGACCCGGGCCCGCAGGGGCAAGGAGTCGTCGTTGAGGACCCGGCGGAGGATCGCGACCGGCGAGCCAGGCGAGCACCGCCCCCGCGGTGAGCACCAGCCGGGTGTCGTCCTGGTACACCCGGCGGCCTGTACCCGGATCACGCTCTGGCAGCGGCTGAAGAACCGGCCCGAGCCTCGCGGCCGGCTCCTCGGTCTCCGGCGGAGTCGGCGCCGCGGCCGCCGCCGTACAGCTGAGCCGGTCCGGCGGGCAGATGGTCCGCCAGGAGCGCGGCGGCGTACTTCTCACGCATCCGGTTCCGGAACGCCCACAGCGGCTCGACGACGAGGGTGCCGTCCGCCTCGGTGCGCAGCGCGACGACCGCGCCCTGGGTGATGCGCATGGCGCGCTGGACCTGGGCGGGCAGGATCAGCCGCCCGCGCTGGCCGACACGGGCGGTGGTGATGGCGGTCTCCCGGTTCTCCGTCCCGGCACCGTAGCCCCGGACGCCAAGCCGGTGAGCAGATTCCGGAATTGCTCACCTCTCCAAGCCAAGGCCACAAGGATCCGGCCGGTGGTCCTCAGCCCGCGAGGCCGCCGCGTTCGAGGGCGGCCTTCAGCGGGAGGCAGCGGCCGCAGGTCCGCCGGCTGCACACCAGTGCCCCGAGGCGCTGTTCCCGGTCGCGGCTCTTCCAGCGCTCCTGGTAGCAGTAGAGGTCCGGGCCCGGCTGGGGCAGCAGCCCGGTCAGCCGTCGGCTCAGCGACCTTGCCTCCTTCAGTACACCGGGCTCCGGAGGACCAAAGTGGAGCAGCGACACCAGCCGCACCGACGCCCGCTGGCTCTCGACGAACTGGGGCAGCTCTTCCAAGGGCACCCCCGGGCCCCGTACAGCGTCCGCCGCGTCGACCTCCGCCTTCCAGTCCTCCGCACCTGGGCGTTCCCGCCACCAGTTCCCGTACATGCCGTGCTCCTCCGCTCCGACGCCGACCGTGCGAGTCCCCGTTGTAGACCCGGCTGGCGCCGTACCCCCTGCACCAACACCCGCCTCTCCCCCACCCGGCCCCTCCATTCCAGAACGCCTCCGCCCCCGGCCTACCGGCGCCGGAGGTCGCAGTTTCCTCTTCCTCAGCGGGCAGCGATCTCCCTACAGGGCGCGCGCTGCGGCTCCATGAAGCCCGGGAACGGCACCATGCTGATCTCGGCGCAGACGCAGGCGCCGCAGCCCGCGCACGGACGGCACACCCGCCGCTTGTTCCCCGTCGGCAGGGGGCCCGGATGCACCCGCCACATCGGCTCCCGGTTCCGCACCACGTGGTCGACCCGGCTGGGCACGCCGTACTCGACCAGCTCCCCCGCCAGCAACTGAACCTCCGCCGCCGCCTCGTCGGCCAGGCCGACGAGGACGGGCAGCTCCTGGAGCAGCTCCTCCTCCCGGCTCTCGCGGCTGAAGGTGCTGGCGAGCTTGGCCAGGAGCACCGCGTACAGCAGACGGGCCCGGGGAGACAGCCGGACATCCAGCACCGTCGCCGAGTCGCCGATCATGCTCGGCAGGGGTGTTCACGAGTGAGGCTGATCAGGGGCAATGCGACGCGTTGAAGATCGCTTCCCGTCCGTGAGGTGATCGTTCCCCGTGATGCCGATGGCTGTGGATGATGATGCGATGACGAGCGTCAGTGATGGCCACGTGAAGGTCCACTTCCGAATGGACATAGATGAGGGCGGCTGGCCGCCTGCGAGTGTCGAGAGCCTGTGGGCTGTGGATCTCGGTGATGGCACGGTGCGGTTGGACAACACGCCCTGGTTCGTCCGCGGGGTGGCCTGCGGGGACGTCCTCCGTGTGGAGCCCGATGAGGAAGGTGTGCGCTGGGCGGGGGCCACGGTCCGGGCTTCGGAGCACTGCACGATCAGGTTGATCGTGCTGAAGGACGGCGGCTCCGCCGCCGCCCGTCAGAGCGTGCTGAACATTTTCCACGGGCTCGGTGCGGCGGGTGAGGGAATCGACCGGTTCCGGATGGTCGCCCTGGACGTCCCGCCTCTTGCGGATCTTCCGAAGATCCGCAGGCTCCTGGTCCACGGTGAGGCAAAGGATTGGTGGCACTGGGAGGAGGGGTGCGTCACCGCCGCGTGGAAGGCCCTTGCCGCAGCGTGAACTGACCGGGGACACATCGGTGACGGGGCTGGCGGGGACCGTCTTCGGAAGTGGCGATATGCCCCGAGAGGGGCGGTGAGGGCGATCAGGCCGCGCTCGGTCATGATCATGACGATCGCCCCGCCGAGCCCGAGCGGCTCACGCCCGTCGCGCCGTACGACGGTGGTGGTGCGCCGCTTCGGATTCCTGGTTGGCGGCGCCGTTCTTCTTCGCCGCTTCCCGGGCCGCGACCAGGGCCTGGCGGGCGAGGTCGACACCGCTCAGCCCGGTGGTCATGCGATCACCGCCCCGGTGGCGTCGCCGTCCAGCGGACGCGCGGTGAGCGCGGGCAGCCGGTCCGCCCACGACGCGGCCTGCTTGGTCCGGTACGCCGGCATGCTTTCGCTCGCTCTGATGCCGAGCCGCTTCCGTGCTGGCGGGGCGGGTCACCTGCTCACGTGAGCAGGTGACCCGTCTGCGGACCTACCCCCGTTCGGGCGGAGTGATTCCGGCTGGCGTGGGGTCTAGGGCGGCTTGGGTGGCGTTGCGGATCTGGTCGGCGGTGGCGATGTCGCCGAGGAGGTCCCGGCGCCAGGTGATGACCTGGTGGGTGTGGAATCCGTACCAGCCGGGCCCGCCCGAGGTCCAGGCCAGGCGCTTGTCCCGCGCGGTGAGGGAGTCGAGTTCCGCGGCAACGTCCTCGCGGGGCAGATACGGGGCCGAGGTGAGGGCGGCGGGCCGTCCCTCGCTGGTCGTCCAGGCCATCGGATGGTCACGCCAGCCGCAGCCGTAGGAGTCCCCGTCCCAGCAGTCCCGGTCGCCGGTCATCGGGTCGCGGCGGCATACCCGGTGAGCGGGTCGGGTGAGCCAGCGTGTGCAGCACGGTTCCCGGCGGGAGGACTTGAGCCCGTAGTGCTCGGCCCAGGACACGAGGGTGGACCGGGCGACAGCCAGACGAGTGAGAGCGGTGGCCAGGCGCTCGGGGTCCTTCCGTACCGCGCGGACCACACCATCGTCCAAGCCGTACGGCCAGGCAACGGCCCCCCGTTCGTACCGGCTGGCGCCGAGCCGGGCACGACCGACCCGGTCGACATCATGAGGGTCCAGGATCAGCTCGGGAAAGTCCGGGCGTGATGGTAGGTCCCGGGGTTCGCCGCGATCGATAGTGTCGTACCGGACACCTGGGACTCGGTCCTCGGGCCAGGGCGCGGCACCGATGTCCCGGGCGCGGTGACGGACACCGGCCTGGGCACGTTCCGCGTGCATGAACCCGTACTCGGGCGCGGCAACCGGGTCACGGCCGCTCCGGGCCAGGAGGCGGTTGATCCGGTCGCGCCGGCTCTGCTTGCGGGGAGCGTGACACGGTTGGCGGGCCTCGGCGTCACACCGGGGGCACGGGAGGTGCCAGGCGTACTCGGTGAACACAGGGATGGGGATCGGGGTGGGGGTGTCGGGCACAGGTCCTCCAGCGCAGGGTCGGCCGTGCCGGCCACCGGCGTTGGCGGGCTCGCCAGAGACTGGCCGCAGTCAAGCCCACCACGGCGGCGACCTCCGGCAGGTGACCGGCACGGACTGGTTTCCCCGGTCGGCGGCATCCGTTTGCGCGGCGGCGCCAGTTGGAGCAGACACCGCCCATCGACGGGACAAGTTCGGGCGAGGTCGTCACCGACGCGTTGCTCCTGTGGTGCTGGGCCGGGGATGACCGTACGGCTGTCGAAGATTCGATCACGCCCGCCGGGGCGGCACCCTCCAGCGCTGCGGAGCAGGCAAGCTCCATGGGACCAGTTCCCCGCAGGAGCCCGAGGCGGGTGGGAACCGAACCGGTCGGCGGAGGCGGCTGTCGGCACCGGACTCCGTAGTCGCGACGCCGCGCCTCGGGCCGGAGAGCACATACAAGGACTGCTCCGATCCGTGCGGGGCGAGGCAGCCCTGTACTCGGTGGCGGGGAAGGCGTCCCCGGGAGCGCTGCTCATGAACGTGAGGTTCATGAGCAGCGTCTGGGATCCGGTCAGGTGGGTCGTAGGAGTTCGACAACAACGCCCCTGCCGGTGGGGTAGTACGAGCGACCCCTGCGCAGGCGGGGCGGACACCCGGCCGGTGAGGACTGGCCCCGGGAGCGAGGGACGACCCCTGCGCGGGCGGGGAAGACCCTTTGTGACCTGGGGCGTTGTCACGTGATCATGCTGTTTTCCTTTACCTGCCTTCGCGCGGACTCCTTCGCCGTGGGGCTTCTGCTGAGCGAACCGTATCTGCCGGGGCCGGGTCTGTGTCGCCGGTTCGCCGGGACCGGAATCAGGAGCATCTGGTGCCGGATCTTCGGGGTGATTCCCGGCCGGACGGTCGGGATTGTGGGTGGGGATGCGGGTCATCCTCGGTGGGCGGGCAGCCTGCGGGGCTCGATGCGTTCCTCCACGGCTCTGTTCCCGTCACGTGTGACCAGATAGGCGCCGCGTCCCGGTATTTCTGTCACGGCCTCCACCAGCTCGGTTCCGCGGTAGACCAGACCGACTCCGTCGTCCGTGCAGTGGGCCGTCGGCAGGGTGCCTTCAGCCACAAGCCGGTGCGTCAGCGGACGTCGGCCCTCGTCCGAGTTGTAGTGGACACCGTTGCTGTACGGCAGGAACCCGAGCGCGTTCGTGACCGGGCGCAGCTCTGGTCCGAACGAGTCGGTGGGGCCTCCCTGGAACCAGCAGAGGGATCCCGCGCTGACGCCGCTGAGTACGACGCCGGCCTGCCATGCCTTGTGCATGATGTGGTCCAGGCCGTGCGCTCTCCAGACCGCGAGCAGGTTGACCACGGAGCCTCCCATGACCCAGACCACGTCGTGGTCGAGGACGGTGCCCTCGACGTCCTCCACGTTGGGCATGGGGAACAGGTGGAGAGGCGTCAGATCGAATCCCGCTACCCGGGCAGCCTCGGCCATACGGGCGGTGAAGTGCTCGGCGTCTCCGATGGCGGTGCCGACGTACAGGATGCGCGGGCGTCGGCCATGGACTCCGGAGAGGTCGATCGCATGATGTACCAGGGCGTCGAACACCACCCTGGTACGGCCTCCGATCCGGTGTCCTCCGGAGGTCGCGACGATGGTCGGTTCCGCTGCCGTCATGGTCATGATCGTATCGATGGCATGGTGGTGAACTCGGGGCGCCCCCGGTTGAAGGACACCTACTAAATGTCGCGGACCGCGAGCAGTTCGACGGCTGCCCCGGACGACTCCAGCAGCGGTGCAGCGGCAGCACGCCGGGGATCCGCCCGGTAGGCAGCGAGATCCTCGCTGTTGGGAAAGGTTATGAGGTGGGCCTCGACCTGATCGTCCAGAGTGCGAAGTCGGCGCTCAAGACGCCCTCCATGCTCGGCAAGAAGGGGCAGGACAGCCCTTTCATAAGCGTCGAAGGCGCCCAAGCCCCCTTCAGGCAGCCGCGCGAGCATCAAGTAGGTGACGGCCATGGCTCCTTCATAGCGCTCTGTAACCGGTGGTCTTCTGAGCCTAGCTGGAGTCCACGCCCTCAACGCCGGCCAAGCGGCCGCCTATCCGCGCGACCTCTTACTTGCATCTGGTCGGACCTCTCCTGGGGAGGTCTGCTGTGGGCACGGTATCTGCCGGGCTGCGTCTGCGTCGCCGGTTCACCCGAAGCCGGACCAGCTGATGCCGGACCGTCGTACCGGGCGGACGGGGACGACGCCAAAGTGGACAGCCCGGCGACCGAGCGCCTCCCGCAAACCCGGAGGCCACGATCTTGAGAGCCCCAGCACCCACACCCATGGCGAGTCCGACGAAGGGCCGGCCATGGCGCGCTGGTCGCGCAGAGGGATCGAGCCCGCGCAGGCAGGAGGCGACCAAGGGTTGCGGTCACTTGCGGTTCCCCCGAGCTACGCCTGCGCGGGCGGGGCGGATGCGGCTGGACCATGTCGCCGCCGCCCGGCTGAGCGAGCTACCCCTGCGCGGGCGGGGGCGGGTTCGCTGCGGAGTTCGGCGGCGCGGGCTCGGCGTGGACGACCCCTGCGCGGGCGGGGCGGGTGGGACGTGGGCCCGATGCTACCGCCCGAGCGGCGGACGACCCCTGCGCGGGCGGGGCGGGTACTTCGTGAGCTGCGGTGTTGTCACGTGATCATGGAGTTTTCCTTTACCTGCATCCGGTCGGTCCTTTCCCGCGGAGGCCTGCTGTGAGCACGGTATCTGCCGGGGCTGCCTCTGCGCCGCCGGTTCACCCGAAGCCGAACCAGCTGATGCCGGAATGCCGTACCGGGCGGACGGGGACGACGCCAAACGGGAAAGCCTGCCGGCCGAGCGCCTCCCGCAAACCCGGAGGCCACGATCTTGAGGGACGCGACTCCTTCCAGGCCAGGAATCCCCGAGCTCGGTGGGTGGCCGTCGGCCACAGAACGGTGGCGGTCCTGAGGCGGCCTCGTCCGGATCAATGAGGAGGGCGACCAGACGAACATCATGACGGGCACCGCCTGGGGCGACATCAACGTCACCGGTCCGGTGAACTGCGCAAAACTGCCTCAAGTTCGAGATCGGTTCGAAGTTGGGAGGCTGAGCTCAGGACTCGCACGGAGGAAGTTCTTGCGCAGTCAACAGCCCCCGAATGGCGCCGAGGGGGTTCCTCGGCGCACCGGTGAGCTGATCAACGATGACGCTGCAGCCCACCCAGGTGGATCCGCACTCCTCGACCATGCTCTTGACGGCCGCAGCCTGGCTTCCGGTCTCGATCCAGTCGTCAACCAGCAGAACCCGGTCTTCCGGTCCCAGCGAGGACCGCTGAAGTCGCAGCGTATGACGAAGGCGTCGGTAGTCGGGAGACGACTGACGCACCACTTTGTCGCCTGGGAAGAGACCCTCGCCCTTCCGGATGGGAACGAAACCGACGCCGAGCTCGACGGCCGCGGCACCGCCGAGAAGGAACCCCCGCGACTCGATCCCGCAGACTGCTGTGATCTGCTCATCCCTGAACGGTTCGACAAGACCGGCGACTACCGTGGCCAGTGCCCTGGCATCCCGAAAGATCGCCCACACATCCGCGTGACCACCGATCCACTGGAAGTGCTCAAGCGCCAGGGCACGTGCAGTCGTAAGCATGAGCGGAAGTCTTCCGATCGCCGAACAACACAGCAAACCATTAACGACCGCCCAGGCATCCTGGCTCTCACGACATCAACCTGAGTCCGTAGACAAAGAACAAGCTGAGGCCAGCACGAGCTACCCCTGCGCGGGCGGGGCGGATGATGACCCAGCTCCCCCCCCCCCCGGGCAGTTTCCTGGGACGACCCCTGCGCGGGCGGGGCGGATCTCCCGCTCGTTGTGCTCGACCCAGGCCCGCGCGGACGACCCCTGCGCGGGCGGGGCGGATGCCGTCGGGCCGGTCCAGAAAGTCCGCGCCGGGGGACGACCCCTGCGCGGGCGGGGCGGATCCTTCGTGAGCTGCGGCGTTGTCACGTGATCATGCTGTTTTCGTTTACCTGCATCCGGACGAGTCCTTCCCCGTGGTCGTCTGCTGAGCGCACCGTATCTGCCGGGGGCAGCTCGGCGCCGGTGGTTCACCGAACCGGACAGGTGGCGCCGGAGCTTCATACCAGGCCCCAGGCCAGGAGCGACGACTCCCTCACGACGGCGGTGCCGGTGAGCTGCTCCGACACAGCCGGGAATGATGACCTCGAGACCTTCAACACCCACGGCCAGGTCGGGCACGCCCTCGGTGGGGCGGACCAGGGCGCCGAAGATCGAGCCCCGGACCCCAGGAACGACCCCCAGGGCTGGGAGGTCACCGTTGTCCAAGGATCCCGGCCCGACCGAGCCCTGCCGGGGCTGCATCCCCTGCGCGCTTCCCTCAGAGTGGGACGTTCCCCGACGGCCGGTCCTGGCCCGAGAGGCGAGCGGCTTTCCGGAGGACATCGTGGCCGGCCATGCCGTCGACTCCTCGACGGGTTCGGCCCCACCACGACGCTCCTGAGCGAACCAGCCCGCGCGGGGAGAACAACCAGCTACGGGATGTCCGTAGCTGGCTGTCCCCGTGGGCGGGCCCTGCGCAGGCACAGACGGGTCATCACAGGGGCCTGCGGCCCGGCCCCTCGACGAGTCAATCGTGTGGGAAGTTGACGAGTACGGCTGACCAGCAGCGTACGGTGCCCGGCCGGAACGGGTCCCGTGCGGCTGGTGATTCTTTTGACTCAGGGCGAATCCTGTGGCGGTACGACGGGAGCGGCACCGACGGCTTCAGGGCGCGGGCGAAGCTCGCCGCGAACTGGAGCTCGTCATACAACGTCGTCGCCGGCGGCGCCAGAGGGGACATGATCTCGGACACCTTGGGCACGGTGCGCGACACCGTTACACGAAGTGGGCCACAGCCCGTCTCCATCCACGAAGCCAGGCGTGAACCCGTTTGCCGCGGATCGGCAAGTACAGGTGTGAACACCCGCCATCCCGACACTCACCGACCCCACCGACGGACGGACAGTCCATGACCGACTCGGCCGGCGGCGACGCCGATCTCATCGCGGCCTCACTCGCCGAACCCGAGTGTTTCGCGGCGCTCTTCGAGCGTCACGCCCCGGCGATCCACCAGTACGTCGCCCGACGACTGGGCCGGGACGCAGCCGACGACGTCACCGCCGAAACGTTTTTGACGGCCTTTCGGATACGGGCCCGGTTCGACCCGGCCCGCGCCGGCGCGCGGCCCTGGCTGTACGGCATCGCCGCCAAGCAGATCGGCCGACAGCGCCGGGAGGAGGTCAGGGCACTGAAGCTGCTCGCCCGCACCGGCCACGACCCGGTCGCCGACACCTGGACCGATTCCGCCGACGACCGCCTGGCCGCCGAGGCCGCCGCCCGCCCACTGGCCGGGGCACTGGCCCGCCTCTCCACGGGTGACCGGCACGTCCTGCTGCTCTTCGCCTGGGCCGACCTCAGCTACCAGGAGATCGCCGAAGCCCTCGACATTCCCGTCGGCACCGTCCGCTCCCGCCTCAACCGCGCCCGCCGCAAGCTGCGCACCGCAACCGGCGCGGCCGGCGGCCCCCTCATCGAAGCTCGCATACACGAAGGTGACCCCGCATGAACGAGCTCTCCGAAATCCGCGACCTGCGCGCCGGCGTCCCCCTTCCCGACGCCGACCGGCTCACCGCGCCTCGGGCCCGGCTCACCGCAGCCTTCCGGCAGGAGACCCGCCGAGGACGGGCAGCTCTTCCCCGGCGCCGCATGGTCCTGGTCGGCGTCGCCGCCGCAGGGGCCCTCGCCGTGACCGCCGGGATCGTCGCGATCCTGCCCGAGGACAGCCCCCGCACCTCCGCCGGGAAGCGCCCCCAGGTGCTGTCTGCGGGAGCCTCCGCCGACACTCTCGAACTGGCCGCCGCGACCGTCGAGAAGCACGACAGCACCGAACCAGGCCCTAAGCAGTGGGTGTACGAGAAGAGCACCTTCTTCGTCCGGGGCAAGCCGCAGAGCAGCGAGGAGTGGACCCGCTGGGACGGCACCGGACATGCCAGTCTGCCCGGCATCCCCAGGGCCGGTGACATCTCGGACTTCGACCCGGACGAGCTCCAGGTCTGGTACGGCCCCAACCAGGAGGAGAAGTGGAAGCGGGAGGGGTACGACGACCGCTCCCAGCGGCAGTTCTACCGCTTCCTCGCCACCCTGCCGAGCGACCCCGACCGCATGATGAAGCGCATCCGCGAGGAGCACGCCATCGGCTCCATCAGCGGGGAGTCGCGCGCACAGCGCGACTGGCGGGAGATCGATGTCCTGTACCGGTCGGTGCTGATCCCGCCGAACGTCCAGGCAGGCCTGTTCCGGGCTCTCGCGAAGATCCCCGGCACTCGGGTGACGACCGGTGTCAAGGACCCGCTCGGCCGCGCGGCGATCGCCGTGAGCGTGCACTACGCCGAGAAGACATCCTCGGGCTGGCAGGGCAAACAAGAGATCCTCTTCGACCCCGAGAGCTACGCCTACCTCGGGCAGACCCGCGACGACGGAGAGATGGTCAGCGCCCGCGCCGCCTGGGGCGTCGTCAACAAACCCGGCGCCCGCCCCTGAGTACCCGCGAGAGGCGCCCGGTGCCATACCGGGAGCCTCTCGCCGTCATACGACCGCTCCGGGGCCGCCGCGTCCATAGCCTCACGGGTAAGTACACCCCGGACCGCCACCACAGCCTGTGGGCGCGGCTGGTCCAAGTGGGTCTGGCCAACAGCACTGCCGTGATCGCCCCGCTCGGCCACCACTCGCACGTCGCGGTCCACAACGGCGTCGCCCACGTATCCGGTCAGCTCCCGCTGCCACGGAGACGGCACCCCCGCAGCGACGGAGCCGTTCGACACCCAGGTGCGGATGGTCCTGCACAACTCGACAACTGCTTGGCCGCAATCGGCACGGATTGGCGACCACTTGATCTCGGTGACCATATACGTCACCAACATCACCCAGTGGCCCGAGTTCTACTCGAGCCATGCCCATGGCTCGGCTCACACCCCGGCCCGCCCGCGCAGTCGCCGACGTGCGGAGCCCGCACTACGGTGCCACCGTCGAAATCCAGGCCGTCGCTGCTGGGGTGGTCCGCCCGGTCGACGTGCGAAGGGCTCCCGGGCGGACTCCACCGCCCACACTGCCCCGATCCGCACGCGCAGTCTCGCCAGCGGCACCGTTACATGAGCCGAACGAGTACACCGGACGGCCGCTGTGCCCAGCCATCGCACTCCCCAGGGATCTGGTGTGAGATCTGCGCCTCCCAGTGCCCGCGCTCGCTCGATCAGCGCGATACTGAGCCTCCATCGTCACGGCCGGTGGACGTTCCCGGCGGTAATCACCACGGGTGCGATGTACGAGCGCCGGACGGCCGTCTCGGCGTGTACGCGAGGTCGGGCCCCGACCCGGACGCGTCGCCCGGCTGGCGCCCTACACGGTCACCGGGCTCAGCCACGGTGAGGAGCATCTGAACGTTGCGCGAAATCCTTCGGTGGGCTGTCTACGCTCCGTTCCTGGTGCGGGAGATGGTGGTGCGCCGTCCAGTGTCCGGGCTCGGCACGGCGGATGTCGCCCGGGTGACGAGCACCTTGGTCTCCACAGGCGGGAACTGGTAGTCCGGGCAGAGCATCCCGTGCCGCCAGGTCTGGCCGGCGGTGTGCACGGCCTACGGGTTCGGCGAGAAGTTCGAGCGGCTCCTTGAGATGCCCAGGGCGGGGGGTGGTTCCAGAGCCGGTCCTCGGGGCTCTGCCCGATCACAGTGTCCGTGGTCTCGTTCCAGGCGTGAGCGCCGGCGGGCGCGGGCCGGGCGCCGATCGCCCACGCGACACGGTGGCCGCGCAGCACACCAGTCAGTAGCGGGCGACGGACTCCTCCGGACAGGCCGCGTGGGCCGGCAAGGCACGGGCCGCCCAGCGGACGGCGAACAGCACGTTGGCCCGGGCCGGGGTGGCCAGCCGTCCGTACGGGAGGCGAGCGAGGAAGCGGCCCGCGGTGAGAGGAACGCGGACGGGAGTGCAGCGCAGCAGGCCCAGGGCGGCGGCGAGCGCGACGGTGGCAACCACTCGATCGACCGCCGGGAGGGGCCTGGTCGGGGAGGACTGCGCACACCGAGATGGTGGCGGTGGCTGGGGGGGGGGCTCCCCGCGCGGCCTGGCCCTGAGCGCTGTAGTCCTGTGGAACAGCCTCTACCTGGACCGGGCGGCCAAGCATCTGGCTGCCGACGGCTTCCCCGTCACCGACGACCTCCTCGCCCACCTCTCACCACCGCAGTTCGACCACATTAACTTCCTCGGCCGGTACGCGTTCTTCCGCCCGGCCGGGGCCGGGCTCCGGCCCCTGCGCGAACCATCGGTCGGCGACGATGAGAGCGGGCTACAGGTTCTGTACGGATGGCCGTACGGGGTGGGGTCCGAAAACCATTCGCGATGGCAGGGGCTACGAGCCGAGACTCGTAGGCCGATCACATCGAACAGGAAGAGTGGCCAGCCCTGACGTACAACCGTGACACCCTGCCCTTCCCCGACAACCGCGTGCCTCACGTCACCTACGAGGACATTCGGAACTGGGACGAATTCGACCCGGCTCGTCACCCGTTCGCCTGGGATGAGACCGAAGACGCTCGTCTCCGCTCGCTGGTCCGCGCGTGGGTGCCGCCCGTGCTCTCCGGCATGGCCGGCTGGTGGCAGGGCGAACGTTGGTGTGAGAGCCAGGTAGACGCGGTTCTTCGGGAGCGATACGGCACCTGGGCGTGGGGATGGAGCTGGTGCTATCGCGACGGCGGGCCCATCGGCAACTGGGTCAGCGGGCCGGGCTCGGTGACGACTCCCGACGAGACCGCAGCACGCGTCGTAGCCGCGCTGCGGGAGTGGCGGGAGTGGCTGGAGCGGACGGCCCAGCGCTTCGCCGAGCTGGCGCCGCCGCCGGACGCCTCACCCGAGGATCGCAGCTGGCACCTGGAACGGGCCTGCGCCCGGCTCGTGACCCACGCGCTGGACTCGGGCGCGGACAATGCCTGGCGCGGCCAGACCTCGATCGTCCTGGGCTGGTTCCTCACCAGCACTGGCATGGACCGGGCCCAAGCCGCGCAAGCAGTGGAGAAGGCGATCGGTGGCCGGTTCAAGAGCTGGGTCTACCCGGAGCGGACGCTGATCGAATCCGTCGGCGAGGACCTCGCCGTCGGCCTTACCGGCCACACCCCGTACCAGGACCATCGTGAGAGGGCGGCACTGGAGGAACTCCATGACCGCTACTGACAGCCTTTCAATCTGGCTGCGCGTGCGCCGCGAGGTCGACTGGCAATGTGCACCGGCCCTACAGCGGGTCCCGCCCGACCGTGATGGGTTCCGGTCCTGGTGCGAGGGGCCGGTGCGTCGGCGCGACCCGGTTCGCGCCGAGCGTCTGCTCGCCGCATACGCCTTGGCCCGAGAAGATGCCGCACGCCGCGCCCCGCTGGACTTCGCCCTGCTGGCCGGTTGGCAGCGCGAAGTCCTTGGTGCACCAGAGGCACCGTTCCGCGTGAGCGACGCCTATGCGAAGGCCGGCCGCGAGCGCTACGGCCTGACTCCGCGCACCCAAGCCGATTTTGATTCCTGCCTGCGCGAGACAAACGACCCGGACATCCCGCCGGCGGCCCGCGCGGCCCGCGCCTACCTCGATGTGGCGTTCTTCCACCCCTTCACTGATGGCAATGCCCGCGCCGCGCTTTTGACCTTGGTCCATGTTCTGACCCGGGAGGGCATCGTCCTTCCTGAGGTCGGTCCCCTCCAGACCACCCGCTACGCGGATGACCCGGCCGGCGCCGGCGACCTTGCCGCTCTCATCGGAGTGCTCAACCGCCGCCGACAATAAAGTGTCCGGGCGGGCGTACCGACAACTTCGCCGGCGTCGGTGGTCGAGACCTGGCCCCGGGGACGACCCCGGGCCAGAGGCCACCGCGCTCGAAGCACTTCGAACCAGTGCATTGGTGGCGCACCCACCGGCGCTCCCCGCCAGGCCCCTGCGCAGGCGGGGCGGGTGGGCGCCATTTCGAGTGGTGGAAGGGTCAGAGCGGACGACCCCTGCGCGGGTGGGGCGGATGGGGCCACTGGGCTCCAGGTCCTCCGCGACCGATTGGACGGGTAGGCCCCTGCAGTCAACTGGCTTGTCAGGCCGGCGGTGGGGCGAGGTCCGGCCGCCGAGGACAGGGTCGCCGGGTCCCGGGCCGGTATCCAGCGAGTGTCAGCCGAGCACCAGTACGAGAAGGATCCTGAGGAGGATCAGTGCGGACAGCAGTGTCCCGGCCCTGAGCATGCCGCTGTCCGTGCGACGCCGGAGCAGGGAGGCTCCGCGCCAGGTTCCGTAAGTGGTCAGGGCCAAGGACGCGAGCAGGAGGACGAGGTACAGCGCGCTCGGCCAGTTTTACGGTACGGCGGCGTTGGCGACATACAGCAGGACCGGCGCGAGGACCCCCAGGAGCCAAACCCTCCGTACCTCGGCCGCGGGCGGGTGTGTCCGGGCGGGCCGGGTCAGCAGCCCGGCGAAGTCCGGATCGGCCCGGAGCTCGTCGGCCAGTACGGAGACGACGATCCCCGCCGAGCCTTCCGAGGGCTCCTCCTGGAGCCGGGTCAACGCGGCGGCGCCCAGGGCGGTCCGGCCCAGCCGCCCCCATACCAACTCCTGTACGAACGCCCTCTGGCCGGCCGCCATCCCCACAGGCGCTGTCATGATCCGCACCGCCGAAACGGCCAACTCCCGATCCCACACAGGCAGTTCCCGCCTCTGCCCATCAGCGTAGAGACTCCACGCACCGACGAACAGAGCACTGTCGTCCGTGCGCCCCCGCGCGGGGCCACAGTGCGGGAGAGCGACCCCTGCGCGGGCGGGGCAGACACTTCGTGAGCTGCGGCGTTGTTACGTGATCATGCCGTTTTCGTTTACCTGCATCTAGGCGAACCTTCACCGTGGAGGTTCTGCTGAGCGCACGGTATCTGTCGGAGCTGTGCCAGCGGGGTCGGTTCGTCGGAACCGGAGCATCTGGTGTCAGCGCCTTGTACCGGGCGGCCGGGCCGGCCTCGCTATCAGTCGGCCTGGCAGCCGCATTCGACGGACCCTGCTGGCTTCGGCGCCTCGACCAGGACGACCACAGCCTTGGCGGGTGGACCAGGGCGTCGGTGGTCGAGCCTTGGCCCGGGGTCGACCCCGGGCCAGAGGCCACCGCGCTCAAAACACTTCGAACCAGCTCATCGGTGGCACACCCGCCGGCCCTGCCCTGTGCGGGCGGGACGGACCTTTCTGGGGGCCCTCTCCCGTCGTTGCCCGGGGCAGGCGGCCGACCACGTCCTGAGTAGGGTCGGGCCGGTGGACGGTGAGGCTCCCGGGAGCGTGTCTGCGCCGTGTGTGGCTCTACTGCGGTGGGGCGGGTGGCCGGCTCGATTGACCGAGGAAGTCGTTGACGGCGGGTATGTGCCGGTGCGGTGTGAGGTGGTCGCGTACCTGGTGGAGGGCGGCGGTGCTGCGGGGGGAGTCGATGCCGTCGATGGCGGCGAGGATCCGGTGGCCGGTGTCGAGGGCGGCGTCGATGTCGCCGATGGCGATGTGGGCCGCGGTGTGGCGGGCCTGGTAGATCACGGTTCCGCGGAGCTCGCGCTCGGGGTCGTAGGGGTCGTGGTGGGTGACGGCCGCGTCGAAGTGCGCGAGTGCTTTCTTCGGTGTGTGGAGGGCGAGGGCGGTGCTGGCAGCGACCTGGTGGAGCTCGCCCGCTGTGATCCAGTAGAGGGAGGGGAGGTCGGCTTCGGGGGTGTCGGCGTGGGTGTAGGCGGCGAAGGCGGCGTCGATCCGCCGCCAGGCGGCGCGGTGGTCTCCGGCCGTGGAGTGGGCTCGGGCGGCGCGGGCGTGGAGCATGGCCAGCGCGCGGGGTGAGGTGATGGTGCGGCGATGGGAGAGGGCGCCGTCGATGAGATGGAGGGCTCCGGTGGGGTCACCGTTGCTGTAGCGGAGGTTGGCCCAGAAGGCGAGGGTGACGGCCCCGCGGGTGGTATCGCCCGCCGAGGCCGCGGCTCTGAGAGAGGTGAGGAAGTGACGTTCGGCGGCGCGGTGGTGGCCGGTGTCGTAGGCGCACCATCCGGCGATGCGGGCGGCTTCCGCTGCGGCGGATAAGAGGCGGCAGCCGGTTTCCCCGGTGTAGGAGGCATTTTTCAGGAGGCCGGTGATGAGGCGGAGCTCGACGAGGGCGGCGTCGTGGACGTGGTGGGCGCCGAGTTCGTCGTCGAGGCGGCGCAGGGCGTCGAGGCGAGTCTCGAAGAGATCGGCGGACTGGTGTCCGACGCGTCGGTTGCGGCCTGTGGTGGCGAGGGCCGGTTCGGCGGTGCTCCACTGGGCTACGGCTGCGGCCAGGGTGCTGGACGTGGCGATCAGAACGCCGCGACGGTCCACAGGGCCTCCCACTTCCGTCAGTAGGGTGACCGTACCCTCCGCGGTCCACGGTGATTCCAGGTAGGGCCGGTCGTCGTCGAGGGCGAGGTGGAGGAAGTCCGGCCATCCGCAGCGGTGGACGTCGGCCTCGGGAATGCCGTGGAGACTGGCGATGGCCAGCAGGGCGGTGCGGTCGGGGGTGACGCCGTCGCGGGTCCAGCGGGTGACCTTCTCCCGGCGGCAGGCCATGGCCCCGAAGTCGAGGGCGCGGTGCCGGTCGGCGACCCGGTGGAGCCAGGCACCGGCGGTCGTGCCGTCACGGGCGATCAGCGCGGTGAGCGGATGCAGGTGGTCGATGGTGAGCACGGACACATAGCCTCCCGGGAGCCGGATTCCCTCCGGACCCTTTCCTCCTACCGCGTGCGGGGCCGGTGGGGAAGACCCCGCCTCGGGGAAGCAACACGAGGCAACAGGAGGCAACGCGGAGCAACAGCGCTCCCCTTCACGGGGATCGGGCACTTCCGGGACAGTGAGGGCACGCCGCAGCCCGCGCACCGGCCGGATGCCGGAGCACGAGCAGGCTGCGCTCCACGATCCGGATGAGATCTCCCTTTTGGAGGAAGTGCCATGTCCACGTCCATCAGTTCTTCCGTACAGCTGGCCGAGCCGGGGGTGACGATCACCTCCCCGGTCCCCGTCTTCGGCCTTCCGGCCCGGCGTCAGCGCTGAGGAGTCCACGCTGGGGCAGCAGAACTTCAACGATGCCGACACCGGCGGGACCAACTACTTCGAGAGCTCCAACTGACACAGCGCGTCCTTGTCCGGGCGGGCCGGTGAACCACCGGCCCGCCCGGGTCCGTCTCCGCAGCGAAGAGAACAGGGGTGGGGCTCGTGCAGGAGGGGTGGCTCATGGGCGGGAGGCCGCCGGATGCCGGGCGGGGTACGGGCAACCGCCTGGACGGCGTGCCCGGTGTCCGTATCGGGCAGCGAGGGCGGATCGCCCTCCTGGCGGGGGACCGGGTCCGGGTGGCCGTGACCGCTGATCCCGGGACCATCGGCACGCTCCGCGAGGCGTTGCTGGACACGGCCGGCAACGGCCGGTGGGCTGAGTTGGCCGCTCTCGCAGGCGAGGCCGGGGGCGGCTGGGTGCTCGCGCACCGAGGCGAGGAGTTGTTCGTGTGCGGGGACCTGTCCGGAGCGCACCCGGTCTTCTACGCCCCGACGGGGTCCGGGGTCGTGTGGTCCACGAGTATCGGGAGGCTCGCCGGTGAGGTCGGCGCCGCTGTCGACCTCTCGATGGTGGCGGCGCAGATGGCGGTGGGGCCGGAGCACTGGCCCGGGCGGACTCTGTATGAGGGCATCCGGGCCGTGCCCGGCGGATACGGGTTGTTCCTGGCCCCGGGGCGGCTGGAGCTGGTGGATGTGCGCGGCCCGCAGGCGCATCTGTCCCTGGCCGAGGGGGCGCCGGCGTTCGGCGAGGCACTGCGGGACGCAGTCCGTGCCCGGATGAGCATGGCGGGCGGCCGGGCGGGCGTGGACATCTCCGGTGGGCTGGACTCCTCGGCGGTGGCGATCCTGGCCGCCGGACACGGGGAGATCTGCGCCGTCACGTATCACGATCCGTACTGCAGCGCCGAGGACCTGGAGTACGCGCGACGCGTGGCGGCGTATGTCGGGGTGCCGCTCCAGGTCGGTGAGGGCGCGGCGGACGAGCTGCCGTTCACCTGGTCGGCGGGGCAGCCGGTGACGGAGCGGCCGGCGGCGATGAGTCTGGTGATGGGCCAGCAGCGGCTGTATCTGGGGCCGGTCGCGGGGTGGCCGGTGCATTTATCCGGGCATGGGGGTGATGTGGTGCTGGATTCGTGCAGCGCGGGGTTCACCGCCTTGGTGCAGTCGGGGCGGCGGCGGGAGGCGCGGCGGGAGGTGACCATGTGGGCCCGGGGGCGTAACCGCTCGCCGCAGCAGGCATGGCGGGCGGTGGTGCGGGCGGCGGATCTGGGGCACGCCGGTTCCCTGCGGGAGACCGCGACGGCCATCCGCCGGTCCGTGCCGGGTTCGTTCCCGGTGCCGGCGCCGTGGTGGCAGTGGTGCCGCGTAGCTCCGTTCACCGGTTGGCTCACCGGCGAGGGCCGGGACCGGGTGGCAGCACTGGTGGAGGAGGCCGCCTCGGGCCTGGTGGAGGAGCGGGCGGATGTCGCGGCGCAGTGGGACGCGCTGCGGATGATCGGCGCCGACTGCCGGGACACCCTTCCACTGGCCGCGAGCTGGGGCATCCGCCCCGCACACCCTTACCTGGACGACCGGGTCGCACGGGCGGCGTTCGCCATCGACCCCCTTCAGCGGCGCAGCGTCACCACCTTCAAGCCGCTGCTGGCCGCCGCGATCCCGGAGATACCGGTGTGGCTGGCGGGCAACGTCGAAGGGCTCGTTCTCCCGGCAGCTCATCGCCGGTGCGCGGCGGCGGGAGCGGGAGCTCGCCGACCTGATCACCGCCAGCCCGTTTGTCACGGGCGGTCTGGTGGACGCCTCCCGGGCCGTGGCGGCGCTCGCCGGTCTCGGCGGGCACGGATCGCTCGCGTTGTTCAGTGTGCAGCGGCTGGTGATGGCGTGTCACTGGCTCGCCGCCCGCGAGGACCACGAGGGTGCCGGGCGTGGGGCGGTGGTCGCGTGCTGACCCCGGACCGCGGGGTGCACTGGGCCCGGATACCGGGGGCGACGGCCGTTCTGAGCCTGCGGACCGACACCTGGTGGATCCTCGACGGTGCGATGGCCCGGATCTGGGACGCCGCGGTCGAGGGAGAGGACCTGGACGTCTTGGCCGAGGAGCTGACCGGCCCCGGCGGCGACCCGGCGGCGACGCGCGCGGCCGTCGGCGCCGGGCTCGACCAGATACGGTCCGCGGGTCTTCTCACCGCCAGCGTCCGCAAGAAGCCGGGGCGCCGTGCTTCGTGGTGGGGGTGGCGGCGGTGACGCGGGTGCTCGTCGTGCCCGAGCGGTCGCGGTGGCCGCTGCGGCTGACCGCCGCCCTGGCCCTGACCCTGGTGGTCGCCGTCCGGGTGCTTCCGCCAGGCTGGCGAATCAGGGCCCGCATCGCGCTGGCCCGTACCGCCCGGCCCCTCCCGCCCGCCGGTGCGGCGCGCGTCAAGGCCGTGCACCGCGCGGTTACGGCCTGCCGGCTGGGGTGGTGGCGGGGGCAGATCGACTGCAAGGACCGGGCGGCGGCCACCGTGCTGGCCACCGCTCTGACCGGCCGTCGCTGCCGCCTCGTCCACGGAGCCCGCGCGCTCCCGTCCGGCTTCCACTCCTGGGCCGAGACCCTCGACGGAACACCGGTCGGCACCGAGGAGGACAACGGCGGCGACCACCCGTGGACCGCCGTCCACCGCACCTGAACCCCTACTGGAAGTTCACCCGAACGAGTGGAATCACCCGCTCGGCGAGGTGACCCCACAGGCCCCGAGAGCAGCCACAACGCAGCAGCCGGGCAAGGGAATTGATTTGATCGCCCTTCGGCGGGGATCCTTCGATGGAGCCGTGAATCCCACGACTCCCCTCCCCGCCCAGACCCCAGCCGCGCCCACCCCCACCGCCCCGGCCGCCGGGGCGGGCGCGCCGCCGGTGATGCGGCTGAAGGAAGACACACACGAGACCCGCAAAGCCACGGTGACCGCCCGGGCGATTGCGGCCCGGTTGCCGGGTGCGCTCGCCCGGGCCTGGCGCCTGGGCTGGTACGCCGACCGGCGCTGTGTCCTGTTCCTGCTGGCCGGAACCCTCGCCTGTGCGGTGCTCACCGCGGCCGCGCTGCGGGCGACCGCCGACCTCCTCGCCCACCTCCTCGCCCCGGGCAGCGCAGCAGGGCGTCTTCAGGACGCGGCCCCGGCGCTGATCGTCGTCACCGCCGCGACCGGCCTCGCCTACCTCGCGGACGCCGGCACCCGCCTCGCCGCCACCCGCCTCGCCCCCCAGGTCCACCGCGAGGCCGACCTCGCCGTCATCACCGCCTCCACCCGCGCCGAACTCGGCGCCTACCACGACCCCGCATTCGACAAGACGAGGTTCGCCGCGACCGAGGGCGCCAAGAAGAGCGGCGAACTCGTCCACGGCGCGCAGGGCTTCATCTCCGCGGCCGCGCAGCTCGCCGCCGCCACCACCGTGGTCGCCGCCCTGAACGCCATGCTGCTGCCCGTGATGCTCCTGGCCGTCGTCCCCCGGGTGTGGGGGGCGGTGAAAGCGGCGCAGATCCAGCACGCCACCGCCCACCGCAATCTCGCCGACAGCCGGCTCCGCGGAGTCCTGGCCCAGTACGCCACCGACGGCTCCACCGCCCCGGAAGTCCGCGCCTACACCATGGACACCTTCCTCCTCGACCAGTACCGGGCGACTTCCCGCCGCCTGGAGGCCGAGCAGTACACCGGCGCGCGGCGCGGTGCGCTCGCCCAGGGCACCGGCGACCTCCTCGCCGCCGTCGCCACGGCCGCCGTCTGGGGGTGCATTGTGTTCCTGATGCTGAACGGGCACATGAGCGTGGCCGCCGCCGCGACCACCGTCCTGGCCGTCCGCACCGCGAACAGCGCCCTCACCGGCAGCGTCCGGGCGTCGGCGTCCCTGTTCACCACCGGCCTCTACGTCAGCGACTGGGCCGCCTTCGTCGACACAGCCCCCGCCTGGGCCATGAACCGCGGCACACTCCCCGCCCCACCGCACGGCCCGGACGTGATCGAAGCCCGCGGCCTCACCTTCACCTACCCCCGCGCCACCACCCCCGCCGTCGACACGGTCGATCTGACCATCCGGCGCGGCGAGGTCATCGCCCTCGTCGGCGAGAACGGTTCCGGCAAATCCACCCTCGCCCGCCTTCTTACCGGCCTGATCCTCCCCACCCACGGCACCGTCACCTGGGACGGACACCCCACCACCGATCTCGACCCCAACAGCCTGTGGCAGACCATCGCCCTCGTCCCCCAGGACTACACCCGCTGGTCCCTCACCGCCCGCCAGAACATCACCCTCGGCCAGCCCCACCCCCACGGTGACCCGGCCGTCCACGAAGCCGCCCGCAACGCCGGCGCCGACACCGTCCTCGCTCAGCTCCCCGACGGCCTCGACACATCCCTCGCCCGCTCCTGGTGGGGCGGCCACGACCTCTCCGGCGGCCAGTGGCAGCGCCTCGCCGTCGCCCGCGGCTTCCACAAGGACGCGCCCGTCGTCGTCATGGACGAACCCACCTCCGCCCTCGACGCCCGCGCCGAACACCAGCTCTTCACCCGCCTGCGTACCCTCGCCCACGGCCGCGCGGCCACCCTGTTCATCACCCACCGCCTCGCCAACGCCGCCGTCGCCGACCGCGTCATCGTCCTCCATAACGGGCAAATCACCGAAACCGGCACCTACGGCCAGCTCCTCGCCGCAGGCGGCCGATTCGCCGAACTCAAGCACCTCCAGGACCGCCGCGCCGTCACAGCGGACGCCGTTGCAGGTTCCGCGTTTTGATGGACAACAGGAGACGCAATACCGCCGCCCAGCGTGGTCTTGCCGTTCGAACGACCCTGCGCGGGCGGGGCGGATGCGTTCCGGGCCCCCGCTGTGTACGGGGTGGTGGAGCTACCCCTGCGCGGGCGGGGCGGATGGCCGCCAGCCAGCGCAGCGCGCCCGTCTTGAGGGACTACCCCTGCGCGGGCGGGGCGGATTCCTTGGCCGAGCGGCGGACATCGTCCACCTTCGGACTACCCCTGCGCGGGCGGGGCGGATCGGCCCGCAGTGACCGCAGGTGACTGGCTCCCGGGACTACCCCTGCGCGGGCGGGGCGGATGACCTCGGCCATGGCGTCCATCCGGTCGGCGTCGGACTACCCCTGCGCGGGCGGGGCGGATACTTCGTGACCTGCGGCGTTGTCACGTGATCATGAAGTTTTCCTTTACCTGCATCCGGTCGGCCCTTTCCCGTGGAGGTCTGCTGCGAGCACGGTATCTGCCGGG
>NZ_JBEPCY010000049.1:0-45956 GCF_040299965.1 Streptomyces sp. NPDC000594 | reverse complement strand
GCTGTTCCGCTCACTGGCCGCGCCCCGCCGACTGCTGCTGATCCTGGACAACGCCGCCGACGAGGGCCGGATACGGCCCCTGCTGCCCGGGGCCGCGGCGGGCTCGGCGCGGGCCAGGCCGCCGCCGCCCCCAGCGCCCCCGCCGGCGCGGAGGGTACCGGCGCGGTCGGGACCGCCGCGCCCCCGCGCCAGGGCCGCACCATGGCCGGGGTCCCCTTCGCCCGCCGCTCCACCGTGCGGGTCGGGATCATCGGCCTCGGCAACCGGGGCGGCAGCATGATCGATCTCTTTCTCGCCCAGCCCGGCGTCCGGGTCGTCGCCCTCTGCGACCCCGTCCGGGAGAAGGCGGAGCGCGCCGCCGCCAAGGTGACGGCGACCGGGGCGCCCGCGCCCGCGCTCTACACCAAGGACGAGGACGACTACGAACAGCTCTGCGCCCGCGGCGATCTCGACTTCGTCTATGTCGCCACCCCCTGGGAGACGCATTTCGCGATGGCGAAGGCGGCCATGCTCCAGGGGAAGCATGTCGGCGTCGAGTGTCCGGTCGCGATGCGCCTGGACGAGCTGTGGGCCCTGGTGGACCTCTCCGAGCGCACCCGCCGCCACTGTATGCAGCTGGAGAACTGCTGTTACGGGCGGAACGAGATGCGGGTGCTGCGGATGGCGCACGCCGGGATCTTCGGCGAGCTGCTGCACGGGGCGGGGGCGTACAACCACGATCTGCGCGAGCTGATGTTCTCCCCCGACTACTACGAGGGCCCCTGGCGGCGGCTGTGGCACACCCGGCTCCGCGGCGACCTCTACCCCAACCACGGCTTCGGGCCGGTCGCCAACTACCTGGATGTGAACCGGGGCGACCGGGTGGTCTCCCTGGCGAGCTTCGGTACGCCCGCGCTGGGGCTCGCCGAGTACCGCGAGGCCCATATGCCGCCCGGCGACCCCAGCTGGAAGGAGAGCTATATCGGCGCCGACCGGACCGTGAGCATGCTGCGGACCGCGAAGGGCCGGATCATCCGGCTGGAGCACGATGTGTCGACTCCGCACCCGTACAGCAGGATCAACAGCCTCGGCGGCACCCGGGGCGTCTTCGAGGACTATCCGGCGCGGATCTATGTCGAGCCCGACCACACCAACCACCAGTGGGGCAGCTTCGCCCGGTACGCCGAGTGGGACCACTGGCTGTGGAAGGAGCACGCCAACCCGCCCGGCGGCCATGGCGGCATGGACTACATCATGGTCTTCCGCCTGATGCAGTGCATGCGGCTGGGTCTGGTGCCGGACTTCGATGTGTACGACGCGGCCACCTGGACCGCCCCCGTACCGCTCAGTCATGCCTCCATCAAGGCGCAGGGAGCGCCGCTGCCCGTACCGGACTTCACCCGGGGTGAGTGGCGCCGGAAGCGCACAGGCATGGATTCGGACAAACCTTCGGAGTGAGAAATCCCGTGCGGGCCCGGATCTCGGGCCCGCACGGGCCGACCCTGCTGGCGGAATCCCTCATACCGACTGGCGTGATCTACCGCCCTTCCCCGGAATGGAATTGCGTAAACCTCCCCGCAGCCGCGAGCCTTGACGCTCTTTGCGCCTCTCTCGATCGCACTGGGACGTCATGCACATTCGCGACCTTCCGTATCCCGACCCAGGTGACCCCGACGTCCGTTCAGGTACCCGCTTCATGCTCTGGCTCGGCCGGCGCCAGCTCGACGGACAGCTCAAGGCGCTTTCCTGGGGCCTGCTCAACCAACTCGCCGTGGCCGCGCTGCCGTTCGGTGTGGGCATGGCCGTCCAGGCCGTCGCCGACGACTCCCGCACCGGGCTGGCGCGGGCGGCCGGACTGATACTGCTGCTCGGTGCGGCCGTCGCCCTCGGCGAGGGGATGCTGCACCGGGCCACCACCACCAACTGGACCACCGCCGCCACCCGTATCCAGCAGCTGCTCTCCCGCCGGACCGCCGAACTCGGCGCGGTCCTCACCCGCCGGGTGGCGGCGGGCGAGGTGATGGCCGTCTCCTCCGCCGATGTGGAGAAGGTCGGCTGGTTCGTCGAGGTCCTCTCCCGCTTCACCGCCGCCGCCACCGCCCTGGTCGCGGTCTGTACCGTACTGGTGCTCCACTCCCCCGAGCTGGGCACCCTGGTCGCCCTCGGCGTCCCGGTGATCGCCCTGGCCTCGCTGCCCCTGCTGCCCGCCGCCTCCCGGCGCGCCGACATCCAGCGCGAACGCGCCGGATACGCCACCGAACTCGCCTCCGACACCGTCGCCGGGCTGCGGGTGCTGCGCGGCATCGGCGGCGAGCAGCTGTTCCTCGCCCGCTACCGCACCGCCTCCCAGGAGGTGCGCACCGCCGCCGTGCGCAGCGCCCGGATGTGGGCCCTGATCGGCATGGTCCAGGTGGTTCTGCCCGGACTGCTGATGATCTCCGTGGTGGTGTACGGGGCCTCGCTCGCCCGCGACGGCCGGATCTCCGTCGGTGAGCTGGTCACCGTCTACAGCGCGGTCCTGCTCGCCAACTATCCGCTGCGCAGCTTCGCCGAACTGGCCCTGGCCTACGCCTACTCCAGGCCCTCGGCCCGGCGCACCGCACGGGTGCTGGCGCTGCGCCGTACCGACGACACCCACGCCTCCCCCGACACCTCTCCTGAGAAGGCGGCCACGGTCACGGGGGATCCGAAGGGGGATCTGTACGACCCGGAGACCGGGCTGCTGGCACCCGAGGGCCGGCTGACCGCCGTGGTCTGCGGCGACCCCGACGCCGCCGGCGAGCTGGCGGAGCGGCTGGGCGGCCACCCCATCACACCTGACCCGGACCGGGAGCGGGCCTCCGTACTGCTCGGCGGGGTGGCGCTGGACGACCTCCCGCTGATCCGGGCCCGTACCGCCGTCCTGGTCCAGGACAAGGAGCCGGTGCTGCTCTCGGGCACCCTGGGCGAGCTGCTCGATGTGCCCGCCTCCGGCCGGGTCACGGCCGACGCGGCGCTGGAGGCCGCCTACTGCGGCGATGTGCTGGACGCCCTCGCCCGGGAATCCGGCGCGGACGGCGACCCGATGGCCGCCGGGATCACCGAACGCGGGCGCTCCCTCTCCGGCGGCCAGCGCCAGCGGCTGGCGCTCGCCCGCTCCCTGGTGACCGACCCCGAGGTGCTGGTCCTCGACGAGCCGACCTCGGCGGTGGACGCCCATACCGAGGCCCGGGTGGCCCGGGGGCTCAAGGAGCTGCGCACCGGGCGGACCACCGTGGTCCTCACCTCCTCGCCGCTGCTGCTGGACCTCGCCGACCGGGTGGTCCTGGTGGACGGCGGGAACGGGACGGTGACCGCCGTGGGGACCCACCGTGAGCTGCTGCGGGACGAGCCGCGCTACCGCTCGGTCGTCACCCGCGAGACCACTGACCCCACCCCCGACCACCACGACGGCGACGGGGCCCCCGGAGTACCGGCGCCGGCCCTGGCGACCGGCGAGGAGTGCCGATGAGCGAGACGATCTCCCTGCCGCCGAGCCGGTTCGGGGTGGCGCCGCCCACCCATGACCCGGCGGCACCCGAGGCGGCCCCGACCCTGCCGGTGGCGAGCGGTGCGACCGTACGCGCCTGGGCGCTGGAGTCGCTCCGCCGCCACCGGCGCTCCTTCGCCGCGCTCACCGGCGCCAACGCGGTGGCCGTGATCGCCTCCATGGCCGGCCCCCAGCTGCTGGGCACGGCGGTGGAGCGGATCGGCGACGGCGCCCGCGAGCTGCATCTGGAGCGCACGGTCGCCGTCTTCGTGGTGGCGCTGGTGATCCAGGCGGTCTTCGTCGGGGTGATGCAGCTGCGTGCGGCGGTCCTCGGGGAGCAGCTGCTCGCGGATCTGCGGGAGGACTTCCTCGTACGCTCCGTCGCGCTGCCGCCGGGGGTGGTGGAGCGGGCCGGCACCGGCGATCTGCTCTCCCGGGTGACCACCGACATGGAGCGGCTGGCCAACGCGATGCGCGAGGCGGTGCCCCAGCTCGCCATCGGGATCGTCTGGGCCGGGCTGCTGATCGCCGGACTGGCGGTGACGGCGCCGCCGCTGGCGCTGGCCGTGCTGATCGCGGCGCCACTGCTGATCGTGGTCTGCCGCTGGTACTTCCGGCGCGCGCCCCGGGCCTACCGGGTGCAGGCGGCGGCGTACGGTTCGGTGGTCGGCGCGCTCGCCGAGACCGTTGACGCCGGGCGGACCGTGGAGGCCCACCGGCTGGGCTCACGGCGGGTCGCCCTCTCCGACGCGCGGCTGCGGCGCTGGGCGGGGTGGGAGCGGTACACCCTCTTCCTCCGCTCGGTGCTCTTCCCGGCGATCACGCTCACCCATGTCACCGTGCTGGTGGGGGTCCTGCTGATCGGCGGCTGGCTGGTGCTGGAGGGACAGCTGACGGTCGGCCAGCTGACCACCGGGGCGCTGCTGGCACAGATGCTGGTGGACCCGGTGGGGATCGTGCTGCGCTGGTACGACGAACTCCAGATCGCCCAGGTGTCGCTGGCCCGGCTGGTGGGCGTACGGGAGATCGAGCCGGAGGGCGGGGACCCGGAGCTGCGGCCCGATGGCCGTGGGATGCGGGTGGAGGAGGTGCGGTTCGGCTATCGCGAGGGGGTGGACGTGCTGCACGAGGTGTCGCTGGAGGTGGCGCCCGGCACCCGGGTGGCGCTGGTCGGGCCGTCGGGAGCGGGCAAGTCGACCCTCGGCCGGCTGCTGGCGGGCATCTACGCGCCCCGCTCGGGCCGGGTGGCGCTCGGGGACGCCGAGCTGTCCCGGATGACCCCCGAGGGCGTACGGCGGCATGTGGCGCTGGTCAACCAGGAGCACCATGTGTTCGTGGGGACCCTGCGGGACAATCTGCTGCTGGCGCGGGACGGGGCGGCCGACGCCGAGCTGTGGGAGGCCCTGGGCGCGGTGGACGCGGAGGGCTGGGCGCGGGCGCTGGCGGAGGGGCTGGACACCGAGGTGGGCTCCGGGGGGCAGGTACTGACCCCGGCCCAGGCGCAGCAGCTGGCGCTGGCCCGGCTGGTGCTGGCCGATCCGCACACCCTGGTACTGGACGAGGCGACCTCGCTGCTGGATCCCCGGGCCGCGCGTGATCTGGAGCGTTCGCTCTCCCGGGTGCTGGACGGCCGGACCGTGGTCGCCATCGCGCACCGGCTGCACACCGCCCATGACGCCGATCTGATCGCCGTGGTGGAGCAGGGCCGGATCAGCGAGCTGGGCAGCCATGACGAGCTGGTCGAGGTGGACGGGGCGTACGCGGCGCTCTGGCGCTCCTGGCACGGGTGACCAAGACGCCACCGGGCCCCGTACACCGCTCTTGGCGTACGGGGCCCGTTCGTGTACGGGTGCCGGACCCGTTCGGGTACGGGTGGCTGGGGCTCAGCCGACCAGTTCGGCCTTGTTCATGGCCAGGACGGTGTGGCCGGAGGAGCCCTCCGCCGGAGCGTCCTGGACGGACTGGGCGGCGGCGCCGATCAGAAAGCCGCCGATGAGGATGGGGGCGACATCGCTGATCCGCTTGTGCTCGAAGGCGGCCCGCGTGGCGCGCTCGGGCCCCGCCATCTTGGCGAGCTGGGCGGCGGCGCCGATCAGAAAGGCGCTGAGGGCGAGTCCGGCGAGGACGGCGACGATACGGCGGGGCATGGTCACTCCCAATGGTGCGAGGCGGTACGCGTGCGGGGCGGTGCTCCCGCGAGCGGTCGGTGCTCGGCATCGTGGACATGTCCACGACGGACCGTTGTCCCGGATGCTAGAACCCCGCCCGGGTGGACGACACCCTTCCGGCCACGCCCCCGGCCACTCCCCCGGCCACCCTTCCGACCACCCGGGTGGACCGCACACCGGGCCGGGGTCCCGGCACCGGGCCGGTGACCGGCGGCGGCCGGAGTCAGACGATCTCCAGGGCGGCCACTCCGCCCACTCCCCCCAGCACGGTGAAGACCGGCATCAGCACCTTCAGCTCCACCCAGCTGCCCGCCCGGAAGCGCAGCGCCTTCGGCGGCCCCAGCGGATACCAGCGCCGCCCCGCTATCGGGATGGGCCACAGGATCGGGCAGCCCGAGACGGTGAGCGCGTCCCCGATGTCATGCACCAGGGCGCCCAGCACGATCGGCAGCCCCAGCCACAGATACTCCTGGCCCGGCTCGGTGAAGAGCCAGCCGGAGCCGCCGCCGGGGGCGTCGAGGACCCCGGCGAGGATCCAGGCGCTGGTGGCGCCGAGCAGCCAGACCAGGATGTCGCTGGAGACCCGGGCGGCCCGCCAGAGCAGTCCCTCGACGGCGAGGACGAGATGGACGAAGAGGATCGCCAGCACCGCCCAGCGGCCCCCGGTGACCGCGAGCGCCGAGGCCCCGGCGCCGATGAGCACCGCCCAGACCCAGGTGTGGGTGAGGGTGCGGTGGCCGCCGGTCCGGCGCTTGTCCCCCGGTTTGCGGGTGGCCTGGTAGACCGCGTACGAGAGCTTGTCGACGATCTCGCAGAGCAGCCGGGAGATCGGCCCGAAGGAGCGCGATATCGTCGCCGCCTTGTGGTCGAGATCGGGTGCGAGGGCCGCACCCGCGCAGATCAGCGCGCCGACCAGCAGCACCGGCCAGGGCATGGCATGGCCCGCCGCCGCGGTGGCCGCGCCCACCCCCAGCCAGGCCGCCGCTCCGGACAGCGAGTGCGCCGGTCCCATCATCCGCTCTGTCCCCCGCCTCTTCTGTTCCCGAAATCCCGGGTCCGCCGCCACTGCCGGGCCCTGGCCCGGCCGGGCCCGACGGACCAGCGTATCGTTTGTGATCTTGCGGTCCCCCTCCGGTCCTCTGTCGTCGCCGCTCCGATTCTCTGTCGTCCTCCCCTCCGGTTCTCTGATCGGGACGGAAGGCAGGCAAGATGGGGGCGTGACCCTCATTGATCAGCTGACGCCGGACGCCGACCCCGACACCCTCTTCGAGTCCTTCTCCTCCTGGGCCGAGAGCCGGGGGATCTCGCTCTACCCGGCGCAGGAGGAGGCGCTGATCGAGGTGGTCTCCGGGGCCAATGTGATCCTCTCCACCCCCACCGGCTCGGGAAAGAGCCTGGTGGCGGCGGGTGCCCACTTCACCGCCCTCGCCCATGACCAGGTGACCTTCTACACCGCGCCGATCAAGGCGCTGGTGTCGGAGAAGTTCTTCGACCTCTGCAAGATCTTCGGCACCGAGAATGTCGGCATGCTCACCGGCGACGCCTCCGTGAACGCCGACGCGCCGATCATCTGCTGCACCGCCGAGGTGCTGGCCTCGATCGCGCTGCGGGACGGCAAGGACGCCGATATCGGCCAGGTCGTGATGGACGAGTTCCACTTCTACGCCGAGCCCGACCGGGGCTGGGCCTGGCAGATCCCGCTGCTGGAACTGCCCCAGGCGCAGTTCATCCTGATGTCGGCGACCCTGGGCGATGTCTCCCGTTTCGAAAAGGATCTCACCCGGCGCACCGGCCGCCCCACCGCCGTGGTCCGCTCGGCGACCCGCCCGGTCCCGCTCTCGTACGAGTACCGGCGCACCCCGATCACGGAGACGCTGACCGAGCTGCTGGAGACCCGGCAGGCCCCCGTCTACATCGTGCACTTCACCCAGGCGGCGGCGGTGGAGCGGGCGCAGTCGCTGATGAGCATCAATATGTGCTCCCGGGAGGAGAAGGACCGGATCGCCGAGATGATCGGCAGCTTCCGGTTCACCACCAGGTTCGGCCAGAACCTCTCCCGGTATGTCCGCCATGGCATCGGGGTCCACCACGCCGGCATGCTGCCCAAGTACCGGCGGCTGGTGGAGAAGCTCGCCCAGGCCGGGCTGCTCAAGGTCATCTGCGGTACGGACACCCTCGGCGTGGGCGTGAACGTTCCGATCCGTACGGTGCTCTTCACCGCGCTCACCAAGTACGACGGCACCCGGGTGCGCACCCTGCGGGCGCGGGAGTTCCACCAGATCGCCGGCCGTGCGGGCCGGGCCGGCTTCGACACCGCCGGACTGGTGGCGGCGCAGGCCCCCGAGCATGTGATCGAGAACGAGAAGGCGCTGTCCAAGGCGGGCGACGACCCGAAGAAGCGGCGCAAGGTGGTCCGCAAGAAGGCGCCGGAGGGCTTTGTCGCCTGGTCGGACACGACCTTCGACAAGCTGATCACCTCCGACCCGGAGCCGCTGACCTCGCGTTTCAAGGTCACCCACACCATGCTGCTCGCGGTGATCGCCCGGCCGGGGAACGCCTTCGACGCGATGCGCAGCCTGCTGGAGGACAACCACGAGCCGCGCAAGGCGCAGCTGCGGCACATCCGCCGGGCCATCGCGATCTACCGTTCGCTGCTGGCCGGCGGGGTGGTGGAGCGGCTGGACGAGCCGGACGCGCAGGGCCGTATCGTCCGGCTGACCGTCGATCTCCAGCAGGACTTCGCGCTCAACCAGCCGCTGTCCACCTTCGCGCTGGCCGCCTTCGAGCTGCTGGATCCCGAGTCCCCCTCGTACGCCCTGGACATGGTCTCGGTGGTGGAGTCCACGCTGGACGACCCGCGCCAGATCCTGGGCGCCCAGCAGAACAAGGCGCGGGGCGAGGCGGTCGCGCTGATGAAGGCGGACGGGGTCGAGTACGAGGAGCGGATGGAACGGCTCCAGGAGGTGACGTACCCGAAGCCGCTGGAGGAGCTGCTCTGGCACGCGTACAACCTCTACCGCACCAGCCACCCCTGGGTCGGCGACCACCCGGTGTCCCCGAAGTCGGTCATCCGGGACATGTACGAGCGGGCGCTGTCGTTCACGGAGTTCACCTCGTTCTATGAGCTGGCCCGTACCGAGGGGATCGTGCTGCGCTATCTGGCGTCCGCGTACAAGGCGCTGGAGCACACCATTCCGGACGATCTGAAGTCGGAGGACCTGGAGGATCTGATCGCCTGGCTGGGCGAGATGGTGCGTCAGGTCGACTCCAGCCTGCTGGACGAGTGGGAGCAGCTGGCCAATCCGGAGGTGGAGAGCGCGGAGGAGGCCCAGGAGAAGGCCGACCAGGTCAAGCCGGTCACGGCCAATGCGCGCGCCTTCCGGGTGCTGGTGCGGAACGCGATGTTCCGGCGGGTGGAGCTGGCGGCGCTTGACCGGGTGGGCGACCTGGGCGAGCTGGACGCGGAGTCCGGCTGGGACAGGGACGCGTGGGGCGAGGCGATGGACGCGTACTGGGACGAGTACGAGGACCTGGGCACCGGCCCCGACGCGCGCGGCCCGAAGCTGCTGCTGATCGAGGAGGACGAGCCGCACGGTCTCTGGCGGGTCCGGCAGATCTTCGCCGACCCGAACGGGGATCATGACTGGGGGATCAGTGCGGAGGTCGATCTGGCCGCCTCCGACGAGGAGGGCCGCGCGGTGGTCCGGGTGACCGCTGTCGGCCAGCTCTGACACCCCCCGCAGCGGCAGCACGGCAGAGCGAGGAGAGGTTTCCATGACCAACCCGGCCGAGCGTCTGGTGGATCTGCTCGATCTGGAGCGGATCGAGGTGAACATCTTCCGGGGCCACAGCCCGGAGGAGTCCCTGCAACGGGTCTTCGGCGGGCAGGTCGCCGGCCAGGCGCTGGTCGCGGCCGGGCGCACCACCGACGGGGAGCGCCCGGTGCACTCGCTGCACGCCTACTTCCTGCGGCCGGGCCGCCCCGGGGTGCCGATCGTCTACCAGGTCGAGCGGGTCCGGGACGGCCGCTCCTTCACCACCCGGCGGGTGACCGCCGTCCAGCAGGGGCGGACCATCTTCCACCTGACGGCCTCCTTCCACCGGCCGGAGGAGGGGAGCATCGAGCACCAGCTGCCGCCCCGGCTGGACTTCCCGGACCCGGAGTCGCTGCCCACGGTGGCCGAGGAGATCCGCGAGCGGCTGGGGTCGCTGCCGGAGGCGCTGGAACGGATGGCCCGGCGCCAGCCGTTCGACATCCGGTACACGGAGCGGCTGCGCTGGACCCCGGCGGAGATCAAGGAGAAGGAGTCCGACCCGCGCAGCGCGGTGTGGATGCGGGCGGTGGGCCCGCTGGGCGACGATCCGCTGGTGCACACCTGTGCGCTGACGTACGCCAGCGACATGACGCTGCTCGACGCGGTCCGGATCCCGGTCGAGCCGCTCTGGGGCCGGCGGGGGTACGACATGGCCTCGCTGGACCACGCGATGTGGTTCCACCGTCCGTTCCGGGCCGATGAATGGTTCCTCTACGACCAGGAGTCGCCGATCTCCACGGGTGGCCGGGGGCTGGCGCGTGGCCGGATCTACGACCGGGAAGGCTCCTTGCTGGTATCTGTGGTCCAGGAGGGTCTGTTCCGGCCGCTGGGCGCGGTGGACCTCCCTTCCTGACTGATGAGGAGCTTGTGCCATGGCAACGCTGTACGACATCCCGCTGCGCACCCTCGCGGGTGAGCCCACCACGCTGGGCACCTGGCGGGAGAAGGCCGTCCTGGTGGTGAATGTGGCCTCCCAGTGCGGTCTGACCCCGCAGTACACCGGTCTGGAGCGGCTCCAGAAGGCGTACGGGGAGCGGGGGTTCACCGTCGTCGGGATCCCCTGCAACCAGTTCGCGGGCCAGGAGCCCGGGACCGCCGAGGAGATCGCGGCCTTCTGCTCGACCAGCTATGGGGTCAGCTTCCCCCTGCTGGAGAAGACGGAGGTCAACGGGGAGAACCGCCATCCGCTCTATACCGAGCTGACGGCGGTGCCGGACGCGGAGGGCGCGGCCGGGGATGTGCAGTGGAACTTCGAGAAGTTCCTGATCGACGCGGACGGCCGCGTGGTGGCCCGGATCCGCCCGGGGACGGACCCGGAGGCACCCGAGGTGGTCGCGGCGATCGAGGCGCTGCTCTAACCCGCACGTCCGGTGCCGGGGCCCCGCGCCCCGGCCCCGGCGCGGCCTCAGTGTTCGGTACGGGGCCCGGCCAGCCCGATCCCGACGCGGTCGAGCACCGCCTCGACGACCGGCAGCGCCATCACCCGCGTCACCCCACCCGCGACCGCGAGCGCGCCCGCCACCCACGGCAGGGTCCCCGGGATCCCGGAGGCCGAGACGATCCCGGGCAACGCCGCCGCGAGGGCGACCCCGGTCTGGAGTACGGTCCGGACCGTACGCTTGGACGTGTCCTTCATGGTCGGATCCCCCTTGGAGGCATGGCTGTGCCAAGGCTGTGGCACACGGTGGGGCACGGTGGGTTGAGCACGCGTACGGGACGGACCGCGCCGGCCCGGGTTCACGAGAGGGTTGCGCCGCTGGCGACCGCCGTGCGCGCTCAATCCTGTGATGCCCTCTCCACGCCCCTCCGGAACCCCGGGCGGCCTGCGGCTTTTCACGGCTTTCCGCACCATGGACGCACGTTCGCCCGGGGGGCCTTGCCCCCAGGAACCCCGCGCCTGCGGGGAGCACGAGCTGTAGCGGGTGATGATCTGGTAGTTGAACGGAACACCCCCGCACCTGCGGGGAGCACCCTTCCTGAACTGGACCTCAGCGGCGGCTTTGCACTTTACCGGACCCGCCACCGCGCCAGCCGCTCCGATCAGAGGAGGTCGGCGTCAAGGACGACGGGGAGGTGATCGCTGGCGTCGCGGGTGTGGGGTGTGTCGTGGGTCGCGTACGCCCTCGGGGTGAAGCCCCGGTGGAGGATGTGGTCAAGGGCGAGGTCGTTGTCGTACGCGTAGCCGACGGTGGGCTCTCGCCCGGGTGCCGAGGTGGGCCTGGGGCTCGCACCACCCCGATGCGATGAGGAGCTGGAGTGCGCGCCGGTCCACGCCGCCGAACCGGCCGTCGTGGGTGAGGTGCCGGTAGCGGGCGTGGAGGTTACGGGGGATCGCGCCCCAGTCGCCGGGGTCCTGGTCCTGGATCCCGGACCATCGCCACCAGGCTCATCTCCAGGGTGCGGCACATCCCGTGCAGCCGCCGCTCCTCCCCTGGGTTGGGTGGGCCCGGCACCGCTGGTTGCCGGGGATCCGCCGCCCGGGGCCCGCCGGGGAGGAGTTGGCGGGCCCGCGCGGGCGACGGTCCTGGTCACCCGCCCCCTCGCCGCCGGGCCCGGGGCAGGAGCGTCCGGCACCCGAGGGGGCGGGCGGGTCCCGCCCGTGCGGTGGGCGGGGGTTCAGGAAGTCAGGAGAGGTGACAGCCGCAGCAGCACTCGACGGCGACAACCAGGTGCTCCGTGGGCACCTCGTGCTCCAGCCGTATCTCCTCAGGCCCGAAGCACAGTTCACACGCGTCACCCGCGCACTCGGGCGTTCGGTACGACGTCGGGCGCCGCCTCGGCAACGCGGGCACGCTCACGACGGCACTCCCCCACCGGGCACCACGCCCAGCAGCTCGGTCGTCACCTGCTGGTACACCTGGTGTCCCGTCAGCAGCACATGCCCGAGGGCCCATCCCTCGAAGTCCGCGACCGGCGGCATCAGCGGCGAGGATGCTTCGCACCGGGTGCACTGGAGCACCCGGGTCGTGGGGGCTCCCGGGACCGGGGAGAGAACGAGGTGGGCGCTCATGAGTTCTCACGGTTGCGCCGGTCGAGGAAGAGCGTGAGGCACCCGTGGAGCCAGTCGGCCTCCGGTCCGGAGAGGACGAGGTCGACATGGGTGTCCTGCCGGTCGACACGCCACAGGGAGACAGGGATACGCAGCTCGCCGGTGACGGGGTCTCCGCTGAGATCGGCGCCGCGTCTGAGGGAGGCATGCTGAGACATCGAGGCTCCTGGTGGTGGACCGGTTGCGTTGGGTCACCGTAGGAGTGCTACCGACGGGTAACGGGGACAGGGTGTCCCCGTTACCCGTACTGACCCTCTAGCCCGCGTCCTGCAGCCCGATCGCCTCCGCCAGCCGGGCCGCGTCCGGGCGCAGCGCCCGTGGCGCCGACCGCCACAACTCCGTCACCGTGCTCAGCGCGGACGGCGTGTACGCCACGGTCTCCGCGCCGATCCGGTGAGCGATCTGCATCACGTGCAGTGCGGCGGTCCGGTCCCCGCGCTGGAGGTGCCCGCGGGCAACCTCGACCCACAGGCGCGCCCGACGCTCCACCGACGGCATCGCATCCGGGTCCAGGGCATCCGCTACGGACAGCGCACGCCGGGCGGTCCGAAGGTCCACGGCAACGGACACCTCGTGGAAGTCCACGTTCGCACGGCCGAAGACGGTGGACGGGTGGACGTAGGTGGCCGGGAGGCTCTTGGCGACCTGGTCGCCCGCCTCCCAGTGCCGCCACGCGTCCCCGGCCCGCCCGTCGCGTGCCAAGGTCACCGCAGCGTGCAGTTGCAGCGCCCCGTAGATCCCGCGCCAGTCATCGGGCCCTGTTTCCAGATGGGGGTGGATGAGGGACGCCGCGTCGGTGACGACCTGGAACGCCTCGTCCGCATAGGACGTTTCCCGCAGGATGTTCCCCAGGTTCCAGGCCGCAGCCGCTATGGCGGCGGGCTCGTCGGCGCTCTGCGCGGCGGCCATCGCCCGGTCGGCAGCGACCCATGCCAGTTCCGGGGGCGCGATGTACGCCGTGGCCTGCCCCATCAGCCGATAGGTGTCGGACTGTGCCACGAGCGCTGCCCGCCGGGTCTCTCCGCTGCTGGTTCGCACGGCATGCTCGGCGTCACGGATGAGCGCCGGCAGCAGCCGCAGCACTGCGGTGCGGTTCTGACCGGTGCTGTGCCACAGGTGCCATGTCCGGTCAACGCGGGTCTGCAGGGCTGGTACGTCCATGGGGTGGGCCGGCGGGGCGGCGAGGCGGTGGCCCATGACGGCGTCCCAGATAGGGGGCATGGCCGGGTGGTGGAGGCGGCCGATATGGACAGGCTGTGTGACGCCGTCCCGGGCTCCACCGGTCAGAACGGACATGTCCGTGAGCTGGAGCGCTGCGGCGACACGGAGGATCAGGGCGTGGGAACGGAGGTGGCGGTCGCCGTTCTCGATTTTCTTGAGCCAGTCGGGCCCGCGTCCGCACATACCCGCGAGGACTTCGCGGGTCATACCGCGGGACTCGCGAATCAGACGGATGCGCTGGCCAGTGCTGAGGTCGTCTGGGAAATCCACGGTGGCCCCTCTCTATGCCCTCTGTAGCGTAGGAGGGACGGGGAGTTGTTACTACCCGGGACTCGGGGGGTGCAGCTCGTGCGAATCCAACGGAGAGGTAATGGGCGGCGGTGTCCGAGTGGATTGCCCGAGGCGAGCGCACCGTGTACGAGAACCGGTGGGTGCGGGTCGCGATGGCCGATGTCGAGCTGCCCGACGGCCGCCACCTCGACCACACCGTGATCCGCGTACGACCGGTCGCCGTCGCGGCCGTCGTCAACGCGGCGGACGAGGTGTTGCTTCTGTGGCGGCATCGGTTCATCACCGGAGCCTGGGGGTGGGAGCTGCCCTCCGGCGGCACCGGCGAGGGCGAGGACCCAGCAGTCGCAGCCGGACGGGAGTTCGAGGAGGAGACCGGGTGGCGGCCGGGCCCGATGCGGCTGCTGCTGGCGGTGGACCCCATGCCGGGAATCTCCACTTCGCACCATCGGGTGTACTGGGCAGACGGCGCCGAGCGAATGGGAGAACCGCGCGATGCGATCGAGTCGGCCCGTCGGGAGTGGGTGTCGCTCGCCCGGGTGCCCGATCTGGTCCAGCGCGGGGAGATCCGGTCGGCGAACACGGTGGCGGCGCTGCTACTCCTCCACCACCTGCGGATGCGTAAGTAGCCACCCCGTGCGAGGCCATGAGATTGAGCACCTGGAGATGCTCCGGGCACAGAATCTGCCCCTTTGGTTACGCGGCGAGCAGCCCCACCTTCACCGCGAGGGCCGACGCACGGCGCCGACGTGCGGCGGACTTCGACTCGGCCTCCTCCAGGATGATCGTCTTGGCGTACCCGTTGTACTGGATCGTCTCGGGCGCCGCCTCGTGCGCCCGCGCCAAGGTGTCCAGCGCGACGTCGGGCTGACCGTCCATCTGGTACCCGCGCGCCTCCTCGATCCTGTGCCGTGCCCACCGTGGCCGGGACGGAATCGACAAGGTGTCCGAGGCCGCCGCCTGGCGCACCGACTCACCTCCCTGACGCAGCTCAACGGCGACGGTGACCGCATGAGCCCCCATGACGGCGCGACCGAAACTGGTGACGGGGTGGAAGTACTCCGACGGAAGCCGGGCCGCCATCGCGCGGGCCTCGTCCCAGTACCGCCAAGCGGTGCCGGTGGCCGCACGACGAGCAGCGGTGTACCCGGCTTCAAAGGTCAGTGCGCCGGTGATGGCGATGACATCGTCGTCCGCGTCGGACAGAAGAGGAGTGAGGTAGGAGAGCACGGCCGAGGTCACGGAATCCGCCGCATCGAAGTGGGCCGGCCCCGCGTCCCGGTGGGCCTGCGCGCTCAGCCACGCGGCCACCCCGACGGTGTGGGGGTCCTCGGACTCCTGCGCGGCGACCATGCCCCGCTCGGCAACCCGCCACAGGAGCGCGGCATCCGGCTGGTACGCGATGAAGAACTGGGCCAACGAGTACACCTCGGAGAGCACCGCTTGCGCGGCACGCCGATCCGGAGCCGCCCCGGCCTGTCGTACGGCCAGCTGAGCATCCCGGATCAACTCGGGAAGCAGAGCGCCGACCACCTCTCGATGGTTGGGGGACGCATGCCGCGCGGCCCACGCCCGAGCGAGACGGGCCGCCAGATGCGAAGTCGGGGGCGCCTCCCTGTCCGGTACGAGCATGAGCGTGTCGACGGCGTCCCGGACGGCACCGAGCCGAGCATGGCCGGGTCCGGCGAAGAGCGGGACGGACACGGCTTGGTCCCCCGTAAGATCGGAAAGGTCCCGGACGCGGAGCACCTCGGCAAGCCGAAGGATCACGTCCAGCTTGGGCGTCTTCAGACGGCCGGTCTCCAACGCCTTGACCCACGAGCCGCTTCGGCCCATGAGCCCGCCCAACGTCTCCCGGGTGACGCCTCGACGCGTACGCAAAATCTGGAGCCGCTGCCCAAAAGCGAGCGGGTCCGAGTACGGGTCCGGAGTAGCTTGAGCAGACACGGACTTGCCCCTCTCTGATCAGCTTCGTCACTGTCAGGCTAGGGGGTGGGGCCACTCTCGGGACTCCTGATTGCGCCCTCAACTTCCTTTACGCCAGGCGGCAAGCTGAGTACACAGGCGCGCCTCGGCTTCACCCACAGGGGCGACGTGATTTAAGGCCACCCCGCGCCTGCGGGGAGCACTTCGCGTCGTCCATGCCGACGCCGATGACCTTCGGAACACCCCCGCGCCCACGGGGACTACCCTTCCTGACCTGGGCCCCAGCGGGGGCTTTGCACGCGCTTTACTGAACCGACTCGACCACCGCGAACACGCTACCCCTCCCCGCCCCAAGCCAATCCGCCCCGCGAGGCGCCCCCAGCCCGCCTCAGCGGATCGGCACCCCCGCCAGCGTCCGCGCGATGACCAACCGCTGAATCTCGCTCGTCCCCTCGAAGATCGTGTAGATACCCGCATCCCGGTGCATCCGTTCCACCGGGTACTCACGGGTGTACCCGTTACCGCCCAGGATCTGGATCGCCGTCGCCGTCACATCCTTCGCCGTCTCGCTGGCGTACAGCTTGGACATGGAGCCCTCCGCCGCCGTGAAGGGCTTGTTCGTCGCCGCCATCCAGGAGGCGCGCCAGACCAGGAGGCGGGAGGCGTCGATGCGGGTGCGCATGTCGGCGAGTTGGAAGGCGATGCCCTGGTTGTCGATGATCGGGCGGCCGAACTGGGTGCGGGTGCGGGCGTAGTCGAGGGCGATCTCGTAGGCGGCGCGGGCGGTGCCCACGGCCATCGCGCCGACGGCGGGGCGGGAGGCCTCGAAGGTGGCCATCGCGGCGTTGCGGACCCGCTCGGGCGCCGGCCCCCGGGCGGCATCGCGGGCGCGGGCGAGGCGGGCGTCCAGTTTTTCCTTGCCGCCGAGGAGGCAGTGGCCGGGGACCCGGACGCCGTCGAGGACGACCTCGGCGGTGTGGGAGGCCCGGATGCCGTGCTTCTTGAACTTCTGCCCCTGGCTCAGCCCCCGGGTGCCGGGCGGGATCACGAAGGAGGCGTGGCCCTTGACCCCCAGCTCCGGGTCGACCACGGCGACGACGACATGGACATGGGCGATGCCGCCGTTGGTGGCCCAGGTCTTGGTGCCGTCGATGACCCATTCGTCGCGGGCCTCGTCGTACACCGCACGGGTGCGCATCGCGCCGACGTCGGAGCCGGCGTCCGGTTCGGAGGAGCAGAAGGCGGCGACCTTCGGGGCGTCGGCGTCCCCGTACATCTGGGGGACCCAGGTGCCGATCTGCTCGTCGGTGCCGTTGGCGAGCACCCCGACGGCGGCGAGTCCGGTGCCGACGATGGAGAGGGCGATCCCCGCGTCGCCCCAGAACAGCTCCTCCATCGCCAGCGGGATGCCGAGTCCGGTGGGGTCGAAGAACTGCTGGGCGTAGAAGTCGAGGGAGTAGATCCCGGCCTTGGCCGCCTCCTGGATGATCGGCCAGGGGGTCTCCTCGCGCTCGTCCCACTCGGCGGCGGCGGGACGGATCACTTCCGCGGCGAAGCCGTGCAGCCAGTCGCGGAGCTGCCTCTGGTCGTCGGTCAGTTCGAGCGTGAACCCGGACATGTCCCCTCCAGCGTAGGTCGGGCGCTTACGCGTCACCAGAAGTGCCGCCAGGAGTCCCACCCAGGAGTGTCACTCAGGGCGTTACTAGCGGTAACACAGTAGGTGGAGGGAGTCTGTTACCGGGTGGTAGAGCCTGTCAACCGATCCCGGCCGATGCCGGGAGCCGACCGACGGAGTGTTAGTTTGCGCAGGCGTCACGGAATCACTCGGGCGGGGAGAAGCACCTATGGCGACCACACACCAATCCTCCGACCAGGACCGATCCGCCGATCAGCGGCGGCGGGAACTCCTGGAGGCGGCGGACCGGGTGGTACTCAGGGACGGCCCGAAGGCGTCCATGAACGCCATCGCGGCGGAGGCCGGGATCACCAAACCGATCCTCTACCGGCACTTCGGCGACAAGGGCGGGCTCTACCGGGCGCTGGCCAAGCGGCACACCGACGCCCTGCTGGAAGCCCTGCGCGGCGCGCTGGACGCCCCCGCGGACCGGCGGCAGCGGGTGGCCGCGACCCTCGACACCTATCTCGCGGCCATCGAGGCACGGCCCCAGGTGTACCGCTTTCTGATGCATCCGGCGGAGGACCCGGCGCCGGCCGATCACGGCACGGCGGAGACCGGCTTCGATGTGGGCCGCCACTCGGCGCCGCTACTGAGACGGCTCGGCGAGGAACTGGCCAAGGTCATCCATGAGCGGGTCGACCTGGGGCCGGACGCCGAGCGGCTCTCCCGGGTCTGGGGGCACGGCATCGTCGGCATGATGCACGCGGCCGGTGACTGGTGGCTCGGCGAGCGCCCCTGCTCCCGGGCCGAGCTGGTGCACAGCCTCATGGATCTCCTCTGGGGGCGGCTCGCGGTGGTCGCGGACCGGGAGGGCGGGCCGGGATTCTGACCACGCCGGGCGATACCGAAACCGAGCAGTACCGAAGCCGGGCCATACCGAAGCCGGGCCATACCGAAACCGAGCGACGCCCAAGCCGAGCAGTACCGGAGCCGAGTGATGACGGAGCCGAGTGATGCCGGAGCCGAGTGATGCCGGAGCCGAGTGATGCCGGGACCGTGTGATGGCGGGACCGTGTGATGGCGAGCACTCCGAGCCCCGGAGGCCGTGCCCCCGAGGGCCGGGCGGCCCGGGGCCTACGACCAGGGCGCCCGGCGGATCGCCCGTTCCAGCCGGGAGCGCCGCAGGCCCGTCACCCGGTCCCGGTAGACCGTACCGTCGAGATGGTCGCACTCATGCTGAAGGCAGCGGGCGAAGAAGCCCGTACCCTCCACCCGCACCGGGCTCCCGTCGGCGCGGAAACCCTCCACCACGGCCCGGTCGTACCGCTCCACCGGCGCCTCCAGGCCCGGCAGCGAGAGACACCCCTCAGGGCCCCGTACCGTCACCCCGTCCGCCGCCACCAGGCGGGGGTTGACGATGTGTCCGAGGTGACGGACGTCCTCGTCGTCGGGGCAGTCGTAGACGAACACCCGCAGCCCCGTGCCGACCTGGTTGGCGGCGAGCCCCACCCCGTTCGCCGCGTACATCGAGGCGAACAGATCCTCGACGAGGCGGGTGAGCGACGGGGTGAAGTCCATGACACTCTCACAGGGTGAGTGCAGCACCGGATCGCCGAGCAGGCTCAAGGGCCGCACGAGTCCGGAACTGCCAGGGATCGACCGGTTTCGCATGGCGTCAAGCCTACGTTCGGCCGAGGTGCGCCCGCTCCGCCGGTGCCGAGGTTCGGGCGGCCCGCCCAACCTGGATAGGCTTGGGCGGACCGATGCAAGGAGGATCAAGGACGATGTCAGGCAACTCGGAGCTGTCGCCCCGCGCCAAGCTCGCCGTGACGGCAGGCAAAGCCGCAGCGGCGGTCTCGCGCGCGGCCGGACGCGGCAGCGGCTCGGTGATCGGCGGCCGGGTCGCGCTCAAGCTCGACCCCGATCTCCTGGGACGGCTGGCGCAGCACCTGGACGTCGTCCTCGTGTCGGCCACCAATGGCAAGACCACCACCACCCGGCTGATCGCCGAGGCGCTGCGCGCCGCGGGACCGGTCGTGTCGAACGCGCTCGGCGCCAATATGCCCGCCGGGATCACCTCCGCGCTGGCCGGTGGCTCCGATGCCCGCTTCGGCGTCATCGAGGTGGACGAGAAGTACCTCGCCGGGGTGGCCCGCGATGTGGAGCCGAAGGCCATCGCGCTGCTCAATCTCTCCCGCGACCAGCTCGACCGCGCGGCGGAGACCCGGATGCTCGCGGAGAAGTGGCGCGAGGGCCTGGCGGGCTCCAAGGCGATCGTGATCGCCAACGCCGACGACCCGCTGATCGTCTGGGCGGCCTCCTCCTCGCCCCAGGTGGTCTGGGTCGCGGCCGGCCAGGAGTGGAAGGACGACGCCTGGTCCTGCCCCGCCTGCGGCGGTGTGATGCAGCGCCCCGGCGACGACTGGTACTGCGGTGAGTGCGGCTTCCGCCGTCCCACCCCGAGCTGGGTGCTCAACGGGGACTACGTCCTCGACCCGCACGGCCAGGCCTGGCCGATCCGGCTCCAGCTCCCCGGCCGCGCCAACAAGGCCAACGCCGCCACCTCCGCCGCCGTCGCCGCCTGTTTCGGGGTCCCCCCGCAGGTCGGTCTTGAGCGGATGTACTCGGTCCAGGCCGTCGCCGGGCGGTACGACGTCATCACCTTCCAGAACCGGGAGATTCGGCTGCTGCTGGCGAAGAACCCCGCGGGGTGGCTGGAGACCTTCTCACTGATCGATCCCCCGCCCACTCCGGTGATCCTCGCCGTCAACGCGCGCGGCGCCGACGGCACCGACACCTCCTGGCTCTGGGACGTCGACTATCCCCAGCTCGCGGGTCATCCGATCGTCGTCATCGGCGACCGCCGGATGGATCTCGCGGTCCGGCTGGAGGTGGCCGGTCTGGACTTCCGGGTCTGCGACACCGTGGACGAGGCGGTGGGCATGTGCCCGCCGGGAAGGATCGAGTTGATCGCCAACTACACGGCCTTCCAGGACGTGCGCCGGCGGGTCGGGAACTGAGCCACCGATGAGACGTGAGGGACGTAACCGAATGAGTGACAGCAGCCTGCGGCTGGTCTGGGTCTACCCGGACCTCCTCAGCACCTACGGCGACCAGGGCAACGCGCTCGTCGTGGAGCGCCGTGCCCGGCAGCGCGGTCTCGATGTCATGCGCCTCGATGTCCGCAGCGACCAGCCCATCCCGACCTCCGGCGACATCTATCTGATCGGCGGCGGTGAGGACCGGCCGCAGCGGCTGGCCGCCGAGCGGCTGCGGCGGGACGGCGGGCTCAACCGCGCCGCCGAGAACGGCGCGATCATCTTCTCGGTCTGTGCCGGATACCAGATCCTGGGCCACGAGTTCATCAACGACCTCGGGGAGCGGGAGCCCGGCCTCGGTCTGATCGATGTCTACTCCACCCGGGGCGAGGGTGAGCGGTGTGTCGGCGATGTCCTCGCCGACACCGACCCCCGGCTGGGGCTGCCGCAGCTGACCGGCTTCGAGAACCACCAGGGCATCACCCACCTCGGCCCGACCGCCCGGCCGCTGGCCCGGACCACGGTCGGCCGGGGCAACGGCACCGGCGACGGCACCGAGGGCGCGTACCACGACACCGTCTTCGGCACCTATCTGCACGGCCCGGTCATGGCCCGCAATCCGCAGCTCGCGGATCTGCTGCTGAAGCTGGCGCTCGATGTCAACGCGCTGCCGCCGACGGACGACCGCTGGTACGACGCGCTGCGCGCGGAGCGCGTCGCCGCCGCCACCCAGCCCGCCTGAGGGGGCGCGGCCGCCGCCCGGCCCGCCCGAGGGGATGCCGCTGCCGGCCTCCGCCACCCTCATCAGGGGCGTCCCACCTGGTGGGACGCCCCATTCGGCTCCCATGGCCGGGCGCCGGTAGGGTGTGCCCGATCCAACCGGACGACGTGGTCCGGAGTCGGCCCACGTTCAAAGGTATCTGGGCAATGCGTATTGGTGTGCTCACCTCCGGTGGCGACTGCCCCGGCCTCAACGCCGTCATCCGCTCCATCGTCCACCGCGCGGTCGTCGACCACGGGGACGAGGTCATCGGCTTCCACGACGGCTGGCGGGGCCTGCTGGAGTGCGACTACCGCAAGCTCGACCTGGATTCCGTGGGTGGCATCCTGGCCCGGGGCGGCACCGTCCTCGGCTCCTCCCGGGTGCGGCCCGAGCATCTGCGGGGCGGTGTGGAGACGGCCAGGGGCCATGTCGCCGACCTCGGTCTCGACGCGATCATCCCGATCGGCGGCGAGGGCACCCTCAAGGCGGCCCATCTGCTCTCCGAGGCGGGGCTGCCCATCGTCGGGGTGCCCAAGACCATCGACAACGACATCGCGGCCACCGATGTGACCTTCGGTTTCGACACCGCCGTGGGGGTGGCGACCGAGGCCCTGGACCGGCTGAAGACCACCGCCGAGTCCCATCAGCGGGTGCTGATCGTGGAGGTCATGGGCCGTCACACCGGCTGGATCGCGCTGCACTCCGGCATGGCCGCGGGGGCCCACGCCATCGTGGTGCCCGAGCGCCCCTTCGACATCGAGGAGCTGACCCGGCGGGTCGGCGAGCGCTTCGAGGCGGGCAAGCGCTTCGCGATCGTGGTGGTCGCCGAGGGTGCCAAACCGGCCCCCGGCACCATGCGCTGGGACGAGGGCGCCAAGGACGTCTACGGCCATGAGCGCTTCGCCGGGGTCGCCCGCCAGCTCTCCACCGAGCTGGAGCACCGCCTGGACAAGGAGGCCCGCCCGGTGATCCTCGGCCATGTGCAGCGGGGCGGCACCCCGACCGCGTACGACAGGGTGCTGGCCACCCGTTTCGGCTGGCACGCGGTGGAGGCGGTGCACCGGGGCGAGTTCGGCATGCTCACCTCACTGCGCGGCACCGACATCACCATGGTGCCGCTGGCGCGGGCGGTCGAGTCGCTGAAGACCGTCCCGGCCGAGCGGTACGCGGAGGCCCAGTGCGTGCTCTGAGCCGGACGGCCGCCGAGCCGGGCCGGACGGCCCGCTGAGCCGATCCGGACGGCCCCCCGCTGGGCCGACTCGACCACTCCTGGGTGCCCCCGGTCGCGAACGCGGCCGGGGGCAGTTCTACGCTGTTCCCCGGCAAGCGCACATTCCCGTACGAATCAAGCGCACCTTCCCGTACGAATCAGGAGCCGGCGGATGGATCACAGCGGGCACGGCACATCGATGGATCTGCCGCCGTTCACGCTGGGGCGGGGGCTGGAGTTCTCGCCGGACGCGTTCTTCCTGACCGGCTGTCTGCTGGCGCTGGCTCTGTACGGCTGGGGTGTGCTGCGGCTGCGGCGCCGGGGCGACTCCTGGCAGCTCGGCCGCACCCTGTTCTTCGTCGCCGGTGTGCTCACCGTCCTGCTGGCGATGTGCACCCGGCTGAACGAGTACGGCATGGTCATGTTTAGCGTGCACATGGTGCAGCACATGATCATCAGCATGGTCTCGCCCATCCTGCTGCTGCTGGGCGCACCGGTGACCCTGGCGCTGCGCGCGCTGCCGGTGGCGGGCCGCGGCCGGACGGGCCCCCGCGAGGTGCTGCTCGCGCTGCTGCACAGCCGCTACATGCGGATCGTGACCCACCCGGCCTTCACCATCCCGCTGTTCATCGCGAGTCTGTACGGGCTCTACTTCACCCCGCTCTTCGACTATCTGATGGAGTCCCGGATCGGGCACATCGGGATGATGATCCACTTCCTGGCGACCGGTCTGGTCTTCTTCTGGCCGATCATGGGGGTGGACCCAGGCCCGCACCGGCCCGGCTATGTGATGCGGATGCTGGAGCTGTTCGCGGGCATGCCGTTCCACGCCTTCTTCGGTATCGCGCTGATGATGGCGAGCGAGCCGATGGTGGACGCGTACGCCAGTCCCCCGGCGTCGCTGGGCATCGACACACTCGCCGACCAGCACGCGGCGGGCGGGATCGCCTGGGCGTTCAGCGAGATCCCGTCGGTGCTGGTGCTGCTGGCGCTGGTCTTCCAGTGGTACCGCTCGGAGGAGCGCCAGGCCCGGCGGATGGACCGGGCGGCGGACCGGGACGGCGACAAGGAGCTGGAGGCGTACAACGCCTATCTCGCCTCGCTCCACGCCCGCCAGCGGTAGCGCCTCCCGGCCGCGCGGGGCACGGGGGGCGCGCGGCGGTAGCGCGAAGCACCGGGCCCGGGTGACGATGACCTCCGGCGACCCCGCGCGGCGGGGTCTCGTCTTCCCAGGAGGGCGGATGTCCGGATCCACGAAGGCGATGGGCGTGCTCACGGTGGCGACCCTGGTGGTCGTGACCGCGTACACCGCGGCGCTCGGCAGCAATGGCTGGCTCTGGTTCGGCTGGGTGGTGCTCGGCCTGGTGACCATCGGAGTGATCGCGGCACGCGGCACCTGAGCCGACCCCCCGGGGGGAGTGCGTGCGCGGACCCCCGTACCGCCCGGCGCGGAGTGCGCGCGTACCCCCGTACCGCCGCCCGGTTCCTGTGGACGACGGTACGGGGGTACGAGGCGCTCAGACCCCGGCCGTCCGGGGCAGCCGGCGGAACTCCCCCGTCGCGGGGTACGGGGCCCTGCCGTCGAGCGGGGTGTGCCCGGCGCGGGCGACCCGGCGGCCGAACCAGATCACCTTGCCCGTCTCCGTGGCACAGGTCCCCCAGCCGTCGCTGAGCAGCGCCACCGCCGCCAGGCCGCCCGAGACCGGGCCCGCGCTGGTGAGCCGGGGCAGCCGGGGATCGCGGTCGGCGACGGAGGCCACCAGCCGGCGGCCGGTCCAGCGCACCTCCACCACACAGGTCCGGTCGCCCTCGACATGGCGGGCCACATTGGCGAGCAGTTCGACCGTGCCCCGGCAGACCGGGCCGATCTGGGTGTCGAGCCCCCATTCGCGCAGCCGGGCCGCGAGCACCCGCCGCACCCGGGGGATCGTCTCGTCGGAGGCGCGTACCTCCAGGGTGAACCGGTGGGTGTCCTGTGTGCGCATGGGTGTGGCTCCTCGTCGCGACGGGCCCGGCCCCACCCCACCCTCACCCACGGAGGGTGATCGACCACCGTCTCTGTGTCACCGATCAGCGTAGCCCGCTCCCCCGGACGGCGCCCCCCGGACGGCGGCGCCCGTGCGGGTGACCGGGGAAGCGCTCGATGGCATATGCCGCCGGGCCGCGCGTCCGGACGGCCCAGGGTCGTGACCCCCGGGCGGTGGGCGTCGTTCACCCGTCGTGGGCGCCCCGCGCCGGACCCGAACCCGCCGGTCACCGGACCGGAGACGGGGCGCCCACGACCCCGGTTCCCGGCGGCGGCCGACGCCCGCCGCGCCCCCGGGTCCCGCACTGGAAGGGTGATCGCCATGACGTCTGCCGTCCGTACCGCCGAGCCGATCGATCTGGTCGTCGTGCGCGATCAGGTCGAGGGGGTGGTGGAAGAGTTCCTCGCCGCCAAGGCGACCGCCGCCGCCGGGTGCGGCCATCCCCCGGAGGTGGTCCGCATCCTGCGGGACTTCCTCGCCTCCGGGGGCAAGCGGCTGCGTCCGCTGCTCTGCGTGGTCGGCTGGTACGCGGCCGGCGCGGGCGAGGACGGCACCCGCACCGGCCTCCCCGGGGCCCCGGGAGCGGACGGCGGGGGCGACCCGGCCGGGCGCGTACGGGGAGGGGTCCTCGGGGACGACGGCGCCTCGGCGCTGCGGGTCGCGGCCTCCCTGGAGCTGTACCAGACCTTCGTCCTGATCCACGACGACATCATCGACGACTCCGCGCTGCGCCGGGGGCGCCCCGCCGTCCACCGGGCGCTGGCCGCCCGGCATGTGGGCCATGACAGCGCCGCCCGGCTGGGCGCCGGGGAGGCCCTGCTCGCCGGGAATCTGGCCCTGATCTGGTCCCAGGAGCTGCTGCACACGGCGGGCCTGGACACCGCCCGGCTCGCCCAGGTGCACCGGATCAACGACGCGATGCTGGCCGAGGTGATGTTCGGGCAGTACCGCGATCTGCTCGGCGCCGAACGGCTGGACGACGACATCGAGGCCGCGCTGGGCATCATCCGCTACAAGACCGCGGCCGGAACGATCCAGCGCCCGCTCCAGCTGGGCGTCGCCGCGGGCGGCGGGGACCGGTCGGTGCTCGACTTCTGCACCGACTTCGGGGTGCCGCTCGGGGAGGCGTTCCAGCTCCGTGACGATCTGCTCGATGTCTTCGGCTCCCCGGACGGGCGCAGCGCCCCCGGGCTGAACGATCTGCGCGAGGGCAAGCACACCGTACTGCTGGCACTGGCGATGGCGGGCGCCGGCGCCGGGCAGCGGGTCCGGCTGCGCTCCCTGGTGGGCCGGGCGGCGCTGGACGAGGCGGGGGCGGCGGAGATCCGGGCGATCGTGGAGGACACCGGCGCCCGGGAGGGCGTCGAGGAGATGATCTCCGCCCGCTACGATCGATGTCTGGGGGTGCTCGACGCGGCGGCGCTGCCGGAACGGGCCTCGGCGGCCCTGCGGAATCTGGCCGTCACCGCCACCCAGTACACGGCATGACCCCGGCCCGGTCCGCCGTACCGTCCGGGAGCCGACCGCCCTTATCCGAAAGGCCCGCCGTGCCCGAGACCGCGCCGCCCGACACCGTGCCGCCCGAGACCGAAGCGGCCGTCGCAAGAGCTGCGGCCGCCGCGCGTATCGCCCACCACCGGAGCCGCTTCGAGCCCGTCTTCGCCGCCTACTTCGACGGGCTGCTGAAGGACCGGGGCCCGCTCGCGGGCAGCACCTTCGCCCCGCGCTGTGTGGAGCTGCTGCGGGACCAGTCGCTGCGCGGCGGCAAACGGCTGCGGGTGGCCCTGCTCCACGAGGCCGCGCGGCTGGTCACCGGCGAGGAGGTACCGGGTCTCGACGCGGCGGCGATCAGCGTCGAGCTGCTGCACACCCACGGTCTGGTCCACGACGACATCATCGACGACGCGCCCCTGCGGCGCGGTGCCCCCTCCACGTACTACGCCTACCGGGCCGACTTCCCCGGACGGGAGCGCACCGCCCTCGGGCTGGCCGTCCTCGCCGGGGACCTGGCCGCCTTCCTCTCCGTCCAGGTGCTGCTGGAGGCGCCGCTGCCGGACGGGCTGCGGCGGGCGATGGCCGCGACCCAGACCCGGGCGGCGGCCGACACGGTGCTGGGCCAGTTCCTCGATCTGGAACGGGACTTCCCGCCGGTGCCCGACGAGGAGTTCCTGCACACCGTCACCGAGTACAAGTCCGCGCGGTACTCGATCCTCGCCCCGCTGCGGCTCGGGCTGCTCGCCGCCGGAGAGGACCCGGACCGGTACGCCGACGGGCTCCACCGGTACGCGGTCCTGGTGGGGATCTACGAGCAGATGCGCGACGACTGTCTGGACCTCTTCGGGGACCCCGCCGTCACGGGGAAGCCGGTGGGCACGGATCTGCGCGAGGGACGGCGTACCTACGCGGTCGACGCCCTGCTGGAGACGGTCGGCGGGGCGGACCGGGACCGGGTCACGGCCGCCCTCGGGGACCCGGCGTGCGATACGGACCGGGTCGCGGAGATCCGGGAGATCGCCCTCCGGCACGGAGTGGACGCCCTGCTGCACCGGCGGATGACGGGATACGCGCGGGCCGCGTCCCAGGAGGCGGCGCGCTGGCGGCCCCGGTGGCGGGAGGAGGCGGTCTCCTTCTTCGAGGCGCTGCCGCTGTGGAGCGTGGAGCGCCGGGCGTGAAGCCGTGCCCGCGCCCTCCCGTTCCGGTGGATACGGGCGGGCACGGGCGGGCGTCAGCGCAGTAAGGAGAAGGTGGTGCCCGCCGCGGCGGCCCCCACCGTGACACCGACGACGACCTGGGCGGGGGTGTGCCGCCCCAGCCGGATCCGGGACCAGGCGGTCGCCGCGGTCACCACGGTCAACGGCAGCATCCAGGAGCCGTAGCCCAGGATGAGCACCGCACTGGCCCCCGCCGCGACGGCGGAGTGCGCCGACACCTTCCAGACGGTGGTGATGGCGGCGAGCGCCAGCAGGACCGCGGCCATCGCCACCACCAGGGCGGTCATCTCGCGGGGCGCCCCCAGCAGCGGGAGCAGCACCGCCCCGGCGGCGACCGGGGCGAGGATCCAGGGCGCCGCGGCGAGCCGGTCCCGGCGCTCCGTCAGACCGCCGCCCCAGGAGCCCCGGCGGCACCCGGCCTCGATCAGCAGCGGCGGGACCACCCCGGTGACCAGGGCGGTCAGCGCCCCCCAGAGCGCACCCGGGGGTCCGGCGGCGTGCCAGCCGATGAGGGGCGCGGTCACCAGCATCCAGCTGCGCGGTGCGAACCAGCCGCTGATCAGGGCCGCGAGCCGGGTGTCGGGTCCGGCGGCGAGTCCGGTCATCCCCGGTCCCCGGCGCCGCCGGCCAGCTCCTCGACGGCGCGGGCCCAGCGGTCCGGCAGGGTCTCGGCCCCGGGCAGCGCCCGGTCGATCCGGAAGCACACCGAGGCGATCCCCCGGTAGGCGATCAGGCTGACCGTCATGGGGGTGCCGTCGGGGCAGAACATCATCGGCTCCACCCGCGCCACCGGTGTCCCGCCGACGGTCAGCCGGTGCCGCATCAGCAGAAAGGAGCTGCCGATCGACATCCTGCCGGGGCGGGTGGCGAAGCGGGCCAGGCGCAGATGGAGCCAGGTGGGCAGGGCGGTGGAGAACCGGTGGAGGACGGCCCGGTGGGAGACGGAGCGCAGCGGGGCGGTGGCGCGGACGGTGCCCTCCAGCCGGCGGGCGGCGGCGAGGGCTCCCCCGGGCAGATCGACCCGTACCGGGAAGCAGCGGTTGCCGGGGACGACGGCCTCCTCCGGAGTGCGCAGACTGACCGGGACGAAGACGGGTACGGGGAGGTGCGCGGCGCGCGGCCAGTGCTCGGCGGCCCATCCGGCGACGGCGTGGGCGACGGCGGCGAGGTGGATGTCATTGGCCCCGCAGTCACCGGCGCGGGCCGCCTCGCGCAGCCGGGCGAGCGGCAGCTCGGCCCAGAGCAGGTGACGTTCGGCGGAGAGGGGGTGGCTGCGCGAGCGCCACATCGGGATCCGGCCGCCGCCGGTCAGGGAGGAGAGCGAGCCCCGGGCCTCGCGCCTGCGGAGCCGGGGCAGCCGGGCGGTGATGGAGAGCTGGGAGGGGCGCAGCGGGGGGCCGAAGAGGGTCTCCAGGACGGAGATCAGTCCGCCGCCGTCCTGGAGTCCGTGGTGGGTGAGGTAGACGAGGACTGAGCCGGAGCCGGAGCCGGCGGGTCCGCCGTCACTTCCCGGGGTGCTCTCCGGGGTGCTCGTCGGGGTGCTCGTCGGGGTGCTCGCGGAGGGCTCCCGGCGGAGCAGGACCAGGCGCCAGGGCGGGGCGTCGGCGGGCAGCGGTTCCCTCAGCAGCTCCTCCAGGACCGCCGCGACCGGACCGGGCCCCAGGGGGCGTTCGGTGATGTGCCGCTCGGGGTCGGGTTCGGCGGGTACCCAGGCGGGCGGGTGCTGCCGCAGCCGGTGGGTGAGGGCGGGCAGGACGGGCGCCAGCGCGGCCACCCGTTCCCGGATCAGGGCCAGTTCGGGGGTGGGGCCTTCGAGATGGAGCGCCACCCCGATGGTGAAACCGGCGTCGGGGTGGGGGGCCGCGTCATGCAGCCCGTGGAAGAGGAGGTCCACGAAGTTGGGTGCCGGGACGGGCCCCTGAGGGGGCGTCACGGGCTCGGGGACGGCGGGTCCGGGGGGCTGTGCGCGCTCCCGGGCCGGGTCCCGGGTGGTGTCGGTGGTCATGGCAGTTCCCTCCCAGGGGACGCGGGTCGGGGCCGGCCCGGAAGCCGGGGCCGGGGCCGGGCCTGTCCGGTGTGTAACGCGACCGCCGTCCCCAGGGCACGGACAGACGTCCACGCGAGTACGGCCATGGGGCCCCCGACGAATCGCGGCAATGCCGCGCCGCATGCGGGCCCGCCGCGCCTACACTGGCCTTTCCGCGCATGTCCCCCGCTGGGAATCGTCGCCGGCGCGCCCGCCGGGGCAGGGAGCGACCGTGTTCTACTACCTGCTCAAACATGTCGTGCTCGGGCCGCTGCTGCGCCTGCTGTTCCGGCCCAGGATCGAGGGGCTCGAACACATCCCCGAGGACGGCGCGGCGATCGTCGCCGGGAATCATCTGTCGTTCTCCGACCACTTCCTGCTGCCCGCGATCCTGCACCGCCGGATCACCTTTCTGGCGAAGGCCGAGTACTTCACGGGGCCGGGGGTGAAGGGCCGGCTGACCGCCGCGTTCTTCCGCAGCGCGGGGCAGATCCCGGTGGACCGCTCCGGCAAGGAGGCCGGGCAGGCGGCGATCCGGGAGGGGCTCGGGGTGCTCGGCAAGGGTGAGCTGCTCGGTATCTATCCGGAGGGCACCCGCTCCCACGACGGCCGTCTCTACAAGGGCAAGGTCGGGGTGGCGGTGATGGCGCTGCGGGCGGGTGTGCCGGTGATTCCCTGCGCCATGGTGGGGACCTTCGAGATCCAGCCGCCGGGCCAGGTGATGCCGAGGATCAAGCGGGTGACCGTGCGCTTCGGGGAGCCGCTGGAGTTCTCCCGTTACGAGGGTCTGGAGAACGAGAAGGCGGTGCTCCGGGCGGTGACGGACGAGATCATCTCCGCGATCCTCAAGCTGTCCGGCCAGGAGTACGTGGACCGGTACGCGGCGGACGTCAAGGCGGAGGTGGAGCAGGCCCGCAAGGACCGCTCGGACCGCTCGGGCAAGGAGCGCGGGGGTACGGTCGGCCGCTGACCGGCGCATACGGAGGCCAGGGGCCCCGGTCCAGGACGCCGGGGCGGCGGCACGCCCGGACGGCTCAGCGGCCGGGGCCCGGGCGGTGGTGCTCGGCGGTGAGCCCGAAGCGCCGTCGCCCGTCGGGTGCCGAGGGGGCGGCGCCCAGCGAGGAGACGGAGCTGATCACCTGGTCGGCCGCGCGCTCCCGCTCCTGTGCGTCCAGTGCGTCGAGCCGCTCCAGATCGGCGGCGGAGACCAGGGCCACCAGCGGCTTGCCGTGCCGGGTCACCGTCACCCGCTCCCCGCCGTAGACCACACGGTTGATCAGCTCGGCCAGCTCCGCCCGTGCCTGGGTCACCGGAATCTCGTACGCCATGGGTCCATCATAACGCCCTGTACTTCACGTACGTCCTGTACATTTTCTGGAACGCCGCCATTCCTACCGCCGCTCCTACCGCCGTTCACCCGGCCATTCATCCGGCCGTTCACCCGGCCGTTCACGAGGAGGCATCGCGATGACTCACTCCGATCGCACCCCGGCAGCCCGTACGGTGCTGCCCGAGTTCCATGAGCGCACCCCCCAGGGGGTACGGCGGCTCGACCCCTGGTCGAAGCTGCTGGAGGGACGGATCGTTCTGCTCGGCACCGCCGTGGACGACATCGCGGTCGGCGATGTGATCACCCAGCTGCTCCAGCTGGAGTACGCGGCGCCGGAACGGGACATCTCGCTCTATATCAACGCGCCCGGCGGCTCCCTGGACGCCGTGATGGCGATCCATGACACCCTCCAGGCGATCACCTGCACGGTGGAGACCGTCTGTGTCGGGCAGGTCGCGGGCGCCGCCGCGCTGCTGCTCGCGGCGGGCGCCCCGGGCCGGCGGCTGATGCTGCCCACCGCGCGGATCACCCTGCGACAGCCCTCCCTCGCGGAGCCGCTGCACGGACAGCCGTCCGATCTGGAGATCCATACGGCCGAACTGCTGCGGCAGCGCGGCACGTTCACCGCGCTCCTCGCCCGGTACACCGGCCGCGACCCGGAGCGGGTGACCGCCGAGCTGGAACGGCCGAGGCATCTCACAGCGGCCCAGGCGCTGGAGTACGGCCTGGTCGACCAGGTGATCCGGACCCGTGGGGCCGGTGCGCGGGGGGCGGCGAGCGCATGATTCCGAGGCAGCCGCCCCTGCCCGCGCTCACCCGGGCCGAGGGGGAACTGATCGACGCCTATCTCAGCGCCGCCGATCTGCTCGGGCGGATCAATCCGGCGCGCGCCACCCATACCTATGGCGCGCTCCGCGCCGCCCAGGCGCTCGTGAGCCAGGCGACCGCGCTGCGCGAGGCGCTCGATCTGATGCATCGGCGCGGGGAGAGCGAAGTGCACGCCGCGACGCTCGCGAGGGCGCTCAGGGTGCTCGACGGGGAGCGCAGAACACTGCGGGTTTCCCTACCACCACCCCAAGCTCCCTGACCATCCCTCCGCAGGGGGTCAACCGCCATGTGGGTACCAGTGCCAGTAGCCCGAATGATGTACGCGAGGGCGCCGCCCCGGCTACGGTCGAGTTGCGGAACCGTCCACCGAATAAGCGGAATATCTTATTCCTCCGCAGGTGCGGGCATGCTCACCTCTCGTGAGCCGGACCACAGAGGGCCGCTGTCCACCTGAACGGACCAAGGGTGGCAAACCTCACATATAGCCTTTTCCGCTCGGAATTTGATCGGGTTGTGGGTCAAGATCCCTGGGACGACAAGCCCCCGTCACCTCGGCGGGGCGGTCCGGGCGGACGCCGAGTCCTGCCGCTGTCCCGGGCTCTGGTCGACAGGAGTGCTTCGGCAGGAGTGGAGGACCCAAGCAGTACGGGACGCACGGACCCACCGTCCGGACGTTCCTTGGGGTGAAGCCGCACCGCGGCCGGGAAACTTCGTCCACCCGAACCCGACAGGTCACCCTTCACAGGCGGATGACGAAGGGTTGCGCATGAGTGCGCAGAACACCGTCCCGTTCCTGTTGAGCCGGGCGGGGGCCGTGTCGGCCCTCACCCTCGCCGCGGTCGGCGGATCGCTTCTGGTGCCGGGAGGCACCCCGGAGGCACAGGCCGCGACCACCCACGCGAACAAGGCGCTCAAGGTGGCGGCCTCGAAGAAGGGAGCGCCCTACCGCTATGGCGCGGCCGGGCCGAGCCGCTTCGACTGTTCAGGGCTGACGCTCTACTCGTACAAGAAGGCGGGCAAGAAGCTGCCGCGCACCGCGCAGCAGCAGTACAACAAGAGCCGCAAGATCTCCTCTTCCTCCCGCAAGGCCGGTGACCTGGTCTTCTTCCACTCGCGGGGGTACGTCTACCACGTGGGCATCTACGCCGGTAAGGGGAAGATCTGGCACTCTCCGAAGCGGGGGTCCTGGGTGAAGCTGGACAAGATCTGGACCAAGAACGTGCGCTACGGCCGGGTGTCCTGAGGGACCGTCCGTCATCGCCCGACGGGCGAGGGCGGACCGGAGGAACCGGCGGCGGCCGCCCGCTCCGGTGGGGTACGGGCCCCCGCCGGAGCCGTCGCACCCGCCGGAGTCCTGGCCCCCGCCGGAGCCGTGGCCTCCACCGTGGCCAGCGCGTCGGCGATCTGCCGCCCGGTCAGATCCGCACGGGCCGTCAGCCGCAGCCGGGAGATGCCGTCCGGCACCGAAGGGGGCCTGAAGCAGCCGACGGCGAGCCCCTCGGCCCGACAGCGGGCCGCCCAGGCGACCGCCTCACCGGCCGACGGCGCCCGGACCGACACCACGGCGGCGTCCGGGCGCCGGGCGGTGAAGCCACGCTCCGTCAGTCCCCGGTGCAGCGCGAGCGCATGGGCGCGGACCCGGCCGGCCAGCTCCGGGCGGGCCCGCAGCCGCTCCAGCGCGGCGAGCGCGGCACCGGTGGCGGCCGGGGCGAGCCCGGTGTCGAAGACAAAGCTCCGGGCCGTGTTCACCAGATGGTCGATCACCCGGGCGGGGCCCAGGACCGCGCCGCCCTGGCTGCCCAGCGCCTTGGAGAGCGTCACGGTGGCGACCACCCCCGGCTGCCCCGCGAGACCCGTCGCCCACAGGGCGCCCCGGCCGCCGTCGCCCAGCACCCCGAGCCCATGGGCGTCGTCCACCAGCAGGGCGGCGCCCCGCGCACGGCAGATCCGGGCGAGGTCGGCGAGCGGGGCCGCGTCGCCGTCCACCGAGAAGACCGCGTCACTGACGACCAGGGAGCGCTCGGTGGGCCCCGCGCCGTTCAGGGCCTCCCGTACCGCGTCCACATCGGCGTGCGGCGTGATCACCGTACGGGCGCGGGAGAGCCGGCAGCCGTCGACGATCGACGCGTGATTGGCGGCATCCGACACCAGCAGGGAGTCCCGGCCGGTGAGCGCGGTGACGGCGGCGAGATTGGCCGCATAGCCGGAGGAGAACACCAGGGCCGCCTCGAAGCCGCAGAACGCGGCGAGTTCCCGCTCCAACGCGGCGTGGAGCGCGGTGCTGCCGCTCACCAGCCGGGAGCCGGTCGCCCCGGCCCCCCAGCGGCGGGCCGCGTCGGCCGCCGCGCCGGTGACGGCGGGGTCCCGGGCGAGTCCGAGATAGTCGTTCCCCGCGAGATCCAGCGGGCCGGCGCCGGCCTCCCTCGGCCGCAGGGTCCGGACCAGACCGGCCCGTTCCCTCAGCCGGGCCGCGTCGCCGAGCCACCCGAAGGGGTCCGGACCCGTCGAAGGGGCCGGGCCCGGCCGTGCGGGATCCTCGTCCGGGCCTGGCGCGGAACACACTTCCCTGTTCATGGTCCCCAGACCCTAACGGCGCCGGGCACCTGGGGGGATGTGTCCATGCGCACACCTCGCCGCGGGGTCTGTTGTGGAGTTCCGCCTTTCCCCCGGCCCGCTCCGTGCGTCAGGATCGGCGCCATGGACCTGCTGAAGACGCTGGTGGAGAAGGGGCTGCGGCGCGAGCTGCCGACCCGCGACGAGGCACTCGCCGTACTGGCGACCTCCGATGACGAACTGCTCGACGTCGTCGCCGCGGCGGGCAGTGTGCGCCGCCAGTGGTTCGGACGGCGGGTGAAACTCAACTATCTGGTCAATCTGAAGTCCGGGCTCTGCCCCGAGGACTGCAACTACTGCTCGCAGCGGCTCGGGTCGAAGGCGGAGATCCTCAAGTACACCTGGCTGAAGCCGGAGGAGGCGTCGAAGGCGGCGGCGGCCGGAGTGGCGGGCGGCGCCAAGCGCGTCTGCCTGGTCGCCAGCGGACGCGGCCCCACCGACCGCGATGTCGACCGGGTCTCCCGGACCATCGAGGCCATCAAGGAGGAGAACGAGGAGGTGGAGGTCTGCGCCTGTCTGGGACTGCTCTCGGACGGACAGGCCGAGCGGCTGCGGGAGGCCGGCGCCGACGCGTACAACCACAACCTCAACACCTCCGAGGCCACCTATGGCGCCATCACCACCACCCACACCTACGCGGACCGTGTCGACACCGTCCAGAAGGCCCACGCCGCCGGTCTCTCGGCCTGCTCGGGCCTGATCGCCGGGATGGGCGAGAGCGACAAGGACCTGGTCGACGTGGTCTTCGCGCTGCGGGAGCTGGACCCGGACTCCGTTCCGGTGAACTTCCTGATCCCCTTCGAGGGCACCCCGCTGGCCAAGGAGTGGAACCTCACCCCGCAGCGGTGCCTGCGGATCCTGGCGATGGTGCGGTTCGTCTGCCCGGATGTGGAGGTACGGCTCGCGGGCGGGCGCGAGGTGCATCTGCGCACCCTCCAGCCGCTCGCGCTGCACCTGGTGAACTCCATCTTCCTCGGCGACTATCTGACCAGCGAGGGCCAGGCGGGCAAGGCCGATCTGGACATGATCGCGGACGCGGGCTTCGAGGTGGAGGGCACGGACACCACCACCCTCCCGGAGCACCGGACGGACGCGGCGGCCGGTGGCTGCGGTTCGGTCTGCGGCGACGGGAACGGGACCGGGGCCGGGGGCTGTGCGGAGCCCGCCACGGCGAACGGTACGGAGACCCCCACCCCGAAGACCCCGGCCCCGAAGACCCCTGCCTCGACGAACCCGGCTTCGACGAACCCGGCCTCGAACGGCGCCGACAGCGGCGGGAGCGCGGCGGTGGCGGGAGGCCCCCGTACCGACCTGGTGACCGTACGGCGCCGGGGCGCGGGCACGGAGCTGGCGCCCAATGCCTGAGGCGCCGCCGCTCTCCCCCGGAGAGCTGCTCGCCCTGGACCGGGCCCATGTCTGGCATCCGTACGGCCCCATGCCGGGCCGGGTGGACCCACTGGTGGTGGAGTCGGCGTCGGGGGTACGGCTGCGGCTGGCCGAGCCGGTCCACGGCAGCCGGGAGCTGATCGACGGGATGGCCTCCTGGTGGTCGGCGATCCATGGCTACAACCACCCCGTCCTCAACGAGGCGGCCCGGGGCCAGCTGGACCGGATGAGCCATGTGATGTTCGGCGGGCTCACCCATGAGCCCGCCGTCCGGCTGGCGACCCGGCTGGTGGAGATCACCCCGGAGCCGCTGCGCCATGTCTTCCTCAGCGACTCCGGCTCGGTGGCGGTGGAGGTCGCGGTGAAGATGTGCCTCCAGTACTGGCGCTCCCGGGGCAACCCCGCCAAGCGGCGCCTGCTGACCTGGCGCGGCGGCTATCACGGGGACACCTGGCAGCCGATGGCGGTCTGCGACCCCGACGGCGGGATGCACCATCTGTGGTCGGGGTCGCTGCCCCGGCAGGTGTTCGCCGACGCGCCTCCCGAGGAGTACGACGAGGGGTACGCGGAGCGGCTGCGGGAGCTGATCGCCCGGCACGCGCACGAGCTGGCGGCGGTGATCGTCGAGCCGGTGGTGCAGGGGGCGGGCGGGATGCGCTTCCACTCCCCCGCGTATCTGCGGGTGCTGCGGGAGGCGTGCGACGCCCATGAGGTGCTGCTGGTACTGGACGAGATCGCGACCGGCTTCGGCCGCACCGGGACCCTCTTCGCGGCGGACTCGGCCGGGGTCGCCCCGGATGTGATGTGTCTGGGCAAGGCGCTGACCGGCGGCTATCTCTCCATGGCGGCGACCCTGTGCACCTCGGAGGTGGCGGCGGGCATCTCGCGCGGCGAGGTGCCGGTGCTCGCCCACGGGCCCACCTTCATGGCCAATCCACTGGCGGCGGCGGTGGCCGGAGCCTCGATCGGGCTGCTCCTCGACCAGGACTGGCAGCAGGAGGTCAAGCGGCTGGAGACCGGGCTCCGGGCGGGGCTCGCGGAGGCGGTGGAGCTGCCGGGGGTACGGGATGTCCGGGTCCTCGGCGGGATCGGGGTCATCCAGCTCGACCACCCGGTCGACATGGCGGCGGCCACGGAGGCGGCGGTCCGTGCGGGGGTCTGGCTGCGGCCGTTCCGGGACCTGGTCTACGCGATGCCGCCCTATGTGACCGACGACGAGGATCTGGCGCGGATCTGCGCGGGGATGCGCGCGGCGGCGACCGCGGGCTGAGGCACGGGCCGAGGTCGCGGGCCGCCGGGGCCGGGTGCCCACGGCGGCCGGGGGGATCTTCCCCGACAGGGAACGAGAAACGGGAAAGGCAGGAACAGCGTGTCCGTCATCGTGGTCTCGGGTACCGGGACCGAGATCGGGAAGACCGTCGTGACCGCCGGGCTGGTCGCGCTGGCGGCCGGCCTGCGGGTGGCCGTGGTCAAGCCCGCGCAGACCGGGGTCGCCGAGGGGGAGCCCGGCGATCTGGCCGAGGTACGGCGGCTCGGCGGCCCGGCGCACGGTCTGGAGCTGGCGCGCTTTCCCGAGCCGCTGGCCCCCGCGACCGCCGCGCGGCGGGCCGGGCGGACCGCTCCAGGTGCCGAGGAGATCGCGGACCGGGTGGCGGCGCTGGCCGGGGAGTACGACCTGGTGCTGGTCGAGGGGGCGGGCGGGCTGCTGGTCCGCTTCGACGACCGGGGCACCACCCTCGCCGATGTCGCCCGGCTGCTGGCCGCCCCCGTGCTGGTGGTGGCCCCCGCCGGGCTCGGCACGCTCAACGCGGTGGCACTGACCGGCGAGGCGCTGCGGGCCCGGGGGGTCGACCAGCTGGGCGTGGTCGTCGGCAGCTGGCCGGCCGCCCCGGACCTCGCGGCCCGCTGCAATCTGCTGGACCTCCCCGAGGTGGCGGGGGCGCCGCTGCTGGGCGCCGTCCCGGAGGGCGCGGGCCGGCTCTCCCCGGCCGATTTCCGCGCCCGCGCGCCCCGCTGGTTCGCCCCCCGCCTGGGCGGCACCTGGGACGCCACCGCCTTCACCGGCGCCGCGCGGCCCGAGCCCCTGGTGGCGGCCGAAGCGGTCGGCGCCCTGGCACGGTAGGCCGCGCGGCGCCGCCCGGCCGACGACCGGGCCCGGGGGCCGGGGCACGCCGGGCCCGGGCGGGCGCGACCTAGGGTGGACCCATGCGCGCACGACTCAGCGAGATCGTCTTCGACTGTCATGACCCGGCCCTGCTGGTCCGCTTCTGGGCGGCGCTGTTCGGGGGCGACCCGGTGGACCGGAGCCCCGGCTGGTCCTTCGTGGACCCGCCGGACGGGGTGCGGATCGCCTTTCAGCGGGTGCCGGAGGGAAAGGCCGGGAAGAACCGGCTGCATCTGGATCTGGAGGCCGGGGATCTCGCGGCGGCGACGGCGCGGGCGGTGGCGCTCGGGGCCTCGCCGGTCGGAGCGGTGGTCTCCGACCCCCAGGGGGACTTCCAGGTGCTCCACGACCCGGAGGGCAATGAGTTCTGCTTCGTCCTCCCGGCCTGACCCGCCCCCGGCCTGACCCGCCCCCGGTCTGACCCGCCCCTGATCCGCCCCCGGCCCGGCCGGGACCCGGCCGGTGACACCACCCCGCCCGGGGCGCACCACGGGGGAAAACCGCTGGTCGGCCCAGGAAGCGGCATGCTTGGGTCGATCCATGAGCGACGATCTTCACATCCGTACCGCACGGGTCGACGAGGCCCGTACCGTTCTCGCCTTCTGGGCGGAGGCCGCCGAGGGCACCAGCATCACCGACGACGTGGACGGGGTCACCCGGCTGATCACCCGGGATCCGCAGGCCCTGATCCTCGCCGAGTCCGGCGGCCTGCTCGTGGGCTCCGTGATCGCCGGCTGGGACGGCTGGCGCTGCTCCCTGTACCGGCTCGCCGTGCTCCCCCCGTACCGCCGCCGGGGGGTCGCCACCGCCCTGCTGGAGGCCGCCGAGGAGCGTTTCACCGCCGTGGGCGGGCGGCGCGGGGACGCCATGGTGCTGGAGGCCAATGAGAGGGCCCAGCGTGCCTGGTCCTCGGCCGGGTACCGGCGGGAGGAGCGCTGGCGGCGCTGGGTGAAGCCGTACGACCGGCCCGCCGACGCCCCTGCGGTCACCGAGGCCCCTGAGCCGGCTGCGCCCGCGGCCGGTCACCGAGGGTAGCCGCCGGGGAGCCGGGAGCCTCGGCACGGCGGGACCCCCGGGAGGCCCGATAGTCTGGGACGACCCTTCCCCACCGGGCACTTTGCCGGTCCTTTACCATGGGAGGGTCCTGTGGAACCCAATCGAAAGGTGTGAGCGTCCGTCCATGGACGAGCCTCCCAGTAGCAGACATCGAGCCTCCCGGCCGCCCCTCACCCACCGTGGGACGGGGATGACCCGATGAGCGAAATCCTCCTTCTCTGTGTGGCGTTGCTGCTCTCGCTCGCCTGCGGCGTCTTCGTCGCGGCAGAGTTCTCCCTCACCACGGTGGAGCGCGCCGACCTCGAAAGCGCCGTCGAGCGCGGCGAACGCGGCGCGGCGAGCGCCCTGAAGGCGGTCCGCGGACTCACCTTCCAGCTCTCCGGCGCCCAGCTCGGCATCACCGTGACCAATCTGGTCGTCGGCATGCTCTCCGAGCCGTCGATCGCCAAGCTCATCCGCGGCCCGATGGAGGACCTGGGGCTCTCACCCTCGGTCGCCTCATCGGTCGCCCTGGTCCTCGGTACCGCGCTCTCCACCGTCGTCCTCATGGTCGTCGGCGAGCTGGTCCCGAAGAACTGGGCCATCTCCCAGCCGCTGGCGGTCGCCAAGCTCTCGGCCACTCCGCAGCGCCTCTTCACGGCCGCGTTCAAGCCACTGATCAGCCATCTCAACAACACCGCCAACCGCATTCTGCGGCGGCTGGGGATGGAGCCCACCGAAGAGCTGGCCTCCGCCCGCAGCCCCCAGGAGCTGGTGGCACTCGCCCGCCACTCCGCCAAGGAGGGCGCGCTGGAGGCGGACACCGCCGAGCTGTTCGTCCGGACACTGCATCTGGCCGAGCTGAGCGCCGAGAACGTCATGACCCCCCGGGTCCAGGTCACCGCGCTGGAGGTGCAGGCCACGGCAGAGGACGTGGCCAACGCCACCCGTGCCACCGGCCTGTCCCGCTTCCCCGTCTACCGGGGGAACCTCGACACCGTCGTCGGGATCGCGCACATCAAGGACGTCCTGGCCGTACCGGCCGAGCGGCGTGCCCGTACCAGCGTCGCCGACGTGGTGCGCGAACCCCTGCTGGTGCCCGAGTCCCTCACCGTCGACAGGTTGATGGACCGGCTCGGCGGGCGGTCCACGATGGCCGTCGTCATCGACGAGTACGGCGGTACCGCCGGCGTGGTGACGATGGAGGACATCGTGGAGGAGGTCGTCGGCGAGGTCCGCGACGAGCACGACCCGCACGAGACCCCGGATCTGGCCCCGGTGGGCGAGGACGCGGACGGCCGTCCGCTCTGGTCCGCCGATGGTGCCGCCCGTACCGATCAGCTGGAGCAGGTGGGGCTGAAGGTGCCCGAGGGACCGTACGAGACCCTGGCCGGTCTGGTCGCCACCGAGCTGGGGCGGATCCCGGCCGAGGGTGACCACATCGACCTGGAGGGCTGGCGGCTGGATGTGGTCGACGCCTCCGGGCGGCGTGCCGCACGGGTGCTGATGCACGCCCCGGCCGCCTCCGCGCAGGACTCCGCCGTGGACGAGGAGGCCGGACGATGATCGCTGTCCAGCTTCTGATCGGTCTGGCGACCCTGGTGGTCAACGCCTTCTTCGTCGGCGCCGAGTTCGCCATGATCTCGGTCCGCCGCAGCCAGATCGAGCCCGAGGCCGAGGCGGGCAACCGCCGGGCCCGCAGTGTGCTGTGGGGTCTGGAGCATGTGTCGGCGCTGCTGGCGACGGCGCAGCTCGGCATCACCCTGTGCACCCTGGTGCTCGGTATCGTCGCCGAACCCGCCATCGCCCATCTGCTGGAGCCGGTGTTCCACTCGCTGGGCGTGCCCGAGGGTGCCATCCATCCGATCTCGTTCGTGATCGCGCTGGCCCTGGCGACCTATCTGCACATGCTGCTGGGCGAGATGGTCCCCAAGAACATCGCCCTGGCCGAGCCGACCCGCAGTGCGCTGCTGCTCGGCCCGCCGCTGGTGGCGGTCGCACGGGCGCTCCGCCCGGTGATCTTCACCATCAACGCCTTCGCCAATACGCTGCTGAAGCTGCTGCGGGTGGAGGTCAAGGACGAGGTCGCCGCGACCTTCTCCGATGACGAGCTGGCCCGGATGGTGGCGGACGCGGGTGACGCGGGGCTGCTGGACGACCGTTCGGCGGAGCGGCTGCGGGACGCCCTGGAGCTGGGCCGTCGCCCGGTGGGCGATGTCGTGGTGCCGGTCGAACGGGTGGTGTACGCGGGTGCCGGGACCACTCCGGAGCAGTTGGAGCGGCTCTCGGCGGAGTCCGGGTTCTCCCGTTTCCCGGTCCGGGACGCGGAGCGGGGCATCGTCGGTTATCTCCATGTGAAGGACGCGCTCGACGCGACCCCGCGGGTGGAGCCCTTCCCGGTGGCCGCGCTGCGGCCGATCGCCCGGGTGCGGGCGACGACCCCGCTGGACGACGTGCTCACCGCGATGCGCCGCAGCCGGACCCATCTGGCGGCGGTGGTCGACGAGGACGGCGCTCCGGTGGGCCTGGTGGCCATGGAGGACGTCCTGCGGGAGCTGGTCGGCAGGACCGACTAGTTTTTCCGGAGCCGTCGGCGGCCCGCGCTCCCCTCGGGGGGCGCGGGCCGCCGTGCGTCCCGGGGTGTCCGGGACGGCCGTGCGTCCCGGGTGTGCGAGACGTCCCGGGGTGTACGGGAGCCGCGCGCAGGGGCCCGTACCCGCTCCCGGGGCATCGGATCCGCCGTCCGTACCCGGGACGTACCGCGCGGTACGATCGCCTGGCCATGCAGAAGAACACCGACTACACCAGCCTGGTCGCGGTGGGCGACTCCTTCACCGAGGGCATGTCGGACCCGGCGCCGGACGGCTCCTACCGGGGCTGGGCGGACCGGCTCGCGGACCGGCTGGCCGTGCGGACCCCCGGTTTCCGGTACGCGAATCTCGCCGTCCGGGGCAAACTCATCGGGCAGATCGTGGCGGAGCAGGTCCCGCTCGCCGCCGCGATGCGCGCCGATGTGGTGACCCTGGTGGGCGGGCTCAACGACACCCTGCGGCCCCGCTGCGACATGGGCCGGGTCCATGCCCTGCTGGAGGAGGCGGTGGAGCGGCTCGCCCCGACCTGCCGCACCCTGGTGCTGATGCACAGCCCCGGGCGGGACGGGCCGGTGATGCAGCGGTTCCGTCCCCGGATGGAGGAGCTGTTCGTCCAGGTGGACGCCCTGGCCGCGCGCCATGGGGCACTGGTGGTGGATCTCTACGGCGCCGGGGTGCTGGGCGATCCCCGGCTCTGGGACGCCGACCGGCTGCATCTGACGGCCGAGGGGCACCGGCGGGTCGCGGAGGCGGTCTGGCAGGGCCTGGGGCTGCCCGCCGAGGAGGACTGGCGGACACCGCTGCCCCCGGCGGCGCCGGCGGGCTGGGCGGCCCGGCGGACGGATGATCTGCGGTTCGCCCGGCGCCATCTGGGACCCTGGATCGGGCGCCGGCTGACGGGCCGCTCCTCCGGGGACGGGCTGCCGCCCAAGCGCCCCGACCTGCTCGCCTACCCGGTGGACGGGGCCGCTCAGCGGCCCGCGCGGCCTTCGTAGCAACCCACAACCAGGGCCGAGGCTCTGGCCTGCATGAATCGCCAGTAGAATCTGGCCATGTGACTGCTGTGACTGCGAAGCCCCGCATCCCCAATGTCCTGGCCGGCCGCTACGCCTCCGCGGAGCTGGCGGCTCTGTGGTCCCCCGAGGAGAAGGTCCGGCTGGAGCGCAGGCTCTGGCTGGCCGTGCTCCGCGCCCAGAAGGATCTCGGCATCGAGGTGCCGGAGACCGCCCTCGCCGACTACGAGCGGGTCCTCGACCAGGTCGACCTGGCGTCGATCGCGGAGCGCGAGAAGGTCACCCGGCACGATGTGAAGGCGCGGATCGAGGAGTTCAACGCGCTCGCCGGGCATGAGCAGATCCACAAGGGCATGACCTCCCGGGATCTGACCGAGAATGTGGAGCAGCTCCAGATCCGGCTGTCGCTGGAGCTGACCCGGGACCGTGCGGTCGCGGTCCTGGCCCGGCTGGGCCGGCTCTCCGCCGAGTACGCCGAACTGGTGATCGCGGGCCGCTCGCACAATGTGGCCGCGCAGGCGACGACGCTCGGCAAGCGGTTCGCGACCGCCGCCGACGAGCTGCTCGTGGCGTACGGGCGGCTGGAGGAGCTGCTGGACCGCTACCCGCTGCGCGGGATCAAGGGCCCGGTCGGCACCGCCCAGGACATGCTGGACCTCCTCGGCGGCGACGCCGGGAAGCTGGCCGAGCTGGAGAGCCGGGTCGCCGGCCATCTGGGCTTCGCGCGGGCCTTCACCTCGGTGGGCCAGGTCTACCCCCGCTCCCTCGACTACGACGTGGTCTCCGCGCTGGTGCAGCTGGCCGCCGCGCCCTCGTCGGTCGCGAAGACCATCCGGCTGATGGCCGGGCACGAGCTGGTCACCGAGGGCTTCAAGCCGGGCCAGGTCGGCTCGTCGGCGATGCCGCACAAGATGAACACCCGCTCCTGCGAGCGCGTGAACGGCCTGATGGTCATCCTGCGCGGCTATGCCTCCATGACCGGCGAGCTGGCGGGCGACCAGTGGAACGAGGGCGACGTCTCCTGCTCGGTGGTACGCCGGGTGGCCCTGCCGGACGCCTTCTTCGCCCTGGACGGGCTGCTGGAGACCTTCCTGACGGTGCTGGACGAGTTCGGCGCCTTCCCCGCGGTGATCGCCCGTGAGCTGGACCGCTATCTGCCCTTCCTGGCCACCACCAAGGTGCTGATGGGCGCGGTACGGGCCGGTGTGGGCCGGGAGGAGGCCCATGAGGCGATCAAGGAGCACGCGGTGGGCTCGGCGCTGGCGATGCGGGAGCGCGGCGCGGAGCGCAACGAGCTGCTGGACCGGCTCGCCGCCGATGACCGCATCCCCCTGGACCGGGCCGCGCTGGACGCCCTGATGGCGGACAAGCTGTCCTTCACGGGCGCCGCCGCCGACCAGGTGACCTCGGTGGTGGCACGGATCGAGGAGATCACGGCGGAGCACCCGGAGGCCGCCGGGTACGCCCCCGGGGCGATCCTCTGACCCCCGAGGAGCTGGCGGCCGCCCGGGGCCGCGTCGTCGACGACGTGGCCGCGGACGGCCTCGCCGTGCTCTTCTGCGGCATCAACCCGGGGCTGATGTCGGCCGCCACGGGCCATCACTTCGCCCGGCCCGGCAATCGCTTCTGGCCGGTACTGCACCGCTCCGGCTTCACCCCGCGCCGGCTGCTCCCCGCCGAGGAGCGGGAGCTGCTGACCTACGGACTCGGCATCACCAATGTGGTGGCGCGGGCGACCGCGCGCGCCGACGAGCTGTCGGCCGAGGAGCTGCGGACCGGCGGTGAGCTGCTGCGGGCCAGGGTCGGGCGGCTGCGCCCGCGCTGGCTCGCGGTGGTCGGGATCACCGCGTACCGCACCGCCTTCCAGGAGCCCCGGGCCCGGATGGGGCGCCAGGAGCGGACGATCGGGGAGACCGGGATCTGGGTGCTGCCCAACCCGAGCGGGCTGAACGCGCACTGGACGGCCGAGTCGATGGCCGAGGAGTACGGGCGGCTGCGGACGGTGGCCCTCCGGCCCCCCGGGAGCCCGTAGGACGGTCGTCCCGCACGGCCCTTCCGGCGCCGTTCCGGATGGCTCCCCCGGCCCTTCCGGGTGCCGCCCGGGGGGACCGGGGAGGCGTCCCGGCGCCTGAGAGGACAAGGCACCGGGCACCCGGGGGAACGCGAAACGGCTGGCCGGACCCGTCGTACCCCTCCCATCGATCGTGCACGTCGGACGGGCGAGCGAGTACGATCCGGCAGACACACACGCCCGAACTGCGCGAGTGAGGGCTGGAAGGACACATGGTGGGGCGGCTGACCGGCGGGGATCCGTCTCTGCTGCGGCGGATCAACTCCGCGGTGGTACTCCATGCGCTACGGGACGCCGGTTCCCCGACGCTCACGGATCTGACCCGGCTCACGGGGCTGTCACGCCCCACGGTCGAGGGTGTGATCGAAGGGCTGGTCGAGGCGGACCTGGTCAGCGAGTCGGAACCCGAGGAGGGCGAGGCCCGCCGTCAGGGCCGACCCGCGCGGCGCTTCCGGTTCCGGGTGGAGGCGGGGCATCTGCTCGGTGTGGAGATCGGTCCGCACCGGGTGGCCGCGCTGGTCTCGGGGCTGGACGGACGGGTCATCGGCGCGGGTTCCCGGGATGTGGCGGAGGCCGCCTCCGCCGATGAGCGGCTGGAGCGGGTCCGGCAGGTGATCGCGGATGTGCTGCGCAGGGCCGGGGTGGCCCGGACCAATCTGCGGGCCGTCGGCGTCGGTACGCCGGGGATCGTGGAGGCGGACGGGACGATACGGCTCGGCACCGCCCTGCCCGGCTGGACCGGACTGGCGCTGGGGCAGCGGCTCCAGCGTTCCTTCCGCTGTCCGGTGCTGGTGGAGAACGACGCCAACGCGGCGGCCCTCGCCGAGCACTGGAAGGGGTCCGCGAAGGACTCCGACGATGTCGTCTTCGTCCTGGCGGGGCTGAGCCCCGGGGCGGGCTCCCTGATCGGCGGACGGCTGCACCGGGGCTTCGGCGGCGCCGCGGGCGAGATAGGCGCGCTGCATCTGCTGGGGCGCGAGGTGACCCCGGAGACGCTGTTGTCGACCACGGACCAGCCGCTGCACCCGCTGGACGAGCCCGCGGTGGCGCAGGTCTTCGCCCTGGCCAAGCAGGGCGACGCACGGGCGGGCGCGGCGGTGGAGCGGTTCATCCAGCGGCTGGTGCACGATGTGGCGGCGCTGGTGCTGGCGCTCGACCCGGAGCTGGTGGTCATCGGTGGCTGGGCCGCCGGTCTGGACGGGGTGCTGGATCCCCTCCGCGAGGAGCTGGCGCGCTACTGTCTGCGGCCGCCCCGGGTGACGCTCTCGCTGCTGCGGGAGGCGGCGGTGGCGACGGGGGCGCTGCGGCTGGCGCTCGACCATGTCGAGGAGGAGCTGTTCGCGGTGGAGGGCACGGCGGCGTCCCACCGCTGACCCCGGCCCCGGCGCTCCGGTACGCACCGGAGCGGCCCGCCGCCACGCGGGGGAAGAGCCGCCCGTACCCACGGAAACGGCCCGGCGGCGGGGGCCGGGTGGTGCCCGGGCCCGGGCGGGGGGGGGTGCACCCGCCCCCCCGCCCCCGGGGGCCCGGGGCGCAACGGGCGGGGCCGGGTCAGGCGGGGCCGGGGGGCGGCGGGGT
>NZ_JBEPCY010000048.1:0-48019 GCF_040299965.1 Streptomyces sp. NPDC000594 | reverse complement strand
GGTGGACAAAGAAAACCCCCCCCACGCCCGGGGGGGGTTCCCTGGCCCACGCCCCCCCCCGCGCCCCCCGCCGTTGCTGCCCGCCCCCCCCGGCCGTGACCTGCGGGGATCATTGCCCCGCAGGTCGGCCGACGGATGGAGGGCCGATCGGCGGGGGAGCGTCAGCGGGGGTCGAGACCCTTGCTCTGGAGCCAGGCCAGCGGGTCGATGTGGGAACCGCCGCCGGGTCGGACCTCGAAGTGGAGGTGCGGGCCGGTGGAGTTGCCCGAGTTGCCCGCGTAGCCGATCACCTCGCCGGCCTTCACCGTGCCGGACCGGATCTTGGCGCTGCTCAGATGGCAGTACCAGGTCTCGGTGCCGTCGGGGGCGGTCAGGATGATCATGTTGCCGTAGGCGCCGTTGTACTGCGTACGGACGGTGCCATCGGTCGCGGCGTACACATTGGTGCCATAGGGCACGGGGAAGTCGATGCCGGTGTGGCGCGCCATCCAGTTGACACCGGACTCGCCGTAGAAGGTGCTCAGCCCCTGGCTGTCCACGGGCACCGCGAACTTGGGGCGCAGCGCCTCACGCTTCTTGGCGTCCTCCTCGCGCTTCTTGCGCTCCGCTTCCTGGCGGACCTTGAGGTCGATCCGCTCCTGGGTACGGGAGGCACGGTCGCCGAAGTCGCGGGCCTCGGCGCTGAGCGCGGCGAGCTGGGTGTCCATCTTGTTGTTGGCGGTGGCGGACTGGGCCACGAGAGCGGCCGTGTCGGCGGCGCTCACCTTGGCCTCGGTCTTCTTGGGGGCCTCGTCACCGGTGAGATTGGAGACGGAGGCGGCGGCGATCCCCGCGACGCCCATCACACAGACGGACGGGACGGCGACGGTGAGCAGCGCCGACCGCTTGGCGGGAGTACGGCGACGGCTGCGGGTGCCACCGCCCGCGGCGCGGCGGGCGGCCCGGGGCGCGGCCGGAGTGGTCGCGGTGAGCGGGGCCAGCTCCGGGCTGTAGGCGTCATAGGCGTCCCCGTCGTCCGTGACGACGGGGAGGGCGGCGGTGTCACTGTGGCCGTGGCCGGTGTCCGGCGCGGCGGCGACGACATCGAGCGGGTCGGGCTGTTCCGCCTCGTGCACCGGATCGGGATCGAGGTCGATGCCGTCCGGGAAGCCGGGGTCGTACGCGTACGGGGCCTGGTAGTCGAACTCCAGGCCGGAGTCGGCGAGTTGCCCGACGGGCGCCGCCTCGGGGAGGGGGTCGGCCGTGAAGTCCGTGCCGAATTCATGCTCGGGGGTGAACTGCCCCGGAATGATGCCGTCCGGGGTTCCGGTGGCGAGGGTGCCGCCATCCGAGTTCCAGGCGGTGGCGTCGTACGCGCCGGTGTCGAAGGAGCCCGCCGCCCACTGGCCGGTGGTGTCGTAGCCGAAGCCGTCGGCGACCGAGGTGAACGCGCCGGTGTCCTGGGGCCGGTTCCAGGCCTCCGCGTCCCACTGGCCGCTGGTGTCGTAGGAGCCGGTGGCGAAGGGCTGCGCCTGCTCGGCGGAGGGGTCCATCGGATAGGCGTCGTGGCCGACGCCCTGGTGCGCGCCGGTGTCCCAGGCGGTGGTGTCGTACTGCCCGCTGTGACCGGCCTCGTAGCCGGCCGAACCGTCGGGAAGGGCACCGAAGAGCGGGTCGGTACCAAAGCTGCCGGTGGTGTAGTCGTCGTGGCCGACGTGCCCGGCGTGGGCGTGCTGGTCGTTCACCAACTTCTCTCTCGCCTCGGCAGCAGGACCTGGAATCCGGGGGCCGCGGAACGGTCGGAACCCGGATGGGGAGCCAGTGGGCGCGACTGTACCCGGCGGTATGCGACGGCCACAATCTTCCCGAGGTTTTGGAGAATCAGGAAAAGGGCATTCGAGCGTCTTTCGGAGGAGTGCGGGCACAGCCTTGGCGCTATGTTCGAAACTCGTTCGACGCCAAGTGACGGCCGTTCGGGTGGTGTTGGCGCCGGGCCGTCGGTCAGGCCACCGAGACGACTCCGGGGGCGGCGCCCGGCCGAGGGGCCTCCAGCGCCTCACGGATGGCCGCCGCGACGGCCGGATGGACCGGCAGTGCCAGATGTCCCACGCCGGTGACCTGCACATTCTCCGTGATCAGATCCGGGTGCTCCAGCTGGGCGGTCTCCACCGGGGCCATCACCCGGTCCAGGTCGCTCCAGAAACTCACGAAACGGGTGCGGCAGCCGGGCGCCGGACGGCGCAACTCCTCGATCACCGCTGATCCGGGGCGCATCTGGCGTACGACGGGGTGGGCGTCGGCCAGCGGGGCCACGGTGGTGCCGGAGTGCGGGGTGCCCAGGGTGACCAGGGTGCGTACCCGGCGGTCACCGCCGAGGCACTGTATGTAGTAGCGGGCGATCAGTCCGCCGAGGCTGTGCCCGACCACATCGACCCGCTCCCGTCCGGTGCGGGCGCAGATCTCCTCGATCCGGCGGCCCAGCGCCTCGGCGGCGGTGGGGATGTCGCAGGTGAGCGGGGAGTGGTTGAGGCATTCGAGGTGGCGCCAGCCGTGCCGGGCCAGTGAGCGGCGCAGCAGGACGAAGACCGAGCGGTTGTCCACGAAGCCATGGAGCAGGACGACCGGGGGGCGGTCGGCTCCGCCTGCGGGGAGGGAGGGGGCGGTCGCTCCCGCCGCTTCCTCCGCTTGACCCGCTCCCTCCGTCCCGGCCGCTTCACCCGGGGGCGCCTCGGCCGCCTCGGCCGCCTCGGCCGTGATTCCCGTGGGGTACAGCAGCAGATGCCCGGCGAGGATCGCCAGCTCCAGGGCGGTGGCCCGGAGCGCGGCGGGGGCCCGCAGATCGCGCAGGCCCGCCAGCCCCCGGACCGCCCAGGGATTCAGGGGGCTCAGCGGGTCGAGCGGGCTCAGCGGGAACCGCCCGGCCGGGCCGAGGCCGAGGGAGCCCAGGGTGAGTGAGCCGAGAGTGATGTTGAGGGAGTGCCGGGTGAGGGGGGTACGGCCGAGAGCGCACAGGCTCGGGTGGAAGCGGGGCAGAACCTTCATGGGCCGACCTCCGTATGACATGCGGAGGGCGCCATCGGCCCCCGTATGTCCTCATGGGGCCTCTTCTGTGCTGCCGGAAGGGTGGTGCGGTGGTGCTTCTCGGGCTCGGGCTCCCTGGTCCGGGCAGGCGGATCGGCGGCAGCGGCGGTGCCGGATCCCCGCGCCGCGCGGCTCCCGGGCACGGCGGATACGGCCCCGAAGGGGCTCCCTTGCGACGCCCCGCGCGGGCGGTGGGCCTCGGACGCGGATGCGACGCCAGCGAACATGTCCCATGTGTGATTTCCCCCTCCGGGCTCCCTGTGAAACGGGCGGGTGCGGGATGCTGGAGATAACGTTCGTTCACTTACGGCTCAGCCGGGTGTGTGGAGGCAGCGATGGGTGTGACGGGGCCGATCCGTGTAGTGGTGGCCAAGCCGGGACTCGACGGGCACGACCGGGGTGCGAAGGTGATCGCCCGGGCGCTGCGGGACGCGGGGATGGAGGTCATCTATACGGGCCTGCACCAGACCCCCGAGCAGATCGTCACCACGGCGATCCAGGAGGACGCGGACGCGATCGGGCTCTCCATTCTCTCGGGGGCCCACAACACGCTGTTCGCCAAGGTGATCCAGTTGCTGAAGGAGCGGGACGCGGAGGACATCAAGGTCTTCGGCGGGGGGATCATCCCGGAGGAGGACATCGCTCCGCTGAAGGAGCTGGGGGTCGCCGAGATCTTCACCCCGGGGGCGACCACCACGGCGATCGTGGCCTGGGTGAGGGCCCATATCCGCCAGCCCGCCGGGGCCTGAGCCGGCCCGGCGCCCATGCCCCTGCGCCACGGGGAGCCGTGACCCCGGGGCCGTGACCCCGGCGTCGGCGCGGTCCGGGCCCGGGGTGCGGACGGGCTGGAGCGCGGGGCGCCAGGTGCGAGGCGCGGGGTGCGGGGTGCCGGGGCAGGGGCGGGTCAGGGTGCGGTGCCGGTCAGCTCCCGGTGCATCGCGTCCCGCAGCCGCAGCGTCGAGACCAGCCGCTGGAACGCCTCTGACCAGTACCCGTCCGCCCCCGGGGAGGTGTCCTCCGACTCGGCGCGGGCCGCCGTCAGCGGCTCCAGCCGGTCCACCGCCGACGGATGCAGACAGCGCTCGGCGAGGCCCATCACCCCACTGAAGCTCCAGGGGTAACTGCCCGCGTCCCTCGCCATGTCCAGCGCGTCCACGACCGCGTGGCCCAGCGGGCGCGACCAGGGCACCGGACAGACCCCCAGCAGCTGGAACGCCTCCGACAGCCCGTGCGCCGCGATGAACTCCGCGACCCAGTGGGCCCGCTCGTCCCCCGGGAGGGCCGCCAGCAGCTCGGCCCGCGCCGCCAGCGAGGGGGTACCGGTGCCGCTCTCCGGCGGGACGCCGGCGGGGCCCAGCAGGGCCCGGGACCAGGGGGCGTCACCCTGCCGGACCGCCGCCCGGCACCAGGCCGTGTGCAGCTCCTCGCGCCAGCCGTCGGCCACCGGCAGGGCGACGATCTCCTCGGGGGAGCGCCCGCCGAACCGATGGGTCCAGGTCGCCAGCGGGGCCGCCGCCACCAGCTGGCCGAGCCACCACGACCGCTTGCCCCGGCCCGCCGGCGGAGTGGCGGCCACACCGTCGCGCTGCATCTCCGCGTCACAGCTGTGCGGCGCCTCCACGGCTATCGCCGCGCCGTCACCCTCGCGGTCCGGGGCGACACAGGAGACGGCCCGCTCCGCCATCCGGGCGGCCAGCGCCGACTCCGGCAGCGCGGCGAGCAGTTCGGCGGCGGTCGCCCGGACATTGCGGCTGCGGTCCCCCAGCGCCGTCTCCAGAAAGGGCTCGTCCGCGCGGGAGAGCCCGGTCCGCAGCGCGTCCAGGAACATCAGCCGGTCCTCGGCCCGTTCGGTACCCCAGGACCCGGTGAGCAGGGCAAGGCCGCCGGCCGGGTCCTGCCCCCGTACGGCGGTCAGCAGCGCCACCCGCTCCGCGAACAGACCCTCCTCCCACAGCGCGCGGACCTTCTCAGGCTCCGACAGCTCGGGCAGTGCGACACCGCCGCCCGAGGCACCGCGCAGCGCGAACCGCCACTCCGGGTTGAACCGCGCCAGCCACAGCGCCCGGGCCCCGGCGAAGGCCAGGGCGTGGGGCCGTAGATCGGTCCGTGCGCGGGCCGCGTCCAGCACGGCGGGCAGCAGCGCCGACGGCGCCCGGTACCCCTGCTCCTGTGCGGTGGTCAGCCACTGCGGCAGCAGCTCCGTCAGATCGGGCGCCACACCCCGGCGGCCCCCGGCGGACGGCGCGGCGCGATCGGCCAGCAGCTGCTCCAGTCGCCGGCGGGCGGCGGCGGGCAGCGGTGGCCGGGGGTCGGCCGGGGCGGGCTCGGGCCGCTCGGCGGCGGGCGCGGGCAGCAGCCCCGCCCGGCGGCGGACCGTGTGCAGCGCCGCCGCGTCGAGCAGCGCGGTCGCCGGGTCCCCGCCGGGGCGCCCCACCGGCGACAGGCCCGCCGGCGGGGTGCGGCGGTCGGTGCCGAGAAGGGCGGTGGTGACCAGCTCCTCCCAGAGCGGGGCGCCGGTGGTGCCGGTGGTCTCGGGGGTGTCGGTCGTGGTCATCACGTCGTCCTCCGTACGGACAGGTTCGGTCGGGTCACGCGGGGCGGACGGGGAGCAGATGCGCGGAAGGAAAGCGAGAAGGGAGCGAGAAGGGAGACAGGGGAGGCGAAGGGCCGGTGCGGGGCGAGGCCGGGGCGGGAACGGAGCACGGGCCCCGGAGCCGGGATCCCGCAGACCCGGGCAGCGGTCCCGGCGCCCGGCGCCCTTCACCACCCGGGCGCGGCGCGGTGCGGCACGGTACGGCGTCGGGTGGCGGGGCCTTCGGAACGTCCCTCAGAGCAGGGGCACCATCCCCTGTCCGCCCGGCGCCCACGCCGCCAGCGGTGTCACCCCCTGGTGGCCGCACTCGCCGAAGACGGTCACCGGATGCCCCCCGGAGACCGCGAGCAGCTTCCACAGCCCCGGGCGGGCCCGCGCCGCCGCCGTGAGCGGCAGCGCCGCCCCGCCGTCCGCGTCCGCCAGCTGCCAGCCGGTGGCGTCCGGCACCGGGACCACCTCCGCCAGCGTCACCGGCCAGGCGTCCAGCCAGGGATCGTCGCGGAGCGCCCGCCCGTACGCGTCGAGCGCCGCCGCCACCGGGCCGCCCGGCGGCGGGCCCCCGATCGGCACCGGCGGCCCGATCGTGCCGCCCAGCTCGGCCCGGAGCTGCCCCGCCCCCGGATACCGCGTCAGCTCCGCCTCGACCTCCGCCCCCAGCGGCAGCGCCAGCTGCGGCGCCCGCCCCGCCGCCCCGAAGGAGAGCAGCAGCGCGGTGTGCCCGGACGCCCGCCCGTGCAGCCATATACGGCGGGTGGTGAGCTTCCCCTCGGGCGAGTCGAACTGGGCGAGGACCATCCAGCGGTCCCGGACGGCCGGGCCCTCCGCGGCGGTGGGCAGGCCCACCCGGGCCCGGACCGTCGCGGCCAGCGGGTCCGGCAGCCGCTCGATCCCCAGCCAGGCCGTGTCCAGCAGATGGGTCAGCGCGCACTCCTCCAGGAGCCGCACCGGCCAGCCGGGCCCCGACCCCGGGAGGGCGCCCAGCTCCCGCACCCGCCCCGCGAGCCCGGGAGCCTGGGCGTCGACCATCCGGGCCGCCGTCTCCTCCCACAGCCCGTACCCCGACTGCCCGGCCGAGGCCAGCCCGCCGCGCACCAGATCCGCCAGCCGCCGCTCCAGCTCCAGGGCGCCCGCCGAGACCCGCGCGGCCCGCCGCTCCGTCCGCCGCCGGGCGGCCTCGGGATCGGCCGGGCCCTGGGCCGCACCCGTACCCCCGACCGCCCGGTCACCGGCCGTCCCGGCACGCCGGGCGCGGCCGTCGAGCCACTCCCGGGCCCATGCGGGGGCCTCGCCGGCGCCCACCCCCTCCTCCTCCCCGGCCGACCAGAGCAGCAACAGCCCCAGCGCGTGCTTGCACGGAAACTTCCGGCTCGGACAACTGCACGTGTACGCGGGCCCGGAGAGGTCCACGACCGTCTGGTACGGGCGGCTGCCGCTGCCCCTGCACAGCCCCCACACCACCCCCGGCCCGCTCGTGCCCGTCCCGGACCACGGCCCGGACACACCGAGCTTGGTCCCCGCCTTGGCCGACGCGGCGTCAGGAGCCAGTGCCCGCACCTGATCCGCCGTCCAGCGCGCCCCCTGCTCCAGGGGGTTCGGGGGCTGTCCCCCGTTCGATCCCAGCATGCAGACGACGGTAGGAGCCACCACTGACAACGGGCCCCGCCGCAGCCTCGCGACGGACCCCCGACGGGTCCCTCGGCCGACCCCTCAACTGGCCCCGGCCGGACCGGAGAACCGGCCCCCGCCTGCACGGACGGGGGATTGTCAGTGGGGTGGTGCACTGTGGAGACCACATCGGGCCCGAACGATGCCGAACGATCCCGAGGGGGATACATGTCTGTGCCCACCATCGCTTCGAGCGCCGGCGCCGAGGCCCTGCGCCCCCATGCGGAGGACGCCTTCGCCGATGAGCTGACGGCGCTCGCCGCCGCCGACGACCGGCCGCGCCCCGTCGGCTGGCGGCTCTCCCCGTGGGCCGTCGCCACCTACCTCCTCGGCGGCGCCCTGCCCGACGGCACCGTGATCACCCCCAAGTACGTGGGACCGCGCCGGATCGTCGAGGTCGCCGTCACCACCCTCGCGACCGACCGCGCCCTGCTCCTCCTCGGCGTGCCCGGCACCGCCAAGACCTGGGTCTCCGAACATCTGGCCGCCGCCGTCAGCGGGGACTCCACCCTGCTCGTCCAGGGCACGGCGGGGACCCCGGAGGAAGCCATCCGCTACGGGTGGAACTACGCCCAGCTGCTCGCCCACGGCCCCAGCCGGGACGCCCTGGTGCCCAGCCCCGTGATGCGGGCCATGGCCGAGGGGATGACCGCCCGGGTCGAGGAGCTGACCCGGATCCCCGCCGATGTGCAGGACACCCTGATCACCATCCTCTCCGAGAAGACGCTCCCCATTCCCGAGCTGGGACAGGAGGTGCAGGCGGTACGCGGGTTCAACATCATCGCCACCGCCAACGACCGCGACCGCGGGGTCAACGACCTCTCCAGCGCCCTGCGCCGCCGCTTCAACACCGTGGTGCTGCCGCTGCCCGCGACCGCCGAGGCCGAGGTCGACATCGTCTCCCGGCGCGTCGGCCAGCTGGGGCGCTCGCTCGATCTGCCCGAGGCCCCGGAGGGCCTGGAGGAGATCCGCCGGGTCGTCACCGTCTTCCGCGAGCTGCGCTCCGGGGTCTCCGACGACGGCCGCACCAAGCTCAAGTCCCCCTCCGGCACCCTCTCCACGGCCGAGGCCATCTCCGTGGTGACCGGCGGGCTCGCCCTCGCCGCCCACTTCGGCGACGGGGTGCTGCGCCCCGGTGATGTCGCCGCCGGAATCCTGGGCGCGGTCGTCCGGGACCCGTCGGCCGACCGGGTCGTCTGGCAGGAGTATCTGGAGACCGTGGTCCGTGAGCGGGACGGCTGGAAGGACTTCTACCGCGCCTGCCGTGAGGTGAGCGCATGACCGGTCCGCTGTTGCTGGGCGTCCGTCACCACGGCCCCGGTTCCGCCCGCGCGGTGCGGGCGGCGCTGGAGGCGACCGTTCCCGACGCCGTGCTGATCGAGGGTCCGCCCGAGGCGGACGCGCTGCTCCCGCTGGCGGCGGAGGAGGGGATGCGCCCTCCGGTCGCCCTGCTCGCGCACGCCGTGGACGACCCGGGCCGGGCCGCGTTCTGGCCGCTGGCCGAGTTCTCCCCGGAGTGGGTGGCGCTCCGCTGGGCGCTGGAGCGGGGTGTTCCGGTCCGCTTCATCGACCTCCCCGCCGCCCACTCGCTGGCCTGGGCCGCCGCCGATGAGGCCGCGGCCGCCGCAGCCGAGACCACTGAAGCCGCAGCCGCAGCCGAAGCCGCTGGAGGCGGCGCGGGCCCGGAGCCGGTGGCCGCCACCCATGCCGCTGTGGCCGCCGTCCGTTCCACCGTGCCCGCCCTCCGTTCCGCCGTGCTCGCCCCGGACCGTCCGGCTCCGCACCCCCTCCGACCGTCCGTCACCGACCCCGAGTGGGACGCCGTCCCCGCTGCCGCGACCCGGCCCCGGCAGCCCGTACCGGCCCCCGCGGCCCGCCGGATCGACCCCGAGTGGGATGTCGTCGCCGCCCTGCGCACCGCCGGCCCCGCCGCCGGGCTGCGGACCGCCGTGCTCGACCGGCCCGGCACCGGCCCGGCCGCCGACGGCGAAGGTGACGCCGACGGCAAGGGCTGCCCCGATGCCGCCGAGGTACGGATCGACCCGCTGGCCGTCCTCGCCCGTACCGCCGGATACGACGACCCCGAGCGCTGGTGGGAGGATGTCGTCGAGCACCGCCACGCCGGTGCCACCGGCGGCGGGGCGGACACCGCCCCCACCGCCCCCACCGACCCCACGGCCCCCTTCGCCGCCCTCGCCGAGGCCATGACCGCCCTCCGCGCCGAGTACGGCCATGGCGGTCATGAGCGCGACCTCGTCCGCGAGGCCCATATGCGCCTCAAGCTCCGTGCCGCGCGCAAGGAGTTCGGGGACTCCGTCGCCGTCGTCTGCGGCGCCTGGCATGTCCCCGCCCTCCAGGAGCGGACCACCGTCACCGCCGACCGGGCCCTGCTCAAGGGCCTGCCCAAGGTGAAGGCCGGGACCACCTGGGTGCCCTGGACCCATCGCCGGCTCGCCCGGCGGAGCGGATACGGCGCCGGAATCGAGTCCCCCGGGTGGTACGCCCATCTCTTCCACGCACCCGACCGCCCGGTCGAACGGTGGCTGACCAAGGCCGCCAGGCTGCTGCGGGACGAGGACCGCATGGTGTCGTCGGCCCATGTCATCGAGGCCGTCCGGCTCGCCGGGACCCTCGCCGTCCTGCGCGGCCGGCCGCTCGCCGGGCTCGGCGAGACCATCGACGCCATCCGGGCGGTGATGTGCGACGGCTCCGACATCCCGCTCGCGCTCATCCAGGAGCGGCTGATCGTCGGGGACGCCCTCGGCCAGGTCCCCGACAGCGCGCCCGCCGTCCCGCTCCAACGCGATCTGACCCGGATCCAGCGCACCTTGCGCCTCGCCCCCGAGGCGCTGGAGCGCGAGGTGGAACTCGACCTCCGCAAGGAGAACGACGCCGCCCGGAGCAGACTTCTGCACCGGCTGCGGCTGCTCTCCATCGGCTGGGGCGAGCCCGTCCAGGGCCGCGCCGGGACCGGCACCTTCCGGGAGAGCTGGCGGCTGCGCTGGGAGCCCGAACTGTCCGTACGGGTCGCCGAGGCCGGGGTCTGGGGCACCACCGTCCGCTCCGCCGCCGTCGCCCGCGCCGAGAGCCGGGCCGCCGACGCCACCGAGCTGGCCGAGGTCACCGCGCTCGCCGAGGACTGTCTGCTCGCCGAGGTCGGCGACGCCCTGCCCGCCGTGATGCGCGCCCTCGCCGAGCGGGCCGCGCTCGACACGGATGTCGGCCATCTCGCCGACGCCCTGCCCGCGCTCGCCCGCTCCCTGCGGTACGGGGATGTCCGCGGCACCGACACGGCCGCCCTCGCCGAGGTCGCCACCGGGCTGGTCGAGCGGATCTGCGTCGGTCTGCCACCGGCCTGCACCGGTCTCGACCGGGACGGCGCCGAGCGGATGCGGGCCCACCTCGACGCGGTGCACACCGCCATCGCCCTGCTGCCCACGGCCGCGGAGCTGTCCGGACGCTGGGGTGCCGTGCTGGACCGGCTGGCCCGGCGGGACACCGTGCCCGGGACGATCCGGGGCCGGGCCGTCCGGCTGCTCCTGGACGACGGGCGGCTCGGCGAGGACGAGGCGGCCCGGCTGATGGGTCTCGCGCTCTCCACCGCGGTGCCGCCCGCCGAGGCGGCCTCCTGGGTCGAGGGCTTCATCGGCGGCGCCTCGGGCGGCGGTCTGCTGCTCGTCCACGACGAGCGGCTGCTCGCCCTGGTCGACAGCTGGCTGACGGGGGTTCCGGCGGAGGCCTTCACCGATGTGCTCCCGCTGCTGCGGCGCACCTTCTCCGCGTATGAGCCGGGGGTCCGGCGCACCCTCGGCGAGCTGGTCGGGAGAGGCCCCGCACCGGCCGGGAGCGGCCGGCGCGGCAGCACCGCGGAGGCCTCGGGCTTCGGCGCGGGCATCGACGAGCGGCGGGCCGACGCCCTGCTGCCGGTGGTCCGTCTCCTCCTGGGCGCCATGGACCCACCGGGCGCCATGGATCCACCGGGCGGTGAGCCATCGGCCGGGGAGGCACCCGGCGGGGACAGGCCGGACGGAGGCATACCGGACGGAGGCATATCGAACGGAGGCGTACCGGATGGGCGCCTCCCCGACACGACACCGACGGGAGCGGGGAGATGAGCGCGACGACACAGGCCCAGGCGCAGGCCCAGCCTCAGGCACCGGCACAGCCCCCGGCACCGGCGCAGGTGCCGGCCCAGCGGGACACCGCCGCCGACGCCGCCGAGCGGGCCCGGCGCTGGCGGCTGGTCCTGGGCGGCGGCCCCGCCGACGGCACCGGCTGCGCCCTCACCGGCACCGACCGGGAGATGGACGCCGCCCTGACCGCCCTCTACGGCTCCCGGGACGGCTCCGGGCGCGCCACCGGCGGGAACCGCGGCGCGGGGCTCGGCTCGTCGGCGCCCTCCGTCGCCCGCTGGCTCGGGGACATCCGCACCTACTTCCCCAGCTCCGTCGTCCAGGTGATGCAGCGCGACGCCATCGACCGGCTGGGGTTGGCGAGCCTGCTGCTGGAGCCGGAGCTGCTGGAGGCGGTCGAGGCCGATGTGCACCTCGTCGGCACCCTGCTCTCGCTCAACCGGGCGCTGCCGGAGACCACCCGGGAGACCGCCCGTGCGGTGGTGCGCAAGGTGGTGGAGGACCTGGAGAAGCGGCTGGCCACCCGTACCCGGTCCACCCTCACCGGGGCGCTCGACCGCTCCGCCCGGATCAACCGCCCGCGCCACCGGGACATCGACTGGGACCGCACCATCCGGGCCAACCTCAAGAACTATCTGCCCGAGCACGGCACGGTGGTCCCCGAGCGGCTGATCGGTTACGGCAGGGCCGCGCAGGGGGTGAAGAAGGAGGTGGTGCTCTGTATCGACCAGTCGGGCTCCATGGCCGCCTCCGTCGTGTACGCCTCGGTCTTCGGCGCCGTCCTGGCGTCGATGCGCTCCCTCGACACCCGGCTGGTCGTCTTCGACACCGCCGTCGTGGACCTCACCGATCAGCTGGACGACCCGGTCGATGTGCTCTTCGGCACCCAGCTCGGCGGCGGCACCGACATCAATCGCGCCCTCGCCTACTGCCAGTCGCGGATCACCCGTCCCGCGGACACCGTCGTCGTCCTCATCAGCGATCTCTACGAGGGCGGCATCCGGGACGGGATGCTGAAGCGGGTGGCCGCGATGAAGGCGTCGGGGGTGCGGTTCGTGACCCTGCTCGCCCTCTCCGACGAAGGGGCACCGGCGTACGACCGGGAGCACGCCGCCGCCCTGGCCGAGCTGGGCGCACCCGCCTTCGCCTGTACGCCCGACCTCTTCCCGGAGGTGATGGCCGCCGCCATCGAGCGGCGCCCGCTGCCGATACCCGAGGCCTGAGCGGACCAGGGCACCCGTACCCCCGACCCCGTACCCCCTCGGGCCGGGGGGCGGGCCCGGCCGCCGGGTCACATCCGTACCTGGGGATCCTTGGTGCACCGGCCCTTCCGGATCTGTGACTGTTATCACCGCTCATGTGTGATCTGCGATTTAGGGAGCCACGGGCCACGGGGATACTCTGCGAGGCGGACATGCCGCGTGCCCGGACACCGTGCGCGCCTCCCTTGTGACATCGCAGTCACGTTGCCCTTCGCGGCACGCCCACGCAGACAACGAACCGCGATCACTCAGAAAAGGGACGGACGCGCGTGGACCTGTTCGAGTACCAGGCGAGGGACCTCTTCGCCAAGCACGGTGTACCGGTGCTGGCCGGTGAAGTCATCGACACGCCTGAGGCGGCGCGCGAGGTGACCGAGCGTCTCGGCGGCCGGTCGGTCGTCAAGGCGCAGGTGAAGGTCGGTGGCCGTGGCAAGGCCGGTGGCGTGAAGCTGGCCTCCAGCCCGGAGGACGCGGTCGAGAAGGCCGGTCAGATCCTGGGCATGGACATCAAGGGCCACACGGTCCACAAGGTGATGCTCGCGGAGACCGCTCCGGAGATCGCCGAGGAGTACTACGTCTCGTACCTCCTCGACCGCACCAACCGCACCTTCCTGGCCATGGCCTCCGTCGAGGGCGGCATGGACATCGAAGAGGTCGCGGCCACCAAGCCCGAGGCCCTGGCGAAGATCCCGGTCGACGCCAATGAGGGCGTCTCCCCGGAGAAGGCGGCCGAGATCGTCGCCGCCGCCAAGTTCCCGGCCGAGGTCGCCGACCAGGTCGCCGACATCCTGGTGACCCTCTGGAAGACCTTCATCGCCGAGGACGCGCTGCTGGTCGAGGTGAACCCGCTGGCCAAGGTCGCCGACGGCCGGGTCATCGCCCTCGACGGCAAGGTCTCCCTGGACGCCAACGCCGACTTCCGCCAGCCCGGCCACGAGGCCCTGGAGGACAAGGCCGCGGCCAACCCGCTGGAGGCCGCCGCCAAGGCCAAGAACCTGAACTACGTCAAGCTCGACGGTCAGGTCGGCATCATCGGCAACGGCGCGGGTCTGGTCATGTCCACCCTCGACGTCGTCGCCTACGCCGGTGAGAACCACGGCGGGGTCAAGCCCGCCAACTTCCTCGACATCGGTGGCGGCGCCTCCGCCGAGGTCATGGCGAACGGCCTGGAGATCATCCTGGGCGACCCGGACGTCAAGTCCGTCTTCGTCAATGTCTTCGGTGGCATCACCGCCTGCGACGAGGTCGCCAACGGCATTGTGCAGGCCCTGGAGCTGCTGAAGTCCAAGGGCGAGGAGGTCACCAAGCCGCTGGTCGTGCGCCTCGACGGCAACAACGCGGAGCTGGGTCGCAAGATCCTTTCCGACGCCAACCACCCGCTGGTGCAGCGTGTGGACACCATGGACGGCGCGGCCGACAAGGCCGCCGAGCTCGCGGCGAAGTAAGGGATTCACACCACCATGGCTATCTTCCTCACCAAGGACAGCAAGGTCATCGTCCAGGGCATGACCGGCGCCACGGGCATGAAGCACACCAAGCTCATGCTGGCCGACGGCACCAACATCGTCGGTGGCGTGAACCCCCGTAAGGCCGGTACCACCGTCGACTTCGACGGTACCGAGGTACCCGTCTTCGGTTCGGTGGCCGAGGCGATGGAGAAGACCGGCGCCGACGTCTCCGTCCTCTTCGTGCCGCCGGCCTTCGCCAAGGCCGCCGTCGTCGAGGCGATCGACGCCGAGATCCCGCTGGCCGTCGTCATCACCGAGGGCATCGCGGTCCACGACTCCGCCGCCTTCTGGGCGTACGCCGTCAGCAAGGGCAACAAGACCCGGATCATCGGCCCGAACTGCCCCGGTCTGATCACCCCGGGCCAGTCCAACGCCGGCATCATCCCGGGCGACATCACCAAGCCCGGCCGTATCGGACTGGTCTCCAAGTCCGGCACGCTGACCTACCAGATGATGTACGAGCTGCGGGACATCGGCTTCACCTCCTGTGTCGGCATCGGTGGCGACCCGGTGGTCGGCACCACGCACATCGACGCCCTGGCGGCCTTCGAGGCCGACCCGGAGACCGAGCTGATCGTGATGATCGGTGAGATCGGTGGCGACGCCGAGGAGCGCGCGGCCGACTACATCAAGGCCAATGTCACCAAGCCGGTCGTCGGCTACGTCGCGGGCTTCACCGCCCCCGAGGGCAAGACGATGGGCCACGCCGGCGCCATCGTGTCGGGCTCCTCCGGCACCGCGCAGGCGAAGAAGGAGGCCCTGGAGGCCGCGGGCGTCAAGGTCGGCAAGACCCCGACCGAGACCGCCAAGCTGGCCCGCGCCATCCTGGAGGGCTGAGGCCGTCCCACCGGGCGCCGTGCGGCGCCCGGCAGCGGTACCACGGTGATGGGCCCGCGCCCCGTGCAGGGGTGCGGGCCCATCCGCGTTCCCGGTCGGGGGCGCTCAGCGGGGCTGGGGGGCCAGCCGTCCCGGGCCCCCGGTGACCTCGGCGCGCAGCCGGTTCCGCAGCAGCTCGTCCTCCTGGCTCAGCCGCTGCGGTCCGGCGTGCGCGGGGACGCCCAGCACCGGCCGGCCCGCCGGAACCCCCGGTTCGTACTGCTGCGGGGCGGTGAGCAGGGTGAACCCGGTCGCCCCGATGATCAGCGCGGTGACCGTCAGGGTGGAGCGGGTCCAGAGCCAGACATGGCGTTCGCTGCCCTCCCGTACCGAGGGCGCGGGGGTCGGCTCCGGCGCCGGGAAGGCGTCGGCCAGCTCCGTCAGCCGCTGGTGCAGCGCGTCGGGGGAGGAGAGCCCGGGGAGTTGTTCCGCGATGGCCTCCCGGGCGTGCAGTACCCGGTTGGCCGTCGCCGGGGTGCTCGCCTCCGTCTCGGCGGCGGTCTCCGGCAGATCGAGCCCGAGGCCGTCGTAGAGCAGCAGGGTGCGGCGGTACGCGGGCGGCAGCGACAACAGCGCCGCCAGCAGCGCCGCCGCCTCGCCGGCCAGCTCCGGGGTGTCGGGGTGCCGATGGGCGGGGCGCAGCCGCTGCCAGGGCGACATCGCGAACTCGTACGCGGCGGCCCGTACCCAGCCCGCCGGATCCCCGTCCCGGGCGACCTCGGGCCAGTGCTGCCAGGCGAGCCGGAAGGCGCGCTCCACGGACTCGTGGGAGAGCCGCTGCCGTCCGGTGAGGAGATACGCCTGGCGTACGAGGGGCACGGCGGAGTGGTCGTACAGGGCGTCGAACACCTCCTCGGGCGTCGGCCGCCCGGCGGGTACGGCCACCCGGTCCGGTGCGTCCGGAACGGGCTCCGCTTCTGGGCCTGGACCTGCTTCCGTTACGGATTCCACTTCTGGTACGGGTACGGGGGTGGCTGCCGGTACGTCCGGCTCGGAGGCCTGTTTCTGGGCGGGTGCTGGGGGCGCATCCGTCATGGGGTCGCGGGTAGCTCTGGATTCCGCTTCGGATTCCTTCACCGCTCCGGATGCCGCTTCCGGTACGAGGACCGCCGCCGCCTCGGGAGCGGTCCCGGGAGCCTCGGCCGAGGCCGCCTCGGGGGCGGTCCCGGGAGTGGTCCCGGGTGACTCCAGCAGCCGTGCGTACGCCGCCCGCCGCCGCCCCCGGGGGTCGCTGCGCCCGGTCTCCCAGGCACGCACCGTCGCCCTGGTGACCCCGAGCGCCGAGGCGACCTCCTGCTCGCTCAGCGATCGGGCCTCGCGCAGCCTGCGCCGTTCCTTGGGGGAGGGGAGCGGGCGGTCCGCCGCGGAGTCGGGCCTGCTCTGGGTCATGAGGGGCTCCCCGCAGCACTGCACCCGGCATGAAAGTACATAAGAGTATTTTGAGCGACACAGCGGGTAATCGCCCGTTACATGGCAAGAGCGCGTGTCGTTGGCAGCATGGCGGCGTGACCCAGACCTCCCAGGACAGCCCCGGTCCGCCCTTCCCCCGGACCCCCGTACCGGTACAGGGCGGCCGCCGCCCCGCGCTCGTGGCCTGTCTGGTGCGCGGGGCCACCGCGGCGGGGCTCGGGCTCGGCACCCTCACCGTCCTGGTGATGCTGGTCTGGATCGGCGCCCCCTACCCCGATGACGGCCCCGGCGGGGCGCTGCACGCGGCCGCCGCGCTCTGGCTGCTCTCCCATGGCACCGAACTGGTCCGCGCGGACACCCTCTCCGGGCAGCCCGCACCCGTCGGTGTGGTCCCGCTGCTGCTGGTGGCGCTGCCCGTGGCACTGATCCACCGGGCCGCGCGGGACGGGCTCAACCCCGACACCCACGGCCGCCGGCCCCGGCCGTCGCCGCTGGGCGCGGTCTGCGCGGTCACCCTGGGGTATCTGCTGGTCGCCCTGCTGATCACGGTGTACGCGGCCGGGGGCTCACCCGGCCCCGACCCCTGGAGCGCGCTCGGGCATCTGCCCCTGGTGGCCGTGGCCGCCGCCCTGGCCGGGGTGTGGACCGCGCGCGGGCGCCCCCGGGGGCCCCTGCCCGGCTGGCTCCCGGAGCCGTTGCGGGTACGGCTCGCACGGACCCGGGTGGCGGTGGCGGCGCGCGCGGCCGTCGCGGGCACGGTGGTGCTGACCGGCGGCGGGGCGCTGCTCGTGGCCGCCGGTCTCGGCTGGCACGCGGAGGCGGCGGGGGAGGCGTTCCGGCAGCTCTCCCCGGGCTGGCCGGGACAGCTCGCCGTCCTGCTGCTCTGTCTCGCCCTGCTGCCGAACGCCGCCGTATGGGGGGCGGCGTACGGGCTGGGACCCGGTTTCGCGCTCGGTACGGGCGCCACGGCCACCCCGCTCGCGGTGACGGGCGAACCGGCGCTGCCGCCCTTCCCGCTGGTCGCGGCGGCCCCCGCGCCGGGGCCGGGGACCCTGCCCAACTGGGTGTGCCTGGCCGTTCCGGTGGTGGCCGGGCTGGTGGTCGCCGCCTTCACGGCGGCCCGTGCCGCACCCCGCTTCCAGGACCGGGGCAGTGCGTGGAGCATCCGGGACACGGCGCTGACCGCACTGCTGGCGGCGGCCGGCTGCGGGGTGCTGACGGCGGTGCTGTCGGCCGCCGCCGGAGGGCCGCTGGGTGCCCGGCGGCTGGCGGAGTTCGGTCCGGGGTGGGCGGCCGGACCCGCCGCGTTCTGCTGGGTCGCGGTGCTCGCGGTTCCGGTCGCGGTGGCGGTACGGATCTGGCGGGTCCTGCTGGCGCGGATCGCGGGGGCCGGGGCGGGGATGGGGGCCACGGGTCTGGTGGGCGCGGTGCGGACCCGGGTACGGAGCCGGTCGCGGGTACGGAGCCGGTCGGGGGTACGGAGCCGGTCGGGGGCGGGCCGTCCCCGGCTGTGGACCCGGCTCCGGACCTGGACGCGGACCTGGACGCGGGAGAGCCTGCGGCCGCGCTCCCGGCCCGGCCCCGCCCCGGCGCCCACCCCGGTGGAGGGGGCGCCGGTCCCCGGCGGCGGGGTCCCGGGTGGACGGTCCGCGCCGGAGGACCGCGCGGGGCCCGGCGCGGCCGAGGGTCCGTCCGGAGCCGGGAGCGCGTCCGGCGACCCGGCGGAGGCCGCCGCCACGGCACCCCCGGAAGAGCACGCCGGACGTACCGACCACATCGGAGGGGCTGGGCAAACCGGAGGGACCGGGCACACCGGTCGCGGGGAGCCCGGCGGTCGCGCCGGTCGTACGGGAAATGCGGCCAAGGCAGCCAAGGCGGCAAGGGAGGCAAGGGAGGCGAAAGCGGGACGCACCGGCCCCGGGGACCGTCACCCGGTGGGGCCTCCCGCGGACTACGACGTACTGCCGGAGCACCCGCTGGTGGTCGACGGGGACGAGAAGGCCGGGAACCGCCTGGCCCCCTGGGCCGCGCCCGCCAGCCCCTGGCCCAAGGCGCCGTCCGGCTGGCCGGAGCCGACCGCTCGGGCCCGGCCCGAGCCTGCCGAGCCCGCCGCGCCCGACCTCGTACCGCGACCGGAGCCGGTGGCCGGAACAGCGGAAACCCCCGGGCCGGAGGGTTCCGGTCCCGGGGGTGGGGCTTCCGCAGGTTCCGCAGGTTCCGCCGGTTCAGCTGGTTCAGGGGCGACCCGCTGACGAGGTCCGGCCCCCGGCAGTGCCGGGGGCCGGACCTCACCGGCCGCGCGGGCCCGCTCGCTCGCGGACGTTTGCTTACTGACGTCCGCTCGCCGCAGGCCCCCGCCGACGTCTACTTGCTGACGCCGAAGACATCCCGCAGCGGCTCCGGCAGCTTCTCGTTGCAGGAGATCTGCCCGTCCTTCGTCAGGGCGTCCCGCTCACAGGTGTAGAAGTCCCGGTAGACGATCTGGGCCGCGTACGCCACCGCCACGATCAGCAGGGCGACACCGCCGAGCACCAGTCCGGTCACCGCGGCCGTCCGCTGGGCGCGCCGGGCCGTCTGCTGCGGTCCGGCCGCGTTCCCGTTTCCGTTCCCCCCGGTGCCGGCGGGGGGTGTGATCGCGTCCGCGCCCGGACGCTTGTTCGCCGTGGCCTTCAGCGAGCTGACGCCCCAGTAGACCGAGAGGGCGCCCAGCAGCAGGGCGATCTCCATGAAGTCGAAGATCGTGAAGAAGAACGCCCACATGCCCGCGAGCAGCGCGTACCGCGCCCGCCGCTGTGAGGGGTCGGTCGGGTCCCAGCGCAGGCCCGGCGGGGTGCCGTCCTTGCCCTGCTGGCCGCCGGGCTTCCCGCCGAAGCCGCCGCCCGAGGAGCGCCCGGGCTGCCGGCTGCTCCACTGGCTGCCCCAGCCGCCCCGCTGGCCGGAGCCCTCGTCGGAGGAGCCGTCGCCGGAGCCCCCCGAACCGCCGGAGCCGCCGGAGCCGGAGGAACCACTGGAATCGCCGCCGGAGGAGCCGGAGCTGCCGGAGCCCCCGCTTCCGGTGGGCTGCCGGGGCTGCCACGGCTGATCCGGCCTCCCCTCCGGCGGCGGGGCGAAGGGATTGTTGCTGTCGTCGGTGGACTGGCGCTCCCGCGGCAACAGGAGGTCCGTACGGCGGCGTCGGTCCGGCATGTGGTGAACGTCTTCCCCTCAGACCCTTTCGCACGCGGGTCTTGTGTCGTGATGTACCCGCCATGGGACGAGTGGTGTCCCCTGACGCTACCTCCCATGACCGCCCCCGTCCCGTGGGGGCCGTCCCGTGTGCCGGTATCGTTGCTGACGGTCGGCCTCTTCGTAGAGTTCCCCGTATGGGGGAGGACGAGTCATTCGTACGACCGTACAAAATCGCACGCGCCGTCCCCGCTCCGGATCCCCGCACGGCCCGGTGGCGTGAGGCCACGGACGCGCCCGCGACAGAACGCCCCGCGACAGACCGGCGATCCGCACGTCCCCGCGTGTGTGATCCGTATGCGAGAAAAGAGACCCGCAGTGGCCTCCCCGCCCTCCTCCGCCCGCCCTCTCCGCCTGGTCGTCCTGGTCTCCGGCTCCGGCACCAACCTCCAGGCCCTCCTCGACGCGAGCGCCGCCGACCCCGAGGGGCTCGGGGCCGAGGTCGTCGCGGTCGGGGCCGATCGCACCGGGATCGCCGGTCTGGAGCGCGCCGAGCGCGCCGGACTGCCGACGTTTGTCTGCCGGGTGAAGGACCACGCCTCGCGTGACGCCTGGGACCGCGCGCTCGCCGAGGCGACCGCCGCGCACCGCCCGGACCTGGTGGTCTCGGCCGGATTCATGAAGATCGTGGGCAAGGAGTTCCTGGCCCTCTTCGGGGGCCGTTACGTCAACACCCACCCCGCCCTGCTGCCCAGTTTCCCCGGTGCCCACGGTGTGCGCGACGCGCTCGCGTACGGCGTGAAGGTCACCGGGTGCACCGTCCACTTCGTCGACGAAGGCGTCGACACCGGCCCGGTCATCGCGCAGCGCGCGGTCGAGGTCCGGGACGAGGACGACGAAGCCGCTCTCCATGAGCGGATCAAGGAAGTCGAGCGTGTGCTGCTCGTCGAGGTCGTCGCACGGCTGGCCCGCGACGGCCATCGCATTGAGGGACGAAAGGTAATTTTCCCGTGACTGTTGACGCCCATGAGGCCACTGTGACCGCCGAGTCCACCGCGACCGCCGAGTCCGCTGTGACCACCGAGGCGGAGCGCCGCCCCGTACGGCGTGCGCTGATCAGCGTGTACGACAAGACGGGCCTTGAGGAGCTGGCGCGCGGGCTGCACCAGGCGGGCGTGGAACTGGTCTCCACCGGCTCGACCGCCGGGCGGATCGCCGCCGCCGGGATCCCGGTCACCCCGGTGGAGGAGCTGACCGGCTTCCCCGAGTGCCTGGACGGCCGGGTCAAGACGCTCCACCCCCGGGTGCACGCCGGCATCCTGGCGGACCTGCGCCTCGACGCCCACCGTGAGCAGCTCGCCGAGCTGGGGATCGACCCCTTCGATCTGGTGGTCGTCAACCTCTACCCGTTCCGGGAGACCGTCGCCTCCGGCGCGGCCCCGGACGAGTGCGTCGAGCAGATCGACATCGGCGGCCCCTCGATGGTCCGCGCCGCCGCCAAGAACCACCCCTCGGTCGCCGTGGTCACCAGCCCGGCGCGGTACGCGGATGTACTCACCGCCGTCGCCGGCGGCGGGTTCGACCTGGTGGCGCGGAAGCGGCTGGCCGCCGAGGCGTTCCAGCACACGGCCGCCTACGACGTGGCCGTCGCCTCCTGGTTCGCCTCCTCCTACGCTCCCGACGGGGCCCCGCTCCCCGACTTCACCGGGGTCGCCTACCGCCGCGACCGGGTGCTCCGCTACGGCGAGAACCCGCACCAGGACGCCGCGCTCTATGTCGACGGCAGCGGTGGCCTCGCCGAGGCGGAGCAGCTGCACGGCAAGGAGATGTCGTACAACAACTACACCGACACCGAGGCCGCCCGGCGGGCCGCGTACGACCACGACGAGCCCTGTGTCGCGATCATCAAGCACGCCAACCCGTGCGGGATCGCGATCGGCGCGGATGTGGCCGAGGCGCACCGCAAGGCGCACGCCTGTGACCCGCTCTCCGCCTTCGGCGGGGTGATCGCGGTCAACCGTCCGGTGACCGTCGCCCTGGCCGAGCAGGTCGCGGAGATCTTCACCGAGGTGATCGTCGCCCCCGGGTACGAGGACGGCGCGGTCGAGGTGCTGGCCCGCAAGAAGAACATCCGGGTGCTGCGCTGCACCGGGGCGCCGGGCGCGGAGGTCGAGACCCGGCCGATCGACGGCGGTGCGCTGGTGCAGATCACCGACCGGCTCCAGGCGGCGGGCGATGCCCCGGCCGACTGGACGCTGGCGACCGGTGAGCCGCTGGACGCGGCCGGTCTGGCCGAGCTGGCCTTCGCCTGGCGGGCGTGTCGGGCGGTCAAGTCCAACGCCATCCTGCTCGCCAAGGACGGTGCCTCTGTCGGCGTCGGCATGGGGCAGGTCAACCGTGTGGACTCGGCCCGGCTGGCCGTGGAGCGGGCGGGTGCGGAGCGGGCCCGGGGGGCGTACGCGGCCTCCGACGCGTTCTTCCCGTTCCCGGACGGGCTGGAAATCCTCACCGGGGCCGGGGTGCGGGCCGTGGTCCAGCCCGGTGGTTCGGTCCGCGACGAGCAGGTGATCGAGGCGGCGCGGAAGGCGGGCGTGACGATGTACTTCACGGGGACCCGGCACTTCTTCCACTGATCACGCCCGACGGCGTGACCGCCCGACCGCGTGACTGCCTGCCTGACTGCCTGACCGCCCGGCCGTATGGCCCGGTGGCGGTGTGACCGTGCGGGGCCCCGGAGCCATGAACCCGGGGCCCCGCACGGTTCAGCAGCTGGGCAGCCACTTCACCGAGCGGACGGTGACCCTTCCGTTCAGATTGCGGCGCTCCAGGGGCTGAAGACAGCCCGCCGACTGCCTGAAGCCGGTGTTCCGGTAAAACCGGGCATGCGGCTGCTCGTCCCGGTCGCCGTTGTTCAGCACCGACTTCGGCGCCCCGAGCAGCCCCCAGACACAGGGGTCGGGCCCCGGCCGCCCGCGGTCCGCGCCCTTTCCGCGGCCCCCGCCCTCGTGCCAGGTGCACATCTCCCCCTGGCCGTCCGGCTCGGTGAAGAAACAGACATCGCCGCGGGCGCAGCGGTCGTACCCGGCCGCCTCCGCGGTCGGCGCGCCCCGCAGCAGCACTCCGGCGAGCACACCCGCCATGGCGACGGAGACCGCCGTGCCCCAGACCGTGGCCGTGCCCCAGGCCGCTGTGGAGCCGCTGCGGGAGCGCGGCCGGAGCAGGGTCTTCCGGGGCAGTGGGGGCGAAGGGGCGGTGCCCGCCGCGGCCTCCACCCGGCGCAGCAGCTCGCCGGTGTCGATCCGGGCGCGTTCCCCGGGGGTGCGGGCCAGACAGTCGCGGACGACATCGGCCCAGGCCGGCGGGAGTCCGGGGGAGAGCAGCAGGTCGCCCTCGCCCCGCGCGTACCGTACGGCGGCGTCCCGCCGGGCGCCGGGGGTGGGGCCGGGGAGCGGCGGCGACCCGGTGAGCACCAGATGGACGAGGACGCCGAAGGCCCAGAGATCGGCGGTGGGTGTCAGCGGCAGAATCCTTTCTCCGCGCGCTGAGCCGGTCGCTGAGCCGGTCCGTCGGCCGGTCCGCGGGCCGCCGCGCGGGCCACCCGGTGCGTCGCCGTGCGGCCGGTCGTGGGACCAGAGGAGTTCGGGCGCGGTGCAGTCGGTGATCCGCAGCGCGGGGGCGTATCCGGAGAGGGCCGACGGGCCGCCCCGGGCGCCGCGCCGGGGCTCGGTCGCCAGATGGAAGTCCCCGAGGCGTACGGTCCCGTCGGGCAGCAGCAGGACATTGCCGGGGTGCAGGGCGCCGTGCACCCAGCCCGCGTGATGGAGCTGGCGCAGCCCGGCGCAGACCTGGGCGAGCAGGGCGGGGCCGGCGGCGGGGCGGGCCGACTGCTGGAGCAGATCGCCGAGGGAGCGCTCGGCCCGTTCCATGACGAGGACGGTGGCGCCGTGCAGCAGGGGTTCGCCGGGGTCGTGGACGGTATGGACCGCGTGGGTACGGATCAGGCGGGGCGCGCCGGTGCGGCGCAGCACCGCCGGCTCCCGCTCGGCGACGGCGCGTAGCTGCCCGAGCTGGTGCTGGGTGCGGGTGCCGGGCGGCAGGAACTTCAGCACGGTGGTGCCGGGGGCACGGACCGGACCGGTGGGTTCCATGGGGCCGATGGGTTCCGCAGGTCCCGTATCGGCGCCGGTGTCCGCCGTCCCGGCCGGTTGGCTCGCCCGGGGGGCGGGTTCGGCGCTGTACACCGTGGAGAACGCGCTGGTCGCGAGGGGTTCGCCGACCTCCCAGGGGCCCACGCGATAGCCCGGGAGGACGGGCAGGGCCAGGGAGTCGAAGTCGAGGCTCACCGCCGACGCCCTGATGCCGGAAACAGAGCCGGAGCCGGAGCCGGAACCGGAACCGGAGCCGGAACCGGAACCGGAGCGGGTACGGGGCCCGGTGTCCCGGGGTCGTGCTTCCGATGGACCGGAGCGGTGCTCACCACGACGTTCGCCACGACACTGTGTTCCACGGCCGACCTCCCTGGACGCTCCCGCTCGCGGGGACAGTGGAACCAGGCTAGGAACCGGCGATAAACGTCTGCACAACGGCGGCGGATCGCACGGGCCGACCTGCGGTGTCCGGTCCTGGAGGGGAGCGGGACCGGTGTCGGACAACCGTTCGCATTCGCGTATGCGGGTGCCCCGCCGGGCGGAGACGGCACCGGAGAAGGCAGGGGAGAAGGCGGGAGCGGCGGCGGGGGAGGGAGCGGGCGGGACGGCGCGGGTGCGAAGGGGCCCGGCGCCGGGCGGGCGGGATTGGAACCCGGGCGGGTCCATCGGCCAGGATGGGGGACATGACCGCCCAGATTCTCGATGGCAAGGCCACCGCAGCCGCGATCAAACTCGATCTGACCGCCCGCGTGGCGGCTCTGAAGGAGAAGGGGGTGACCCCCGGTCTCGGCACCCTGCTGGTCGGCGACGACCCGGGCAGCCGCTGGTACGTCAATGGCAAGCACCGCGACTGTGCGCAGGTCGGCATCGCGTCGATCCAGCGCGAGCTGCCCGCCACCGCCACCCAGGAGGAGATCGAGGCGGTCGTCCGGGAGCTGAACGAGGACCCGGAGTGCACCGGCTACATCGTGCAGCTGCCGCTGCCGGACGGCATCGACGCTCACCGGGTGCTGGAGCTGATGGACCCGGTGAAGGACGCGGACGGTCTGCACCCGATGAGCCTGGGCCGGCTGGTGCTGGGGATCGAGGGCCCGCTGCCCTGTACCCCGTACGGCATCGTGCAGCTGCTCCGCCACCACCAGGTGGAGATCAAGGGCGCGCATGTCGTCGTGGTCGGGCGCGGGATCACCATCGGCCGTCCGATGCCGCTGGTGCTGACCCGCAGGTCCGAGAACGCGACCGTGACCCAGTGCCACACGGGGACGCGGGATCTCGCCGCGCATCTGCGGCAGGCGGACATCATCGTCGCGGCGGCGGGCGTACCGCATCTGATCAAGCCCGAGGATGTGAAGCCGGGCGCCGTGGTGCTGGATGTGGGCGTCAGCCGGGACGAGAACGGGAAGATCGTCGGGGATGTCCACCCCGGTGTGGCCGAGGTCGCGGGCTGGGTGGCCCCGAACCCGGGCGGTGTCGGGCCGATGACCCGGGCACAGCTCCTGGTCAATGTGGTCGAGGCGGCCGAGCGCGCCGCCGGGGCGAACTGACGCTTCCGGCCGGCCCGCCAGGGGAAACCCGGCGGGACACGGGCACGGGACAGGACGGAACACGGGGAATGAGGCGGCCCTGATGGGCGTACGGATGAACGACGACCGAGAGGTGAGGGCGACGGCCGGGACGGAGCCGGACGGCGCCGGTGCCATCGGTCCGGACGGCGTACCCGGCGACCCGGCCCCGGCACACGGCGGGACCCCGGACGGTGGCACCCCGGACAGCGGGGCCTCGGACAGTGGGGCCTCGGACGGCGGCACCCCCGCCGACGGGACCCCGGCCGACGGGAACAAGAGCGGTGACCGGGCCGACGGCGGTGGTACCGGCGACGGCGACGGCGACGCGAGCGGTGGCGGCACCGGCGAGGACGGCACCGGCGACGGGGAATCGGGCGACGGGGACACGGGCGAGCACCCGGCCCCCCGGGCCGCCGGGTCGCGCCGCCCGCCGACCCTCACCACCGACACGGCCCGCCCCGAGGGCGGCGGCCGTGCGGCGCCCGGTGACGCCCCCGCCCCCGCCCGTCAGTGGCCCCTGCTCTCCGTGCTCGGCCTCACCGGCGTCGGGCTGCTGATCGTCGGCCTCGACCTCTTCTCCGAGGCGTTCCGCGTCGGCACGATCCTCATCGGCGTGTCCCTGATCGCGGGCGGGGTGATGCGGCGGATACTCCCGTCGGTCGGCATGCTCGCCGTGCGGTCCCGCTTCACCGACATGATCACGTACGGCCTGCTGGGGGTCGCCATCACCCTGCTGGCGCTGGTGGCACAGCCGGAACCCTGGCTGGAGCTGCCCTTCCTGGAGACGATCGTGCGCTCCCTGGTCGGCCGCTGACCGACCCTCAGGGCCGCCCCGCCGGCCAGGGACCCGGGGCCCGGGTCCCCCGATCCGGAACCCCCGGGAACCGGCAGTTCACCTGATGTTGTCCCCGATGTCGTCCGCTCTTCCCGTCCGGGAGGGGCGGACGCTGTCGTCTGGCGGAGGCCCGGAACCCGGTGGCCGATTCCGGTATTCCGTCGCGGAATACGGGGTCCGCCCCGGTGCGTCCGGTGAGCCGCAGGCGGGTGACGCGAGCGGCGGCCACAGCGGCGCGCACCAGGACCGCGGACCGATTCCGCAAGCCCCCGTGCGCCCCGCCCCCGGGAACTGACATCCTGGCTCCGCGCATCTCATCCACTGATCCCACGAACCGTGTGGGTTCCGGGGAGATGTCCAGGGCGGTCGGTCGCGGGGCTCAAGCACCTACGGTCGGGGGACAGAGGGGGTACAACCACCATGGCTCGTTGGAAGGCGCTTCCGGAGGATCTGGATCCGGAGGTCCGGGAGTTCGCCGAGCAGCTCCGCCGGCTCGTCGACGGCAGCGGGCTGAGTATCGCGGCGGTGTCGGACCGTACGGGGTACAGCAAGACATCCTGGGACCGGTATCTCAACGGCCGCATCCTCGCGCCCAAGGGCGCCGTGGTCGCGCTCGCCGAGGTGACCGGCGCCAGCCCGGTCCATCTCACCACCCTGTGGGAGCTGGCGGAGCGGGCCTGGAGCCGTGCCGAGGCCCGGCACGACCGCACGATGGAGCAGATACGTATATCCCAGGCGCGGGCGGCGCTGGGGGTCCCCGAACCCGCCGGGCGGGACGCCGTGCCACCGGCGGGATCCACCACCGGTTCCACCGCCGGGACAGCCGGGACCGCCGGGGGCCGTACGCCCGGTGGGGACGGCCCGGAGTCCGTCACCGGTCCCGGCCACCGCCGGGCCGCCTCCGCGCAGGGGGCGGGCCGCAAGGACGGCGGCCGCCGCCGCAATGTCATGGTGCTGGCGAGCGTGGCCGGGGTGGTGGCGGTCGTCGCGGCCGCCGTGTTCCTCACCGGAGTCGGCGGGGGCGGCGGCGACCGCACCGAGACGGCGGCCAACACCGCCGCCGAGCCGTCCCTCGCCTCCTCGGCCGGCTCCGCCAAGGGGGCCAAGGGGTCCGCGGGGCCGAGCACCGGCACCGGCACCGGCACCGATGACGACGCCTATGGCGCCGACGATGACGACGACCTCGACGACGACGGCGACGACGCGGACGACGAGGCCGATGACGACGACGCCGCCGAGGCGAAGTGCACCGGGGAGAGCTGTACCGGGGGCAACCCCGAGGCCATGGGCTGCGGCGGCGACCTCGCCACCACCGTCTCCTCGGTGACGGTGGGCGCGGCCGAGGTCGAGGTCCGTTACAGCGAGGTCTGCCGGGCCGCCTGGGCCCGGGTCGCGGACGCGACGCCGGGCGACACGCTGGAGATCAGCACCGACGGCAAGGGCCTCCAGAGCGGGGTGGCCGACGCCGGGGGCAACGCGTACACGGCGATGACCGCGATGCCGGAGGGCACCATGGCGACCGCCTGTGCCACCGTCAAGGCGACCGGCGCGAAGACCTGCACCGAGGAGAACTGACCGGGCGCCACCCCGTACGACCCCGCGCACCCGACGGGCACCGCACCCGTACCGCCTCCCCTTCCTCCCGGGCCCCTCCCGGGGCCGTCCGCGGGGCACCGCACCCGCTGCCCCGTACACCCTTCAGTGGCGTGATCGGCGCCACAAGGACCCGGGGTCGCGGGGTGGACGGGGTCGGATAGCCTGACCGCTGGATGTCTCTTCACATCAAGATTCGTCCGTCCGCGTCACCGGAGGCCCCTGGGCCGTCTCCCCGGTCCGGACGGCACCGCGCGGGAGCGTGACCGGGTGCGAAGGGGCGTCCCCACCCCGGGGCAGGGACCCCCAACGCCAGCTGTCTTACGGAGATCGCCATGACCCGCACTCCCGTCAACGTCACCGTGACCGGCGCGGCCGGCCAGATCGGTTACGCGCTGCTGTTCCGTATCGCCTCCGGCCACCTCCTCGGCCCGGACGTTCCGGTCAAGCTGCGCCTTCTGGAGATCACCCCGGCCCTCGGCGCGGCCCAGGGCACCGCGATGGAGCTGGACGACTGCGCCTTCCCGCTGCTGCGCGGCATCGACATCACCGACGACCCGAACGTCGCCTTCGACGGCGCCAATGTCGCCCTGCTCGTCGGCGCCCGCCCGCGTACCAAGGGCATGGAGCGCGGTGACCTGCTGGAGGCCAACGGCGGCATCTTCAAGCCGCAGGGCAAGGCGATCAACGACCACGCCGCGGACGACATCAAGGTCCTCGTCGTCGGCAACCCGGCCAACACCAACGCCCTGATCGCCCAGGCGGCGGCCCCGGACGTACCGGCCGAGCGCTTCACCGCGATGACCCGCCTCGACCACAACCGCGCCCTGTCGCAGCTGGCCGCGAAGACCGGCTCCACCGTCTCCGACATCAAGCGTCTGACGATCTGGGGCAACCACTCGGCCACCCAGTACCCGGACATCTTCCACGCGGAGATCGCGGGCAAGAACGCCGCCGAGGTCGTGAACGACCAGGACTGGCTGGCCGACACCTTCATCCCGACCGTCGCCAAGCGCGGTGCGGCGATCATCGAGGCGCGGGGCGCGTCCTCCGCCGCCTCCGCCGCCAACGCCGCGATCGACCACGTCCACACCTGGGTCAACGGCACCGCCGAGGGCGACTGGACCTCCATGGGCATCCCGTCCGACGGCTCCTACGGTGTGCCGGAGGGCCTGATCTCCTCCTTCCCGGTCACCACCAAGGACGGCCGCTACGAGATCGTCCAGGGCCTGGACATCAACGAGTTCTCCCGCGCCCGCATCGACGCCTCGGTGGCCGAGCTGGCGGAGGAGCGCGAGGCCGTGCGCGCCCTCGGTCTCCTCTGACCTCTTCTTCCCCGGGCCTTTCCGCCCCGGCGACCCACCCGTGCCGGAGCCCCGGCCGGGTCGGTCATCTGTTCGTCCTTTCCGCCCCCGTCTGCCTTTTCGCTGGCAGCGGGGGCGGAGTGCGTGGGGGCCCGCCGGGTGCCCCCTCCCCGTTCAGGGAATCGGCCCCACCGCGGGCACCCCGATGAGCACACTGAGTACATGAATGAGTACGGTGAGGGAGCACCCGCTTATCTGACCTTCCGGGTGATGCCCCAGCAGGGACCCATCGCCGCCTTCGCCGAGGAGGAGGCGCTGCGGGCGCGGGAGCGCTATCCGGAGCTGATGGGCATGGGGTTGCCCACGTTCTACTTCACCAGGGAGTCCGAGCGGGGCGGCTGGGAGATCCTGAGCGAGGGCGGCACCACCCCGCAGAGCGCCCGGGACGGCCTCGGCACGCACTTCCGCCGGATGGCGGCCGACTCCGACAGCGGAAAGCGCGCCAAGGCGGCGATGGCCGCGGTGGACAAGCTCGAATGGGTCGCCGTGAACGAGATGACGGTGCTCCACCGCCGCTACCGGATCGTCCGCTCCGAACAGTTCATCCGGATGGGCCCCGACGGACCCGAACCGCCCCGCCCCTCCGACCCCGACCCGGGGCGGCGCACCCCGGGCGAGTCCCACGCACTGCCCAGCCGGACCCCCGGCTTCATGATCGACCCGTACACCGGCACCGGGCTCTCCGAGGGGCTGCTCCGCTACGACCTGGCGAACTTCGTCGTCGCCCCCGGCGCCGTCACCGAGGAGGTCTTCCGCGACGCCCAGCGGGCCCGGCACACCCACCCGGGGACGGTGCTGCTCCCCGCCGAGTTCGCCATCGCCGAGCGGGAGGCGGGGCGCTGGCGCTCGTACACCGGCTCGTGTCCCACCCCGCAGGGCGCGCGGGACGCCCTCACCACCCACTTCCGTATCGTCAAGCCCGCCCTCCAGGAGCTGACCGAGACGGCGGAACGGGCCTACGCGGAGGCCGCCGACCGCTTCGACGAGGGGTGCGGTACGGGGGTCTCGGTGCTGGGCCGCCACTTCCGGGTCATCCGTGTCGAACAGGTCGTACGGATCGGTCCGGACGGGCCTGAGCCGCCGCGACCCTCCGACCACGACCCCGAACTGCCCGCCTCCGCGCATATGAAGAAGATGAAGGAGGCGGGTCTGTGGGAGGAGCCCGCCGAGGACGACCCGCCGGTCGAGCTGACCCCGCAGCAGCGGCGGCTGATCACCCTGATGGAACGGGACCGCTCCCGCCGCCGCGCCCGCGCCGAGGCCCGGGAGACCCGGCTGCGGGAGGGGGGCGGCCACCGGCCCGGGGAGGACCGTTCGCCGGAGGCGCCGGAGTAGCGCCCCGCCCCGGTGCCGCCCCGGTCTCAGCGGTCGGTGCGCGGCCGGCCCGGGGTGGGGTGGCCCGGGACCATACGGGTGCTCACCGCGAAGCGGTTCCAGGCGTTGATGACGGTGATGCAGGCGATGAGCCGGGTCAGCTCGGTCTCGTCGAAGAGCGCCGCCGCCCGCGCGTACACCTCGTCCGGGACGAAACCGTCCGTCAGGACGGTCACCGCCTCGGTCAGTTCCAGCGCGGCGGCCTCCCTGGGGGTGTAGAAGTGACGGGACTCCGCCCAGGCCGACAGCTGGACGATCCGCTCCACCGACTCCCCGGCCGCCAGGGCGTCCCGGGTGTGCATCTCCAGACAGAACGCGCACCGGTTGATCTGCGAGGCGCGGATCTTGACCAGCTCCAGCAGGACGGGGTCCACGCCCTGCCGGGCCGCCGCGTCCAGCTGGACCATGGCCCGGTAGACCTCCGGGGCCCGCTCGGTCCAGGCGAGACGGGCGGGGTGTTCGGGATTCCTGGGTGCTCTCTCCGTGCTCATACGGCCAATCTAGAACCGTGGTGGCCTGGCGGTATGGTCCATTCCCATGATGGATTCCCGGTCCACTTCCCCCTGGTCCGGGCCCGGCGCCGACCTCCATCTGGAGCTGCGCGGCACCAGGCTGCGTGCCGGTTCGCACACGGGCCCAGGCACCGGTCCGCGCACCGGGCTGCGGGCCGGGCTGACGGACGCCCTCCGGGAGGCCGTACGCGACGGCCGGCTGGCCCCGGGCACCCGGCTGCCGTCCTCCCGCTCCCTCGCGGCCGATCTGGGCGTCGCGCGCAACACCGTCGTGGACGCCTACGCCGAACTCGTCGCCGAGGGCTGGCTCACCGCCCGCCAGGGCTCGGGCACCCGGGTCGCCGCCCAGGCCGTCACCCTGGCAGCGCCCCGTACCGCCCGTACCGCCCATCCCGCCCGTACCGCCGACACGGGCCGGACCGGGCCCGGCACCCCCCGGTACAGCCTGGTCCCGGGCTCGCCCGATCTCTCCTCCTTCCCCCGGACCGCCTGGCTCCGGGCCGCCCGCCGTGCCCTCACCGACGCCCCGAACGAGGCGTTCGGCTATGGCGACCCGCGCGGTCGCGTCGAACTCCGTACCGCCCTCGCGGGCTATCTGGCCCGGACCCGGGGGGTCCGCTGCGACCCGGACCGGATCGTGGTCTGCGCGGGCTTCGCCCACGGCCTGACCCTGCTGGCGGGGCTGCTGCGGGCCCGGGGCGCGGACGCGGTGGCCGTCGAGTCCCATGGCCTCGATCTGCACCGCGCCCTCCTGGCCGAGCGGGGGCTGCGGCTGCCGCCCCTGCCCTTCGACGCCCGGGGCACGGTGACCGGGGCCGGGGTGACCCCGCCGGGGACGGCGGCGGTGCTGCTCACCCCCGCCCACCAGTTCCCGCTGGGCAGCCCGCTCCACCCGGACCGGCGCACGGCCGTCGTGGACTGGGCCCGCTCGACCGGCGGTCTGATCGTGGAGGACGACTACGACGGCGAGTTCCGGTACGACCGCAGACCCGTGGGCGCGCTCCAGGGGCTCGACCCCGACCGGGTGGTCTACTGCGGTACGGCGAGCAAGGCCCTGGCGCCGGGGCTGCGGCTCGGCTGGCTGGTGCTCCCGGCGCGGCTGGTGGACGAGGTGCTCGCGCTCAAGGGGGGCGTACGGGCGAGCGACTGGGCGCTGAGCACCCCCGACCAGCTCACTCTCGCCGGGTTCATCGGCTCGGGCGCGTACGACCGGCAGGTCCGGGCGATGCGGCAGCGCTATCGGAGGCGCCGGGACGAACTGGTCGCCGCCCTCGCCGAGCGCGCCCCGGGGGTCGGGGTCAGGGGGATCGCGGCGGGGCTGCACGCGGTGCTCGACCTCCCGCCGGGCACGGAGGACGCCGTCGTACGGGCCGCCGCCCGGCGGGGGCTGGCGCTGGAGGGGCTGTCCGGCTTCCGCCACCCGGAGGTGCCCGCCACCGGTGACGCGCTGGTGGTCGGGTACGGCGGCCCCTCGGACAGCGCCTGGCCGGGGACGCTGGACGCCCTCTGCCGCGTCCTGCCGACAGATGACAGGTGACAGGTGAGGCGGTACGGCAAAGGGGGCGAAAGGTGTGATGTTCCTACCGGTGGACGGTGAACGGAGCGCCGCCCACTAGTCTGTCGGGCGATCCGGCATATGCGGACGGCGGGACACGACCGCCGGCCCGCCATGGAGCGGATCGGCGGACAGTGGCGAGCGACGGGGGCGGGGACCGCATGGCGGGGCGCAGACTGAGGTCGAGCACGGTGGTACTCGGCGGTATGGGGGTACTCGCGCTGACGATCACCTCCTGCGGTGGTTCCGAGCCCGACCGGCGCTGTGCCGACCCCCTGACCCAGGCCCAGCTGCCCAGCTACGAGTGCGGCACCTCCACCGGGTCCGGCAGCTACTACTACGGCGGCGATGTCACCGGCGGCACCGTCCAGGGCGGCTCCTTCACCAAGAGCGCGGTCGAGCGCGACGGTTTCGGCTGCTCCGGCTCCGGCGGCGGCTGAAACGTCACGGCACGGACAGGACCGCTACCCCGATGAGACGCCACACCATCGAGCCCCGCCCCGGCTGGCAGCAGATCGTGGAGGAGCAGGGCTGCGTCTATCCGCTGACCCGCTTCCCCGACGGCTCGCTCCGCCCGTACTGGGACGAGAGCGCCTACTACAGCTTCTCGCTGCCCGAGATCGAGGCGCTGGAGGAGGTGGTCGAGGAACTCCACGCGATGTCCCTGGCCGCCGCCGGGCACATCGTGGCCCGGGACCGCTTCGCCGAACTCGGCATCACCGACCCCCGGCTGGCCGCCCTGGTGGCCGAGTCCTGGCACCGCAGGGCGGAACTCCCCTCGCTCTACGGCCGGTTCGATCTGCGCTACGACGGCACCGGGCCCGCCACCCTCCTGGAGTACAACGCCGACACCCCCACCTCGCTGGTCGAGGCGGCCAGCCCGCAGTGGTTCTGGATGGAGGAACGATTCCCCGGCGCCGACCAGTGGAACTCCCTCCATGAGCGGCTGGTCGACGCCTGGCGGCGGCAGGCCGCGCTGCTGCCCCCGGGGCCGCTGCACTTCGCCCACTCCGCCGGGGACGAGCTGGGCGAGGACCTGATGACCGTCGCCTATCTGCGCGAGACCGCCCAGCAGGCCGGTCTGGAGACCGAGGCGCTGCCGGTGGAGCGGATCGGCTGGGACCGGATCTCCGGACGGTTCGTGGACGAGAAGCTGCGGTTCATCCGCTCCTGCTTCAAGCTCTACCCCTGGGAGTGGCTGACCACGGACCGGTTCGGTCCGCATGTCCTCGACACCCTCGACAACGGCGGCGGCACCGGTTCCACCTGCTGGATCGAGCCTGCCTGGAAGATGCTCCTCTCCAACAAGGCGCTGCTCGCGATCCTCTGGGAGCTGAACCCGGGCCATCCCCATCTCGTCCCCGCCTATCTCGACGGGCCCCGGGAGCTGGCGGAGCGGGGCGGCTGGGCGGCCAAGCCGCTGCTGGGCCGTGAGGGCGCGGGCGTCACCCTGCATCCGCCCGGCGCCGACCCCGTCGTCCGGGACGAGCCCTGCTGCTACCAGGCCCTGGCCCCGCTCCCCGACTTCGACGGCAACCGGGTCGTCCTCGGCGCCTGGGTGGTCGAGAACGAGGCCGCCGGGCTCGGTATCCGGGAGTCCGCAGGACCGGTCACCGACGGCTATGCCCGCTTCCTCCCGCATGTGATCCTCTGACACCCCCGGGCACCCCGACCGACACCCCGGGTGCTCCGAACGGCCCCCGGTGCTGCCGGGCTCACCCCGAGAGCACCGCCCTCAGCTGCTCAAGACCCCAGTCCAGATCCTCCTTCCCGATCACCAGGGGCGGCGCGAGCCGGATGGTCGAGCCATGGGTGTCCTTCGCCAGCACCCCCCGCTCCATCAGCCGCTCCGAGATCTCCCGGCCGGTGCCCAGCGCGGGGTCGATGTCGACCCCGGCCCAGAGCCCCCGGCCCCGTACCGAGGTCACCGCACCGGTACCGGTGAGCAGCCCCAGCTCCCGGTGGAGGTGCTCACCCAGCTCGGTGGCGCGCCGCTGGTACTCGCCGGTGCGCAGCATCGCGATCACCTCCAGGGCGACGGCGCAGGCCAGCGGGTTGCCGCCGAAGGTGGACCCGTGTTCGCCGGGGCGGAAGACCCCCAGCACCTCCCGGGACGAGACCACCGCCGAGACCGGGACCACCCCGCCGCCGAGCGCCTTGCCGAGCACATAGACATCGGGGACCACCCCCTCGTGCTCACAGGCGAAGGTCCGGCCGGTGCGCCCCAGGCCCGACTGGATCTCGTCCGCGACAAAGAGCACATTCCGCTCGCGGGTGATCCGGCGGACGCCCTCCAGATAGCCCGGGGGCGGCACCACGACCCCCGCCTCGCCCTGGATCGGCTCCAGCAGCACCGCCACGGTGTTCTCCGCGGTGACCGCGGTGTCCATCGCGGTGAGGTCGCCATAGGGGACGATCTCGAAGCCGGGGGTGTACGGGCCGTAGTCCGCGCGGGCCTCCGGATCGGTGGAGAAGCTGATCACGGTGGTGGTCCGGCCGTGGAAGTTCCCGGCGGCCACGACGATCTTGGCCAGGTTCTCGGGGACGCCCTTCACCCGGTACCCCCATTTACGGGCGGTCTTCACGGCCGTCTCGACCGCCTCCGCGCCCGTGTTCATCGGCAGCACCATCTCCATCCCGCACAGCTCCGCCAGCCCCGTACAGAACTCGGCGAACCGGTCGTGGTGGAAGGCGCGGGAGGTGAGGGTGAGCCGGTCGAGCTGGGCTCTGGCGGCGTCGAGCAGTCGGGGGTTGCCGTGTCCGAAGTTCAGCGCCGAGTAGCCGGCGAGCATGTCGAGGAAGCGCCGCCCCTCGACATCGGTCATCCAGGCCCCCTCGGCCGACGCGATGACGACGGGGAGCGGATGGTAGTTGTGTGCGCTGTGGGCCTCGGCCGCGATGATCGCACGCTCGGATGCAGACACAGGATCTCCTCATCTCGCAGAGACAGGGCGCCCGGCATGGGCGGGATGTCCCGCCCCTGGTTCTATCGTCGCTCGCATCCCGGAGACGGAAACCTCGCGGGACAGGCGCGTCCGCGGTGTGTTCCCCGGTGCGTCCGCGATGCGTTCCCCGGTGTGTTCCTCGTCTCATCGGGGCCGGCCCCGGACGGCCGGGACCTCCGGCTCCGCCACCGGCCGTCCCCACCGTCCCCGCCGCCCCCGCACCGGCGAACGGCGATCTCCTCCCCACCTGAGAGAATGCGGGGCATGGCCCAAGACCACCCGCCCGTCACCCAGCCCGTGCCCCCGCGCAGTGACGCCGCGCCGCACTCCCGCCCCCGGGCTCTCTCGGGTATCCAGCCCACCTCGGGCTCGTTCCACCTCGGCAACTACCTCGGGGCGATCCGCCAGTACGTGGCGCTCCAGGAGACCCACGACGCGTTCTACATGGTCGTCGACCTGCACGCGATCACGGTCCCCCAGGACCCCGCCGATCTGCGCGCCAACACCCGGCTCGCCGCCGCCCAGCTGCTCGCCGCCGGTCTCGACCCCGAGCGCTGCACCCTCTTCATCCAGAGCCATGTCCCCGAGCACGCACAGCTCGGCTGGGTCATGAACTGCCTCACCGGCTTCGGCGAGGCGTCCCGGATGACCCAGTTCAAGGACAAGTCGGCCAAGCAGGGTGCCGACCGGGCCACCGTCGGCCTCTTCACCTACCCGATCCTCCAGATCGCGGACATCCTCCTCTACCAGGCCGACGCGGTCCCGGTCGGCGAGGACCAGCGCCAGCACATCGAGCTGACCCGCGACCTCGCCGAGCGCTTCAACACCCGCTTCGGCTCGACCTTCACGGTGCCCGCCCCGTACATCGTCAAGGAGGTCGCGAAGATCTACGACCTCCAGGACCCGGCGGTCAAGATGAGCAAGTCGGCGTCGACGCCGAAGGGCCTGATCAACCTTCTGGACGAGCCGAAGGCGACCGCGAAGAAGGTGAAGAGCGCCGTCACCGACACCGACACGGTGATCCGCTTCGACCCGGTGGAGAAGCCCGGTGTGAGCAATCTGCTCACCATCTACTCCACCCTCACCGGACGGTCGATCGAGGCCCTGGTGAAGGAGTACGAGGGCAAGATGTACGGGGCCCTGAAGACCGATCTCGCCGAGGTCATGGTGGAGTTCGTCACCCCGTTCCGGGCCCGTACCCAGGAGTACCTGGACGACCCGGCGGAGCTGGACGCGGTGCTCGCCAAGGGAGCGGAGAAGGCCCGCGCCGTCGCCGCCACCACCCTGGCCACGGCGTACGACCGGGTCGGCTTCCTGCCGCCCGCGCGCTGAGGCCCCGCCGCACACCACGGCCGGCCCTCCGCCCGGACCGGGGCGCGGGGGCCGGGCCAGGGCCGGCCGGACCTCCCCACTGTGTCCAACGCCTCTGGCCACATCCGCCGTACAGCCGCCACACTGGCGGCTGTACGACCACCACGCGGTGGTGACCACCGTTCCATGGGCGCGCCCACGCCCATCGGATGACTGAAGGAGAACGACGTGGGGACCGTAACGCTCGGCGTTTCGATCGCGGTCCCGGAGCCCTACGGCAGCCTGCTCCAGGAGCGGCGCGCGGGCTTCGGTGATCCCGCCGCGTACGGCATTCCCACCCATGTCACGCTGCTCCCGCCCACCGAGGCCGACCCCGCGCTGCTGCCCGCCGTGGAGGCGCATCTGACCGAGGTGGCGGCCATGGCGGCGGCGTTCCCGATGCGGCTGCGCGGGACCGGGACCTTCCGTCCGGTGTCACCCGTGGTCTTCGTCAAGGTGGTCGAGGGCGCGGCGGCCTGCTCCTGGCTCCAGAAGCAGGTCCGTGACGCCGCCGGCCCGCTCCGGCGCGAGCTGCAGTTCTCGTACCACCCGCATGTCACCGTCGCTCATGCCATCGCCGACGAGGCCATGGACCGGGCCCATGAGGAGCTGGCCTCCTTCGAGGCGGCCTGGAGCTGTGCGTCGTTCGCCCTGTACGAGCAGGGGCCGGACGGGGTCTGGCGGAAGCTGCGCGAGTACGCCTTCGGGGGCGGCATCGGGTCGGTCCCGGTCCAGGGCTCACCGGTGGACGAGCCCGCGCCCTCCGCCCCCTGACGGCCCCGGCGCGCTCAGGCCTCCAGCCGGCGGAAGAGCGCCCTCGGGACATGGCGCAGCGCCGCCATCACCACCCTCAGTGACCCGGGCACCCAGACCAGTTCGGAGCGCCGCCGCAGCCCCCGCTCCACCGCCAGGGCCACCTCCTCCGGGGTGGTGGCGAACGGCGCCTCGGGCAGCCCTGCGGTCATCCGGGTCCGCACAAAACCGGGTCGTACCACCATCACATGGACACCGGTGCCATAGAGCGCGTCCCCCAGCCCCTGGGCGAAGGCGTCCAGCCCCGCCTTGCTGGAGCCATAGATGAAGTTGTCGCGGCGGGCCCGCTCGCCCGCCACCGAGGAGAGCACCACCAGGGAGCCGTGGCCCTGGTTCTGGAGCGCCGCCGCGCAGACCAGCCCGGCCGAGACGGCGCCCGTGTAGTTGGTCTGCGCCACCCGGACGGCGGCGGACGGATCCCCCTCGTCGTTGGCCTGGTCGCCGAGGATCCCGAAGGCGAGCAGCACCATGTCGAGGTCGCCCTCCGCGAAGACCTTTCCCAGGGTCTCCTCGTGCGAGGCCGGATCGAGGGCGTCGAAGGCGACGGTACGGACCTCCGCGCCCAGGGCGCGCAGCCCGGCCGCCGCGCCGTCCAGCTCGGCCGAGGGGCGGCCGGCGAGCCAGACGGTACGGGTGCGGCGGGTGATCAGCCGGCGGGCGACGGCCAGGCCGATCTCCGAGGTGCCGCCGAGGACGAGCAGGGACTGCGGGGTGCCGAAGGCGTCCTTCATGGCTGCTGCTCCTAGGGTGATCAGGGGGTCGGGGCGTCGGTGCTTCGGTGCGAGGGCGGGGCGCCGGTCAGAGGTCGAGGCGCCGGGCCAGGTCCGAGGTGAAGACACCCCGGGGGTCCAGCGAGGCCCGCAGTGCGCGGAAGTCGCCGAGCCGGGGGTACATCCCGGCGAGCAGCTCCGGCCGCAGCCGGGAGTCCTTGGCGAGATAGACCCGCCCGCCGGCCGCCGCGACCTCCTCGTCCAGCTCGTCCAGGAAGGGCCCGAGGTCGGTGAGCCCGGCGGGGATGTCCAGGGCCAGGGTCCAGCCGGGGAGCGGGAAGGAGAGCCAGCCGGGATCGCCCTCGCCGAAACGCTTGAGGACGGCGAGGAAGGAGGGGCAGCGGCGGCGGGCGATCCGCTCCACGATCCGCCGCAGGGTCTCCTCCTGGCCGTGTCCGACCACGAACTGGTACTGGACGAAGCCGTCCCGGCCGTAGACGCGGTTCCAGTGCGGGACGGTGTCCAGGGGGTGGAAGAAGGCGGCCAGTGACTGGAGTCCGCCGGTCCGCGTACGGGGGGCGGCGCGGTACCAGACCTCGTTGAACAGCCGCACCGTGGTCCGGCCGAGCAGCCCCCGGGGGAGGAGCGGCGGGGGCGCGGGCAGCCGTCCGGGGCGGAAGGCGAGGGGGGTGCGCCGGGCGCGCGCGTCCAGCGCGTCCAGGGGGGCGTGCTCCCCCCGGCTGAGCACCGAGCGCCCCAGCGCCCTTCCCCGGGCGAGCAGATCGATCCAGGCGACGGAGTAGCGATAGCGGTGGTCGGTGGCGGCGAGCCGGGCCATCAACGCGTCCAGATCGGTGGCGCGTTCGGTGTCGACGCACATCAGTGAGGTCTCCACGGGGTGCAGCCGGAGGGTGGCGGAGAGGATCACCCCGGTGAGCCCCATGCCCCCGGTGGTCGCGTCGAAGAGGTCCGTACCGGGTTCGAGGGTGTGGATCCGGCCATCGGCGGTGAGGAGTTCGAGCTGTCGCACATGGCGCGAGAACGCGCCGCTGATGTGGTGGTTCTTCCCGTGGATGTCGGCGGCGACCGCCCCGCCGACGGTGATGTGGCGGGTCCCGGGGGTCACCGGGACGAACCAGCCGAGCGGGAGCAGTACTTCCATCAGCCGGTGGAGGCTGATCCCGGCGTCGCAGACCACGGTCCCGGACACCGCGTCGATGGAGCGGACCCGGTGGAGGGCGGTCATGTCGAGCACCGTGCCGCCCGCGTTCTGCGCGGCGTCGCCGTAGGCCCGGCCGAGTCCCCGGGCGATGCCGCCCCGTGCGCCCCAGGCGCGTACCGCCTCGGCGGCCTCCTCGGGGGAGCGGGGGCGGACGACGGAGGCGGTGGTGGGGGCGGTGCGGCCCCAGCCGGAGACGGTGACGAAGGGGTCGCCGGGGTCCGCCGGGGGGAGGGCGGCGGGGTCGGGGCGGTGGTCGACAGCAGCCATAGACGCGACCGTATCGCCGCTTATGCCCACATTTTTGTAGTGATCGGTGGACTCGCCGAAATGGGTGATTAAACGAGTGTCATCAAAGAATGGCGTGAATTGTCGGTGGGTGGCCCAGAAGAGTCGGGCCGGGCGTCCGTCAGGGTCACAGGAAGGGGTGGCGGATGAGGTACGGGAACTGGGCGGCGGCCGACCGGGGAGTGCTGGCCCTCGCGGTCCGCGCCGGTGCGGCCCTGCCCGCCGTCGGCACCGCCGCCCGCGGGCTCTCCCTCGCGGGCGAGCACGGGGCGCTCTGGCTGACGACGGGGCTCGCGGGCGCGGCGGCCGACCGCCCCCGCCGGGACGCCTGGCTCCGCGCCACCGCGGTGGTGGCCGCGGCCCATCTCACCGGCGTGGCCCTCAAACGCGCGACCCGCCGCCCCCGCCCCCCGGGCGCGGGTTCCCCTGCCGGCCCTTCGCCCGCCGGTGACCGGTCGCCGTCCCTGGACCCGGGTCCCCCCGGCCGGGGCGACCGGCCACCGCCCGCCGGGCCCCTGCCCTGGGGCTCCGGTACTTCGCCCCGGCCCGGTGATCCCCGGCCTTCGGGTGCCGACGGTGGGCCGCTGTCCCCGGAGGGCCGGGGCTTCGATGTGGGCGGGGTGGTGGCGTCTCCCGCAGTGTTCCGGGGCGCGAGCCCAGGGTGGTCGGCGCGGGGTGGCCACCGGCCCTCGGGCCCGGTGGGCCGGTGGCTGGCCGGTGTCTTCCGGCATCCGGGTGCCGGTGGCGCGTCGCTGGCCCCGGGGGAGCGGGCCCCCGGCGTGGACCGGTCGGCATCGTTCCCCGGGGTGCCGCGCGGCGTGGGCACGTGGGCCGGGCTCGGGCGGTACTCGTTTCCCAGTGCGCATGCCGCGTCCGCCACCGCCGCGGCCGTCGCCTTCGGGGCGCTGCTGCCCGCCCGGGGGGCCGCCCTCGGCTGGCTCGCCGCCGGGATGTGCCTCTCCCGGCTGGTCATCGGGGTCCACTACCCCACCGATATCGCGGCCGGAGCCGCCCTCGGCGCCCTCGCCGCCCGCCGGGGCGAGCGCTGGGTGCACGGCCGGAGGCCGTCATGACCGAGCACGGGGCCGCCCTGCTCGACCGGCCGGAGCGCCCCCGCCGCCCCCGCCGCTCCCGTCGGCTGCCGCCGCCCCGTGCCCGGGGCCTGCCCGCCGGGCTCCTGCGGACCGCCCGCCCCCGCCAGTGGGTGAAGAACCTCCTGGTCGCCGCCGCCCCCGCCGCCGCCGGGCAGCTGGACTCCCTGGCCAACCTCGCCCGGCTCGCACTGCTCTTCGCCCTCTTCACCGCCGCTGCGGGCGCCGTCTATCTGGTCAACGACGCCCGCGACGCCGAGGCCGACCGCGCCCACCCGTCCAAGTGCCGGCGGCCCGTCGCCGCCGGAGAGGTGTCCCCGGCCGCCGCGTACACCACCGGCGGGCTCCTCGCCGCCCTCGCCGTCCTCGGCGCCGCCACCCTCTGCAACACCCTGACCGGGGTGCTGATCGTCGGATACCTCGCCCTCCAGCTCGCCTACTGCGTCCGGCTCAAGCATGTGCTGGTCGTCGACATGGCCGTGGTCACCACCGGCTTTCTGACCCGGGCGATGATCGGCGGGGTCGCCCTCGGCATCCCGCTCTCCCGCTGGTTCCTGATCACCACCGGCTTCGGCGCGCTCTTCATGGTCGCGGCGAAGCGGTACTCCGAGGCCGTGCGGATGGCGGACGGCAAGGGGGAGACCCGGGCGCTGCTCACCGAGTACACCACCGGCTATCTCCGCTTCGTCTGGCAGCTCGCCGCCGGGGTCGCGGTGCTCGGCTACTGCCTCTGGGCCCTGGAGGCGGAGGCCGCCGGAGCCGGGTGGATGCCCTGGCGGCAGCTGTCGATGATCGCGTTCATCCTGGCCGTGCTGCGGTACGCGGTCTTCGCCGACCGGGGAACGGCGGGTGAGCCCGAGGAGGTGGTGCTGCGGGACCGGCCCCTCGCGGTGATCGGGCTGGTGTGGGCGGCGATGTACGCCTGCGCGGTCGCGGGCCTGTGAATCTCTCCAGAGCAGCCCGTGAGCTGCGAACTTCCCGGGGTAGGCGTACGCCATGGACTGGCTGACCAAGGTACCCGGGATGGCGCGCCTGATGCGGACGCACGCCTGGCGCAGTTACGAGACGCTGGAGCGGGTGCACTGGGCCCGGCTGGCCGCCGCCATCACCTTCCTCAGCTTTCTGGCGCTCTTCCCGCTGGTCACCGTCGCCGCCGCGGTGGCCGCCGGGCTGATCGGGAAGGAGCGGCTGGCCGACTTCGAGCAGCGGATCGCGGAGCAGGTGCCGGGCATCTCCGAACAGCTGGACCTCGGTTCGCTGGTCGCCAACGCCGGTACGGTCGGTCTGGTCGCGGGCGCCCTGCTGCTGGTCACCGGTGTCGGCTGGGTCGGCTCCATGCGGGACTGCCTGCGGGCGGTCTGGGACCGGGACGGCGAGGAGCAGGGGAACTTCCTGCTCCGCAAGGTCAAGGACGCGGGGATCCTCCTCGGCCTCGGCGGCACCGCGCTGGCCTCGCTCACCGCCTCCGCCCTGGGCACCTCGGCCGTCGGCTGGGGCGCCGAGCGGCTCGGCATCGACCGGGGCGGGGCGGGCGGCGTCCTGCTGGCGGTCGCGGCGCTCGCGGTGGCCGCCGTCGCCGGGTTCCTGATGCTGCTCTATCTGCTCACCCTGCTGCCCGGGGTCCGGCCGCGGCGCTCCCGTCTGCTGGTCGCCGGGGTGATCGGCGCGGTCGGGTTCGAGCTGCTGAAGCTGCTGCTCAGCGGATATATGCAGGAGGTCGCCTCGAAGAGCATGTACGGGGCGTTCGGGGTGCCGGTCGCACTGCTGCTCTGGATCAACTTCACGGCGAAGCTGCTGCTCTACTGCGCCGCGTGGACGGCGACCCCCGACGCCGACGCTTCCGACGCCCCCGACGCTCCCGCGTCCGAGCCCGTATCCGAGCCCGCGTCCGAGCCCGCGTCCGGGCCGGTGTCCGGGCCGGTGTCCGGGCCCGGCAAGGGTCCGGGGCCCGTCAGCCCCGGTGCGTCGGCCAGCGGCGGTTGACCACGAACACCCCGCCCGCCAGCGCCACCAGCACCCCGCCCGCGATGGCCAGCGCCGTCCCCATTCCGCCGGAGGGCTCCTCCGCCGACGCCGAGGCCGCCGCTGCCGCCCCCGCCGGCCGCCCCGCCGCGGGTGACGCGCTCGCACCCTGGGACGGACCCGCGCCACCGCTCTCCGCCGACTTCGGCGGGACCAGCTCACCCACCGGGGTCACCTTGCCCGTCGCCGCGAAGCCCCAGTCCAGCAGCCGCTCGGTCTCCTTGTAGACGGCGTTGTTCTCCTCGGACTCCGGGTTCATCACGGTGACCAGCAGGACCCTGCCGTTCCGCTCGGCGACCCCGGTGAAGGTCGCCCCCGCGTGGGTGGTGTTGCCGTTCTTGACCCCCGCCAGACCCTTGTACGGGGCGAGCCCGAAGTCCCCCGTCAGCAGCCGGTTGGTGTTCACGATCTCGCCCTCGCCGGGGAAGTCCGCCCGTACCGTCGAGGCGTACTCCCGGAAGTCCTTCTTCTGGAGCCCGCTGCGGGCGATCAGGGTGAGGTCGTACGCGGAGGAGACCTGGCCCGCCGCGTCGTAGCCGTCGGGGGAGACCACCTGGGTGTCCAGCGCCTGGAGCTCCTCGGCGTGCGACTGCATGTCCCGGACGGTGAGGTCCATACCGCCGTTCAGCCCCGCCAGGACATGGACCGCGTCGTTCCCCGAACGGAGGAAGACCCCGAGCCACAGATCGTGGATGGAGTACGTCCCGCCCTCCTTGACCCCGACCACACTGCTGCCGGGGCCCACGTTCTCCAGTTCCTCCGGCGAGACCTTGTGGGTGGTCGCCTTCGGCAGCTTGGGCAGCAGGGTGTCGGCGAAGAGCATCTTGAGGGTGGAGGCCGGGGGCAGCCGCCAGTGCGAGTTGTGGGCGGCCAGGACCTCCCCGCTCTCGGCGTCGGCGACGATCCAGGACCGCGCCGTCAGATCCTTGGGCAGGACCGGGGCGCCCGTGCCCAGGCTGACCTGGGTGCCCGCCATGCCCAGCCGGGCACCGCCCACCGTCGACATGGCCGTCGGGGGAGCCGGCTGCTTGCGCGCGCTGCCGGACTTGCCCTTGGGCTTGTCGTCATGGGTGTCCGCGGCGGCGGGAGCGACGGCCAGCACCGGGAGCAGCGAGGCGGTGGCGACCACCAGGGCGGCCCTTCCCGCGCTCCTTCGCAGCCTCCCTCCCCCACTCGTCCCCCCACTCGTCGTCACCTTCGTCCTCACGCGGCTCCTCGCGGTGTTCTTCAGGGCGGACACGCAGGTGAACGTACAGGGAAGCATGGAAAATATGCTTATCGGGTTCAGGACTCGCCGGGGGGACCGCTGAGTCAGCCCACCCGGACGGACGCGACCGATGACCTCATCCGGACGGACGCGACCGGTGACCCCGTCCGGACCGGCCCGACCGATGACCCCGTCCGGGCGGACAGGACCGGTGGCCCCACCCGGAGGGACCGGCTCCGCCACCGCCCGGGATACTGGGCGCATGAAGCTCAGCCGCCCCGTCTCCTGGTTCCTGCTCGCCTTCGGGGTGTGGAGCTGGGTCATCTGGATCACTTTCGTCAAGAACCTCTGGCAGGACGGCAGCGGATTGGCGTTCGATGAGGCCAACGAGCCGACCGGCTACTTCTGGGTTCATCTGATCCTCGCTGTCACATCCCTGATTCTGGGGACGGCCGTCGGAGTCATCGGGTTGCGCGGGGTTCGTGCTCTGCGGCGTGAAGAATAAGGGAGCTGTCTGTGATTGCCGTCGTCTTACTGGTGATGGTCGCTGTGCTGGCCCTGGTGGTGGGGGCGCACTGGTATGTGTGGCGCAGAGTCGTCCGGGACACGACCGAAGGACCGGGGCCGGCCCGCCGCATCGGCACGGTGGCGGTCATCGTGCTGCCGGTGCTGTCGGTGGGCGCGGTGCTGTCCAGCCGGGCGGAGGCGCCCTTCTGGCTCCAGCGGCTCATCGCCTGGCCGGGGTACATGTGGATGGCGGTGCTGCTCTATCTGGTGATGGCGCTGCTGGTCGGCGAGGCGGTCCGGGCTATCTGGCTGCGGAGCGACCGGAAGTCCGCCGCGCCGGGGACCGCCGAGGCCGTCCCGGTGCCCGGGACGGCGACGGTCACCCCGGCCACCGCCCCGGCCATGGCCTCACCGGCCGCCGACCCCTCCGTACCCCCGCCCGCCGACTCCTCCGTACCTCCGGCCGGTGACGCGTCCGTACCCCCGGCCGCCGACCTCTCCGTACCCCCGGCCGGTGACACGCCCGCCGGCCTCCTGGAGACCAAGCCCGCCCCGGAGCCCTCGGCCGCCGTCTCCCGACGGCTCTTCGTCTCCCGGGTCGTCGGAGCGGGCGCCGCCGTCGCCGCCGTCGGCATCGTCGGGAACGGCACCCGGGGAGTCCTGAACGGGCCCACGCTGAAGCGGGTCACCGTCACCCTCGACAAGCTGCCGCGCTCCGCCCACGGCTTCAAGATCGCCCTGGTCGGTGACATCCACCTCGGCTCCTTCCTGAGCCGGTCCCACACCCAGCGGGTCGTGGACACCATCAACGCCGCCCGGCCCGATCTGATCGGTATGGTCGGCGACCTGGTCGACGGTGATGTCTCGCAACTCGGCCCGGAGGCCGAACCCCTCGCCCAGCTGCGCGCCCCCCATGGCTCCTTCTATGTGGTCGGCAACCACGAGTACTACTCCCACGCGGGGGAGTGGGTGGACCGGGTCCGCGAACTCGGCCTCACCCCGCTGGAGAACGAGCGGGTCGAGATCGCCGCCGGATTCGATCTCGTCGGGGTCAACGACGTCCAGGGCGAGTCCGTGGGACACGGACCCGATTTCGCCAAGGCCCTCCGCGGCCGGGACCGCTCCCGTGCCTCCGTCCTTCTGGCGCACCAGCCCATCCTGGTCCACGACGCCGATGAGCACGGCATCGACCTCCAGCTCTCCGGCCATACCCACGGTGGACAGCTGTGGCCCGGCAACTATGTCGCCGAACTGGCCAACCCCACGGTGTACGGACTGGAGCGCCACGGCGACACCCAGCTCTATGTCACCCGGGGCGCGGGCGCCTGGGGTCCGCCGGTGCGCGTCGGAGCAGAGTCGGACGTCACGATTGTCCAGCTCGCATCCCGCCAACCCTAGTCATCCCGACACGCGTTGTGAATGGCCCATTTCGGCTCTGGGCATCCTGGAGCCGCAGTGGTTTCATCCCCTATTCCTGCCCGAGTGGCTTGAAGGGGACTACCGATCATGCACTGGACGCGTCCGCGCGTATGGATCACAAGCGCGGTGGTGGTGCCCGCCGTGGCCGTCGGCGGCTGGCTGACGTTGGCGCCGGGGGAGGGGAGCGAGGGGCCGATCACCGTCGGCACCAGTGATGTGATCACCTCCCTCGACCCGGCGGGCGCCTATGACGCGGGCTCCTGGGCGCTCTACAGCAATGTCTTCCAGTCACTGCTGACCTTCCGGGCCGGGAGCCCGACGCCCGTCCCGGACGCCGCCGAGAAGTGCGCCTTCACCGGCGGCGGGCTGAAGAGTTACCGGTGCGAACTCCGTCCGGGACTGCGCTTCGCGGGCGGCGGCGAGGTCACCGCGGCCGATGTGGAGTACTCCTTCGAGCGGATGCTGCGGATCAAGTCGAAGCAGGGTCCCGCCGGGCTCTTCGCCAATCTGAAGAGCGTCTCGGCCCAGGGCCGGAAGGTGACCTTCCAGCTCCATAAGGGGGATGCCACCTTCCCCCAGAAACTGGCCACCGGAGCCGGTTCCATCGTGGACAGCGACGACTATCCCGAGGACCGGCTCCGCAAGGGCACCTCGGTCACCGGCTCCGGCCCCTATCTCCTCAAGCGGTACGAGCAGGGCAAGCGCGCCCGGCTGGAGCCCAACCCCGACTACCGGGGCGCGGTCAGAAAGACCGGCGGCCCCGTCGAGGTGCGCTACCACCCCACCTCCGACGCCCTCGCCAAGGCATGGAAGTCCGGCGGGCTGGACGTCATCCACCGGCAGCTCCCGGCGGACACCCTCGCGGAGCTGAACCCCAGCGATCCCGATCTGCGGGTGAGCGAGGCCCGGAGCCCGGAGATCCGCAATCTCGTCTTCAGCCTGAAACCCGGGAAACCGACGGCGGAGACCGCCGTGCGCCAGGCCATCGCCACCGTGGTCGACCGGGGCACGCTGGCCCGCCGGGTCCACCGCTCCACCGTGCAGCCGCTGTACTCGCTGATCCCCCAGGGGGTCCTCGCCCACAGCAACCCGTTCTTCGACACCTATCCCGAGGGGAACATCGACCGGGCCCGGAAGATCCTCCAGGAGGCGAACATCGAGACCCCGGTGAAGATCACCCTGGGGTACTGGGAGGACACCTCGCCCGCCAAGGAGGCGGCCGAGGTGAAGCGGCAGCTGGAGGCGAGCCGGCTCTTCGAGGTCCGTACCGCCTCCGCCGAGTGGACCACGTACCAGCGCCGTTTCACCGACGGCCGGTACGACGCCTTCCTCATCGGCTGGTTCTCCGATTTCAACGACCCGGACAGCTTCACCCAGCCCCTCGTCGGCCGGAACTCCGTCCTCCACAACGGTTATCGCAATGACACCGTCGACCGGCTGATCGCCCGGACCCAGCAGTACGAACGGCGCTCGCGCGCCACCTCGGCCTTCAAGGAGATGCAGCGCGAGATCGCCAAGGATGTGCCGATGCTGCCGCTCTGGCAGCGGACCGAGTACGTCCTGAGCAACCGGGGTGTCGGGGGCTCGCAGTATCTGACCGACGGCACCGGCGTCTGGCGCCTCTGGGAGCTGAACCGGCTCTAGTGACCTGAGTCGGAGAGCCCGGACACCGGAGGCCGGGCCCGACCCCCGTCCGGGCCCGACCCCCGGCCGGGTGTCGGCCGGGCATCGGCTCTAGGTCGTGTCTTCAAAGTCCCGTCTGCCGGCCGAGCCCTGGCACGCACACTCGCGATGTTGTCGTCGGTCGCCGATGCTCCGCATGGACTCCCT